>JAKQLB010000198.1 GCA_029567375.1 Bacteroidota bacterium | reverse complement strand
ACCATATCAAAAACTGCAAAAGGCGTGTTTTTCACTTCGGTAGTAATGGCAAAACCGAACAAAATTATCTGCACAATCGGCATTACAAGCAAAATGAGCATTGTCCGTTTATCGCGGAAAATATGATAAAATTCTTTTTTGGGAAATAACCCAGAGAAAATAAAAGCATAAAAAGAGAAAATATAAATCTGTAAAGTGCGTAAAATCAATAACTTTCAGAGAATTTATATTTTCTCTTTCTCTCCGTTTTTTCTGCCTGTTTTCATATTTTTTTTGTATTTTTGTCCCCAGATTGTCCCCCGTAAGGGACACGAGGGACAAAATTCTGTCCCTCGGAGACAATAAATCACATTTCTCATTAAATAGGAACAGGCTATGACTAAAAAAACAACAATCCAAAAAGAACCTGTAAAGCTACGGGAAAAGAAGTTGGCAAACGGTAACGTGAGCTTGTATCTCGACATCTACAGGAATGGGAAACGCCAGAAAGAGTATTTGAAACTTTATCTAATCGATGCCACTACTCCACTGGAGCGTGAGCAGAACAGACAGACATTGGCAACCGCTCAGGCTATAAAATCCAAACGCCTCATTGAAATGCAGAACGGAGAGTATTCTTTCACTCGCCAATTTAAAGAAGATACTCCTTTTTTGGAATACTATCGGAAGATGGTTGAAGAAAGACACAAGAATCCAGAATCTGAGGGAAACTGGGGTAACTGGAGAAGCTGCTTGCGTTATCTCGAAATCTATTGTGATGAGAAAACCACATTCAAAGATATTACTCCGGAGTTTATAAACGGCTTCAAGGATTTTTTGAACAACGTGGAGAAAGACACTCACAAGCGAACCGGTCCACGTAGGGAAAGAGACGTGTTCCAAGGATTATCCCAAAATTCAAAGGTCTCTTATTTCAACAAGCTCCGTGCCTGCATCAATCAGGCTTACGATGAAAGAATCATTCCTGTAAATCCTTTGCGTGGAATCGAGGGATTCAAAGCCGCAGAAGTAAAGCGTGACTATCTGACTTTGGAAGAGGTAAAACAGTTGGCTGCTACTCCTTGCCGCTATCCTATTCTAAAAAGAGCTTTCCTCTTTTCATGCCTGACCGGACTTCGTAAAAGCGATATTCAGAAACTCACATGGAGTGAAGTTCAAAAATTTGGAGACTATACGCGAATCGTATTTAAGCAGAAAAAGACAGGCGGACAAGAGTATCTTGACATCTCCTCACAGGCAGAAAAATACCTTGGCGAAAGAGGTAACCCGGAAGATCCTGTCTTTACCGGATTTACATACGGAGCTTGGACTTCATTGGAATTACAGCGTTGGAGTATGGCTGCCAATATCAATAAGAATTTAACCTTCCACTGTGGGCGGCATACCTTCGCCGTGCTTATGCTTGACTTGGGTGCAGACATCTACACCGTATCAAAACTTTTAGGACACAAAGAACTGGCCACAACACAAATTTACGCGAAGGTGCTTGACAAAAACAAGCAGAATGCTGTATCGTTGATTCCTGACATTGATTAAATCCTGTGCTTATGACAAGACAAGAAACCGTTATAAAGATAACGAAGATTACCCGAATCGTAGGCGAAATGAAAAGCCAGCTGGATCTGGATGATGAAATAGAATTTGAAGCACTTGACTCTTCGTGGATGAATATCGGGAAATGGGCGGAAGAGATTTGTCAATATATGGAACAAGCCCCCTCTCCTCTTTTGGCCGACCTTATCGCAAACAACGAATTTACTACCCCGGTGGTAAACTATGTACAAAGCCACAGACAGGAAATCGATTCTGCATACGTCAAGATAGTGGACTGTTATGCGGAAAATATGCAATCTTTGCTGTCGCTTTGCGAAAGACAAGAAGAAGAGTTGAAAGGCGAATATAAAGATTTGATAGAGCCTTTGGCCAATGAACAGGTGGCTACATTATTACAAAGAGCCATACGTGCTGGTCTCTTGGATGAACACTATCAGCCGGAACCGCAAACAAAGCCGATACAACTGAAAGTAATCGCCTATGCCGTATCTACTATATGCAGGTTTCCCAACACATACGTCTATTTTGAAAAACAATGGAAAAGGGAAAACGGAAGGCGATTCAACACTTGTCGTGTTCCAAGGTACAATACCGAACTTTACGACACTGCAAAAGTTCTTTACCCGGAAGTTGACTTTAATGAATTTGAGCCTGTACACAAGACGGAAACTTTCTATACACCGCAAGATGAAGAAGATATAAAAGAGCTGTACCGGGACTTAATAAAATATAAATACATTGCTCCAGACACTGAAATTGAAACATTTGCCGGCATCTTAGACAAGGCAAAATTCTGTAAGCCTGTAGAATGGATGAAAACGCAACGGCAGTTATCTTTTTTCGTATATCAGGCTTTTTACAAATTCAACAAGAAGGACTTGTGGGTAAAGGGAGAATGTTGTTTCAGCATAAAAGGACATACCCCTCACAAAGGATGTTTCGTATCGGGCTACAGTTGGATTAAGCGAGCAGGATGGTTGGATCGGTATGATGCCAAATTAAAAGCTATTTGCGACAAATTCAATCACATCGAAAATACACCCGATGAAGAAGCCACAGATGAACGGCTTATCCATACGAGTAAAGTTGTATTCCATACTCCAAATAGCGAAAATGAGATACTTTCAATGTTCTCTGCACTGCTTGATGGCGGATATATTGCTGCCGATACGACATTTGCCGCATTCAAAGGGATTTTTGATGAAACAGTATTTGAACAACCGATAGTATGGATAAAGACCCAATCTCGACTTATGTACTTCGCTCATTTGGCCTTTAAACCACACAATCCCTATGATGTATGGGTGAAGTGCGTGAATTGTTTCCGTTTGCAAAACGGTAAAGCACCTAACAGAGAGAGTATGGATAGCAATTTCCGCTTTATCGTAAAAAAAGGATTATTGGAAACATACGACATCCGCTTAAAAACCATTGCAGACAACTATCTTAGCAGCAAGGAAAAAGATACAGCTTCCTCCATGGAGGTTAGCGTTAGTACTTAATACATTATTTTATGACAAAGAAATTATCTTTGCACCTCTCTCTTTTTGAAAAGAGCGATGCGCGGTTTTCAAGGAACACCAGCGCAGACCGGTAAAGAAGGGCTATTCCGGTTGGTTGGACAAGCCCAAGTATCTTACAAGGAAGAAGTCGTAACACGACAAAAAAGTTACAGGCGATATGTGCTTGACTTTATCCATTCAAAGCGGTTTCATGATGCAACAGACGCATGGAGCAAAAATGAACATCAAAAGAACTATCACACGGTAGTTGATCTTTTGAAAAACCACGAAAAGCTTGTCCGCAGGTATTTTGACCAAGAAACATTTGATGGCATCGGTGTCTCGATGCTTCTTGAGGATTTTTATACCGCTGACCTGCAGAATGCCATTACACCTATTGAACCCAACCAAATCAGTTCGGGTATTTCGGTATTGAGTGATTCCAATTTTTCTATAGAGCCATTGCTTGACAAACACACCCTTGACCTCATTGTGCAACTCGCCAATGAGGTCTGTTTGTTTAAGGAGGTCCTGAATGCTGACGATGTTGCCGGCCGTTATTCGAAAGACACCTTGCCGACCGTAACCTCTAAGAACAATACCAGGTTGGTATTGCTGTTGGACAAACTGGCTTCACATGATGTTATAAGCTATAATTGGCAGTCCGTAATTGCCAGGAAACGGCTTATCATCAGTTCTTCAGGAAAGAAACACCTGACCCAGCACGATATGTCGTCCACCCTCAATCGCATAAAAGACACGACCCCCAATGTCGCTGACAAGCAGTTTTTGGCAACCATAGACAAGTACATCGTTCTAATCAAAAGCAGAGAAGTGTAACAAAGGAATGACGGTTTGTTGAGAACCGTATTGAGAGTTGTGTTGATACTCAATAATCTCAAAATAATCAAGCAAATACACTTATCTACCTTTGCCCTCCGTAATCGATTACCCACGGAGGGCATACCTCCTATTGTCAAATTCAACAACATCAATCAATGAAACATCGAAGAACGGCAAATGAAAACAATATGCTCTCCAAGATGGAGAACATGATTTCCATGATGGCATCGGAGAAACCCTTTGAACGGCTCCAGACGTTGGAACAAAAGATTAACGAAGTGGATAAAATCCAAACCATCGAAAATTACATCATACAGTTGAAAGAACGTATTTGGGCTGTCAAAGAGGTGCTGACTACCGCTGAAGCCTCCGCTTATCTCGGTTTGTCCGAAAGCTATATCTACAAGCTCACTTCACTCAAACAAATACCGCATTACAAACCCAACGGCAAATTAGTGTATTTCAATCGAAAAGAACTTTGCGAATGGGCAATGAGAAATCAAGTACAAACAGTCGGACAACCAGCCACTATAACAGGAGAAAAAATATGAACAGAAAAGAAATAGATTTATTACTCTCTCGCATGGAGGGACTGAAATCGCTCCTTGAAGACAATTCCTTGGAAAACTTCCAGCAAGAAATATTGAGAGTTGAAAATTTCCTGAAACGATTCGGATCTTTGGACGAACTGCTAACCCATCTTGGGAATGTGGAGAAAATCGCTTATACGGCAAAAGATTTTCTCAATATAGACGAAGTGGCAGCGTATCTACAAGTGTCCAAAGGGTACGTTTATAAGCTGACCATGCTAAAAGAGCTTACCGTATATAAACCTAATGGGAAAAATATCTTCATTCTCAGAGACGACCTGAATCAATGGATAAAACGCAACCCTTCCTTCTCCAATAGCGAGATTGAAAGGCAAGCAAATATCATTGCTTATGCCTTGAATCAGAAGAATAAGAACAAAACAACAAAAGGAGGCCGAAAATAATGCAAGCAGATATGATGCAACCCAACAATTACCGGATTGACGAAGCAAAATACAAATCTTTACTGAAATATATCAGGCTGAGTGTTACCGAAAAGTATGAGTTTCCACAGGAAATCGTACAAATAGACGGCGTTACCATTGCCACGATAGGAAATTTCAGTGCTTCCACCGGTAAACCCAAAAGCAAAAAGACATTCAATGTCAGTGCCATTGTCGCATCGGCTCTCTCCGGAAAGGAAATTCTAAAGTACAAAGCAGAACTGCCATCTTGCAAGAATAGAATCCTATACATCGACACAGAACAAAGCAAGTGTCATTGCCACAAAGTACTTCATCGAATCCTTAAACTGGCAGGACTCCCTACCGACCAAGAAAACGACAATATCCAGTTTTTGGTTCTGCGAGAATACACTCCCGACCAAAGAAGAGACATTATACGATGGGCACTCCACGAAGAACAAAACATCGGACTCGTAATCATTGACGGCATCCGTGATTTGATCCATGACATAAACAGTCCCAGTGAATCTCTTGACATAATCAACGAACTGATGAGATGGTCAAGTTATTACGAGCTGCACATCCACACCGTGTTACATCTAAACAAAGGGGATGACAATACCAGAGGGCATATCGGAACAGAACTGAACAATAAGGCCGAGACTATCCTGCAAATATCAAAAAACAATGAAAATGGGAAAATCAGTGAGGTAAGGGCCATGCACATAAGAGACCGGGAATTTACACCTTTTGCTTTTGAAATCGGAGAAGACTCTCTCCCGCACTTGGTAAAAGAACACCAATTCAAAAAGAACAAAATGGACAGACTGACTTCCTATACGGATATGACCGAGCAGCAACACCGAACCGCCCTGGAATCAACCTTCGCAGAAAGTGCGGAATATGGCTATCAGTCTCTGCTTGATGCTCTAAAAAAAGGATACGAGAGCATTGGGTATTCACGAGGAAGAAACACACTGGTAAACTTGTGTAAATTTCTATTGGAACATCATGCCATTACAAAAAACGGCCGTACCTATTCCTATAACCCTTCATTCCACCTCTAACCGGTATGGTTTAGTTTGTGGGTATATATAAGTAAACCATACTAAAATGAATATCAACGAAGCAAAACAGATACGGCTTGTGGAATATCTACGGATAACCGGCCACCATCCAGTCAATATCAGGGGGTATCAGTATTGGTATCTCTCGCCGCTAAGGGAGGAACGCACCCCGTCTTTCAAAGTCAATGACAATCTCAACGAATGGTACGATTTTGGACTTTCTGCCGGTGGGGACATCATAGAACTTGGGAAATACCTCTATAAAACAAGCAATGTAAGTACGGTACTGCTGCGTATCAGCGAGAATGCCATTGGTGTGCCTGGACAACAGTTGCAGAGCCGAACCGTCCGACCCTGCCCTGTCGAAGATGAGATGGAGAATGTGGAAGTGGTGGATTTGAACCACTACGCCCTGCTGTCTTATCTGCGTTCAAGAGGCATAAATGAAGAAGTCGGCAGAACCTATTGTAAGGAGATACACTATGAACTGCGCAAACGGCACTATTTTGCCATAGCCTTTGAGAACATCAAGGGCGGTTACGAAGTCCGCAATCCTTATTATAAAGGATGTATCAAAGGCAAGGACATATCCGTCATCAGGTACAACAGGGATGTCATCCAAAGACACGTCTGCGTTTTTGAAGGGTTTGTGGATTTCCTCTCTTATCTAATGTTGCATAAAAAGGGAGATTACCACGTATGTGTTGACATCCCGACCGATTTTCTTGTAATGAACTCCATAAGCAACTTGAAAAAGTGTCTTCTGGAACTGGAGCAATATATTTTCATCCATTGTTATCTGGATAACGACCTCGCCGGGCAAAAGACCGTCGAGACCATTGCCGGACTTTACGGGATAAAGGTAATCGACCACTCCAAAAACTACTACAACTACAAAGACCTGAATGACTATCTGAGGGGAAAAAGGCGTTAGTCTTTGTCTTCCCTCTGATAGCATATCACAACCCATAGAAGGCTCTCCCTAACAAGGAGGGCTTTTCGTGTTTATATGCACTCGTCAAACGTCTGAAAATTCATTCAAAGTATGATATTTGAGTATGATTTTAGATTTTTACCCAAAAATGTTTAAGATTCTGCCTGATTTCTCAGATATTTTTCAGAGTATGAAAATATTGTATTTCCTTTACAGTCATATTTTAATCATATTCTAATTTCAGACTATAAAAATATGAAAGCATACTTCATTTTCGTCCTTGTGCTGACCGTAGCATACATCGTATATTATGCGGTAATGATAACCAAAGACCTTCACGGAAACGGTGAAAAGAAGAAATCCGAGGAAGAAGAGTTCGACGTGAGCGAATTTGATGCGGAAGAAAGTGTCAGCGTGGTGGAGAACGACAAGGGGTTCAATGTCGGGGACAACGAGTATGAGACACACTACGTTGATGAAACGCAGTCTGTGTCGGACGATAAAGAACCGGAGAGCGAAAAGCACAAGCAGGATGTGGTTGAAGCAATCAACCACAGGATTGAGGAAAAAATGGAAGAGACACATGCCACTTTCTCCAACCCTTACAATTCCGCAGAGCTATACAAATTGATGATGGGAAAAGGTCTTGGCAACTCCCCATCCAACGGAGGTGTAACCATAAAACCGGCAATAGACGAACTATGACAGGATGGAACATCAAAAAAGCAATAACTCCAATCTTCATGCTGCTGCCTTGTGCGGTCTTCGCAAAGAGCGGCAGCGTGAATTACTCTTGGGGCGCAGACGCATTGGCTTCGATGCACGACTTTGTCGTAACGATGATGATGTACGTCCAGTATATCATTTATGCGGTTGCAGGAGGTTTTGCGGTCATAGCCGCATTCCAGATATACATCAAGATGAACACGGGCGAAGACGGAATCACCAAGCATATCCTCACGCTGGTAGGAGCCTGCCTCTTCATTATCGGGGCATCCATCGTATTTCCGGCATTCTTCGGCTACCGAATTTAGAGAATCACGAGTGTAAAACAATAATTAAAGTCCAATTAAAACGAAACAAGCATGTTTGAAAAAGCAAAACGATTCGCAAAGAAGATTGCGACCTCCAAGAAAGCGCAGATGACCTGCCTGATGATGGTGTGTGGTGTAACCGCAATGATGGCACAGACCACCGCAGGAGACTATTCGGCCGGTACAGCGGCATTGACCCAAGTGAGCGAGGAAATCGCCAAGTATGTTCCCATTGTGGTAAAACTGTGCTACGCCATTGCCGGTGTAGTTGCCGTAGTGGGTGCAATCTCGGTTTACATCGCGATGAACAACGAGGAGCAGGATGTCAAGAAGAAGATCATGATGGTGGTCGGAGCCTGTATCTTCCTCATCGCGGCAGCCCAGGCACTTCCTCTGTTCTTCGGTCTCTCTTAAAGCACAGGCGGTATGGACGGCAGAGAGGAACACTATCCCGATTATCCATTGTTCAAGGGGCTTCAACGTCCCCTTGAATTTATGGGTATTCAGGGACGATACATCTATTGGGCGGCAGCTACGATAGGCATTGCCATAGTCGGCTTTATCATAGCCTACTGTCTGGCAGGATTCGTTCTCGCACTGATTGTACTGGCAGTTACCGTAACAAGCGGTGCCGGACTGATTCTGTTCAAGCAGCGCAAGGGGCTGCACAGCAAACGACAGGAACGAGGAGTGTTCATCTATGCCTATTCCAAGAAAATGTAACAGAAAACCATTTGACCATGAATAGATATATTGAATGTTGAACGTGGGTAGGCTTGTCCTTTGATTAGGTCAGCCTGCCCTTAATTGTAAATAACCGAATGATTACATACATCTTCCTGATTTTTATTGCCATTTGCGCAGGCATGGCCATTTCGGTCTATGCCTTTGGCACGGGAGGCAAACGGAAGCGGATATTCCAGGACATCTATTTCTCCGTGGAAAATGCAGACGGTATCGGTGTGATATATACCAAGACAGGCGAATATTCCGCTGTGCTGAAAGTGGAGAATCCGGTGCAGAAGTATTGTGCCAACATCGATGCCTATTACGAGTTCACCCAACTCTTTACCGCCATAGCACAGACATTGGGAGAAGGATACGCCCTACACAAGCAGGACATTTTTGTAAAAAAGAGCTTTGAGGGAATGAACGGTGAGGAACGTGAATTTCTCTCTTCATCCTATTTCCGTTACTTCAACGGCAGACCATACACCGACAGCGAATGTTATCTGACCATCACTCAGGAATCCAAGAAGAGCAGCCTGTTTTCATACGACAGCAAGAAATGGCGTGATTTCCTCGTGAAGATACGCAAGGTGCATGACCAGTTGCGTGATGCAGGTGTTCAGATAAAGTTTCTGGGCAAACAGGAAGTCAGCGACTATGCAGACCGCTACTTCGCCATGAATTTCAGAGACAAGGTAGTCTCCATGACCAATTTCAAAGTGGATGACGAATGTATCTCCATGGGCGACAGGCGTTGCAAGGTATATAGCCTTGTGGATGTGGATAGCGTAAGCCTGCCTTCCGTCATCCGTCCTTACATGAATGTGGAAGTCAACAACAGCAGTATGCCAATGGATTTGGTATCTGCGGTATCATCCATACCCAACGCCGAAGCCGTGGTGTATAACCAGATGATATTCATTCCCAACCAAAAGAGAGAGTTGGCCTTGCTTGACAAAAAGAAAAACCGCCATGCGAGTATGCCCAATCCCGGCAACCAGATGGCAGTCGAGGACATCAAGCGTGTGCAGGAAGTGGTGGCACGAGAGAGCAAGCAATTGGTATATACCCACTACAACCTTGTGGTAGCCATATCCGCAAAGACCGACATCCACAAATGCACGAACCATCTGGAGAACAGTTTTTCGAGGATGGGTATCCACATATCCAAGAGAGCCTATAACCAGTTGGAGCTGTTCGTCAATTCCTTTCCCGGCAACTGTTACGGCATGAATCCGGAGTATGACCGTTTCCTCACTTTAGGAGATGCGGCCACCTGTCTGATGTACAAGGAGCGCATCCTGCATAGCGAGAAGACACCTTTGAAAATCTATTATACGGACAGGCAGGGTGTACCTGTGGCTATCGACATCACAGGAAAAGAGGGCGCGGAAAAACTGACCGACAACAGCAATTTTTTCTGTTTGGGGCCTTCGGGAAGCGGCAAGAGTTTCCACATGAACAGCGTGGTGCGCCAGCTTCACGAGCAAGGGACTGATGTGGTCATGGTAGATACCGGTAACTCATACGAGGGATTGTGTGAATACGTGGGAGGCAAATACATCTCCTACACGGAGGAACGCCCCATTACCATGAATCCGTTCCGCATCAACCGACAGGAACTGAACGTGGAGAAGACCGGTTTTCTGAAAAACCTTGTCCTGCTGATTTGGAAAGGAAGCCAAGGGACTGTCACCAAGACAGAAGACAGACTGATAGAACAGGTCATCACAGAGTATTATGACACCTACTTCAACAAGTTTAACGGCTTTACACCGCCCCAAAGGGAGGATTTGCGCAAAAGTCTCCTGATTGACGAGCGCAACAAAGGCGGCAACCGTTCCGAAAACGAAGCGGAACTGAACGCACGGATAGAAAAGGTTATCGACGAGATAGAGCGAAGAAGAAAGGAACTGAAAGTGGAATCATTGTCATTCAACACATTCTATGAGTTCTCCGTACAACGCATCCCCGACATCTGCAACGAGAACAGCATTTTGGGGATAGACTTCTCTACCTACCGCTATATGATGAAAGACTTCTACCGGGGCGGCAATCACGAAAAGACCCTGAACGAGAATATGGACAGTTCGCTGTTTGACGAGACCTTCATCGTCTTCGAAATCGATTCCATAAAAGATGACCCGCTCCTGTTCCCCTTGGTGACGCTCATCATCATGGACGTGTTCTTGCAGAAGATGCGCATCAAGAAGAACCGCAAGGTCTTGGTCATTGAAGAGGCATGGAAAGCCATCGCTTCCCCACTTATGGCGGAATACATCAAGTTTATGTACAAGACCGCCCGAAAGTTCTGGGCAAGCGTGGGTGTGGTGACACAGGAAATCCAGGATATCATCGGCTCTGAAATCGTAAAGGAAGCCATCATCAACAACTCCGATGTGGTGATGCTGCTTGACCAAAGCAAATTCCGTGAACGCTTCGACACCATCAAGGCGATACTCGGACTGACCGATGTGGACTGCAAGAAAATATTCACCATCAACCGATTAGAAAATAAAGAAGGACGTTCATTCTTCCGTGAGGTCTTTATCCGCCGTGGCACAACCAGCGGAGTCTATGGTGTGGAAGAGCCGCATGAATGCTATATGACCTACACCACGGAACGAGCGGAGAAAGAAGCGTTGAAACTCTACAAGACAGAGCTACAATGCAGCCACAAGGAAGCTATCGAGCGGTATTGTGCCGATTGGGATGCTTCCGGGATAGGCAAATCCCTGCCGTTCGCCCAAAAAGTGAACGCTGCCGGGAAAGTATTGAATCTTCATCAGCCAAAGACAAAACAACAATGAAACGGTTCGCTCTCATAATAATGACAATAGCCACGATTTTCGTCCAACAGGCCCACGCCCAGTATTACAGCGTGAACTTCGATGCGAAAACCGTGGCCGCAATGGTTGCAGCCTACGGTACAGGAACTGTTGCCGAGGCATATTATGACGAGCAGGTACAAGCCATCCTGAAACACTATAAGGCTTCGGAAGTGGCAACAGCCGGTATATTCGCAAGCAAATTCCTGGAGCGCAGAGCACTCACAGATTTGGGCATCTGGAGCAGCACCACGGAAAATTATTACTATCGGAGAATCTATCATTTAGTGGCACACAAGATTATCCCCAAGACATGGATTGTCGCCAAGCTGATGCTCCGTTCCCCTCAGACAGCCCTTCATTGGGGCAGCTATCTGATGAAGGTGTGTGATGATACCAAAGCCCTCTGTATGCAGTTCGAGAGCATTGTCACCAACAGCACCTTGTCATTTTCTGACATCGCCTTTTTGGAGTTCAACGAAGAGATAGCCGCTATTTTGAAACTCTCGAAAATCGGCAATGTGGATTGGAAACGCCTCTTTGACGACCTATCCAAAGTTCCGGGCAATTTCACGAAAGAGAACCTAAAAGCCGATTTGGACAAACTCTACCAAATAGGAGCCGGTCTTGCCACTTCGGGTATCACCAACATCGGTAACGCCCTTTTGCAGCAAAACTCTTTCCATGAGCTGATGAACGGCAAGGTCAGCAAGGCCATTGACATCTACGAGCATTACAGCGGTCTCTTCGAGCAGTTGGAAAACAATGCAGGACAGACCATACTTGGTATCGTGGGCGGTCCGGACAATGTGGCAGGATTGTTCAAGTTCAGTGATTACAACCTCACTTCGTGGATTACCGATTATTTAGATGAGACTTCGGGCAGCTATTATACCCAGCGGTGGTATATCGCCAGACGTGACCGTGGCAGCGTGCCGCTTTGTGACTATGTGCCTCCGACCGATGACAAGAGCATTCTTGAAGGTGGCGAATGGACCCGCTTCAAGACAAGCGATCCGAATTTCTATCCCAATGCCTCGCAACGGGAACAGGCCCTTTCCAATTCGGAGCGTTATGCAGGATGGTCAAGAAACAGGGTGCAACAGCTCAACAATGCCAATGACGGATTCAATTACGCCATCAATTATTATCAGCACAGTTACGTCATCAAAAAAGGAAAGAAGCAGACCAAGAAAGCATACGCCTACGAAATCCACGTCACGAAAAGTTGGGACAACGAGGAAGTCGTTTACGAGGATCTGTTTGACTCCTACTCCATGGACTTGAACACTTTCAAGGCACAACTAAATGCACTTTTGTCAGAGTTCAACGAGAACGAAGACGGGTATGTCTATTATATCGCGTCCGACAGCCGGAACTATTATCAGGCAACCAACGAAGAGAAGCTGAAAGGCTGTGAGACGGTAACAATCAGTGTGACCTGTTCGGATGGAGCGACACTTGGGCAGGGAACGACCCAGTACAAGTGCCGTAAATGCGGAAAGTCGCTTAACGCCCATTCTAAAGAGTGTGCGATGAAGACCACAGCCGAGAGCGAAGAACTTGACTTGTCGGAACTGGACGCTCTACAACGAGAAGCGGACAACAAAGTCTATTCGCTCCAATCTCAAATATCGGCATTGGAGAAAGAAAATGAATCCCTTATCAAACAGATAGCAAATGCCAGTGTGGAGGATGCTGTCTCACTCCGTCAGAAATACAATGAGAACAAGGCGGAAATAGAGAGGCTGAAGCCGGAGCTTGCCACCTGGCAGCAAAAACAGGCTGAAATCGCACAGGCGAAAGAAGAATCAAAAAACGACAATGATGTGGCGACCGATGACTACTACCGCATCCCGGCAATCATGCAGGACTGCAAGACGGCTTACAACATCACTTGGCAGGATAACGGCTCTTGGAACGGCTACACTTTTATCAGAAAAGGGACGATATCCAATATCAACGGTATCATCACGTTAAGGGCAACACTGAAAATCGCACGCAAACCGAAATATTTTCTAGGTATCAAGATACACAGAGCCATCCTGCAAATCTCGTGGGACTTGACCACGGAATATTCCGATACCCACGTGGTGGAAATAATGACACTCGATCCCGGCATGAACGAAAAGGAGAAGGCGAAGTTAGTCAACGACCGTATAGCCGAGATTGCGAAAGAATATCCGAAATGCAAGATAACTACGGAATATGCACGGACAGCCCCACAGGATGACACGAAAACCAACGACATGTACCATCTACTTTGGTCGAGCGACCGTCTTGAGATTGCCCGTGAAGTGGATTCCCGGCTTACGAAGATTTATGCGGACTTGGTATCGTTGGAAAAGATGATGCACTACAAGCGCAGTATCATCGACGTGCTGAAGGATGTGCTGCCACCAATCAATGACGAACAGGGGCGCAGGCTGTCTCTTGTGGAAGAATGCCACGACCGGTGGATGGAGATCGTAAGAAACAAAAAGATCAAGGAGGGCAAGCGATGAACACAGGCAAGACATACATATTAGGATTGATACTCATGCTGCTTGTCCCTTTGTCCGCAAAGGCTCAGTGGAGTTTTGATGTAGGAACGGTAGAAGCCTACATCAACGACCATAAGCAACAGCGCAGCCTGTTGCTGGCCCGCTCCACATTGGAACACAGCAACAAACTCCTGCACGAATACAGCTGTAAGGAGACTGTCGGTTACAAGGAGTTGAACGTGGATTTGGATAAATACACCAGAGCCTTCGATGTGATTGACGTGATGTACCAGTCGCTACGCACGGCGTTGAATGTCCATTCCACCTATCAGGGAGTCAGTGACAGAATCTCTGACTACAAGGCGATGCTTGAAGATTTCAACGAAAAAGTCATCAAACGGAAGCACATTGAGTTGGCAGATACGCTGATACTCTCCATCAATGCCAGAGCCATACGGATGATAGCCCAGGAAGGCGAATACCTCTACAAGTCCGTGAGCGATTTGGTATTGTACGCCACAGGAGCGGCAGTCTGTTCCACTTCGGACTTGCTGATGGTGCTGAACAGCATCAACCATTCTTTAGACACTATCGAAAGACATCTGAACAGGGCCTACTTCGAGACGTGGCGGTACATACAAGTCCGTATCGGCTATTGGAAAGAGAAAGTCTATCGCACCAAAAGCAAACGGGAACTTATAGACGATGCTTTCGGCAGGTGGAGGCAATCAGGAAAACTGGATTATTGACAACGAAAAAACAGAGAAATATATGAAATGGATATTGACAACAGTAATGATGATGGCTGTGACAATCGGAGCGAAAGCCCAATATGTCACTTACAACCACGATTCTCCCAAGATGAATCAGATTACAGTGGGAGAAACCGGAGTCGGTGCTCTCAAACCTGAACTTTATTACACGTTGCTGCACAACAAATACAAGAAAACGGCAGCAGTAAAGAACAAGCTCGCATTCCGCACGACGGCAGGTGTGGCGTCCTATCAACAGGTGGACGAGGCAGAAGCCATTGACTCCGCACTGACCAGCCGGGCCAAGATTGAAGCCTTGAATGTGGCAGACCGACAGGTGGATCTTGCCTGGCTTGCGGAAAAGGACAAGGTAGAATCCCAGATGCGGCAGTTTCAGAAGAACATAGACCGCATATTGCTGACAGGCGGCTTACCAAAAGAGAAAGAACGTTGGAGCGACTACTACCAGGTATATCAATGCGCCATCAAAGCGACAAAGGATGCCTATATGCCCAATGCAGAGCGAAAGCGACAATATCTGCAAATCTATGCCGATGTCTCCAAGCAGAATGATGTGCTGGTCAAATACCTCGTCCAGTTGAGCAACCGCAATGCCACGAAAAATCTCCTTTCGGCAAGCAACAACCGCTCGATAGACAAGAGAAGCATCATCAGCAATGCCATGAGCCGCTGGAATGAATCCCGGTCGGCAGTACGAGGGTCGCAAGGCGATGGCGGAAGCGATGACGGAAACGGTAATGAGAGTGTAAACAGATAATAATAGTATGATAAACAAACAGACAAATGGCAAGCGGAGATATACTTTCAGACTTCGGCATCAATCTGCTTGAAGAAGAGATAGATGACGTGATTTTTCAGACCAACGAGTTCCTGACGGATGCCACGTTTACAGGTTCACAGGGGCCGTTTTGGTGGATATTGCAGATGTGTATGGCACTCGCAGCCCTGTTCGCCATTATTATGGCGGCAGGCATGGCGTATAAGATGATGGTCAAGAACGAGCCGCTGGATATTATGAAGCTGTTCAAGCCGTTGGCGATTTCCATCATTCTCTGTTGGTGGTACCCACCGGCAGACACAGGCATGGTAAACAGCGGCAGCAACTGGTGTGTGTTGGACTTTCTGTCCTATATCCCGAACTGCATCGGTTCTTATACGCACGACCTGTATCAGGCAGAAGCCACACATATTGAGGATAAATTCCAGGAGGTGCAACAACTCATTTTTGCGAGAGACACGATGTACACCAGTCTGCAAGCACAGGCAGATGTGGCGCACAGTGGCACTTCCGACCCCAACCTGATAGAAGCCACCATGGAACAGACAGGTGTGGACGAAGTGACCAATATGGAGAAAGATGCAGCCAAACTATGGTTCACCTCTCTCACATCGGGAATCATGGTAGGAATAGATAAAATCGTGATGCTCATAGCCTTAATTGTTTTTAGAATCGGTTGGTGGGCAACAATTTACTGCCAGCAAATCCTGCTCGGAATGCTGACGATATTCGGTCCGATACAGTGGGCGTTCTCGCTATTGCCCAAGTGGGAAGGAGCCTGGGCAAAGTGGCTGACAAGGTATCTGACAGTACATTTTTATGGTGCGATGCTCTACTTCGTCGGGTTTTATGTGCTGTTGCTTTTCGACATCGTGCTTTGCATACAGGTAGAGAACCTGACGGCAATCACGGTAAGTGAGCAGACAATGGCAGCTTACCTGCAAAACTCCTTTTTCTCGGCAGGCTACCTTATGGCAGCAAGTATCGTGGCATTGAAATGCCTGAACCTTGTTCCGGACTTGGCCGCCTGGATGATACCGGAGGGCGATACCGCATTCTCAACCCGAAACTTCGGTGAGGGTGTGGCGCAGCAGGCAAAGATGACAGCGACAGGTGCAATCGGCACATTGACAAGATAAGATTAACAAACAATTAAACAGAATAAAGAAATGGAATTACAAAAGAAATTTGACAAATGGCTGGAGGACGAAAAGTTTGTGACCTTTGCCAACAAGCGTTTGAAAGACGAGATTTTACACGTACCAGAAAACCATCTTCTTGACCCTAAACATGAAGAGTTGGAAGAGGGCTTTGAGAATTACGACTGTTATGCAGCTCCTTTGGCGACATACCTGACCTACTGTTTGCAACTGGCCAAATGCAGCAGGAATGCCAAGAAACGCAAACGAGGCATTTGGTGGGTGTATGTACAAGTCCATATACTGGGATTCTACACCAAAGTATTCGCTTGTGAGTTTGAAAATCTGGTCAGGATGGTTAATGAAGAGATTATGCTCATACTCCACAGTGAATATACCCAAAGTTTAAGAATACAAAGACAGTAAGGTATGGTTATCAAGAATCTGGAAAATAAAATCAAACTGGTCGGCATCATCTGTTCGCTCTTCCTTGCCGGCTGCATCATCATCAGCATGGGCAGTATCTGGACGGCAAGGACGATGGTTGCAGATGCACAACAGAAAGTATATGTATTGGACGGCAACGTGCCTATACTGGTCAACCGCACCACCATGGAAGAAACCCTCGATGTGGAAGCCAAGAGTCATGTAGAGATGTTCCACCACTTCTTCTTTACGCTTCCACCCGATGACAAATATATCCATTACACAATGAACAAGGCGATGTATTTAGTGGATGAGACCGGATTGGCACAGTACAATACGCTCAAAGAGAAAGGCTTTTACTCCAACATCTTAGGAACGAGTGCCGTCTTTTCAATCTATTGCGACAGCATTGCCTTTGACAAGGGGAAAATGGAGTTCACCTACTATGGCCGTCAGCGTATCGAGCGCAGGAGCAATATCCTGATGCGTGAATTAGTGACGGCAGGACAGCTCAAACGAGTGCCCCGAACAGAGAACAATCCGCATGGGTTGTTGATCGTGAACTGGCGCACCCTTCTCAATAAAGACATCGAACAGAAAACGAAAACAACTTATTAAAACGTACAGTTATGAACATCAAAGGATTCCGCAGGATGCTGGTCGGCGAGAAAATACCAGACAAGAACGATCCTCAATATAAAGAGCGGTATGAACGCGATGTGAATGCAGGGCGCAAGTTCGCCAAGGCGACACGCATAGACAAAATGGCGGCAAAGATACAGGAGTTTGCCAACAGGAACAAGATCCTGTTCTTGGTCATGGTATTCGGCTTTGTCATCGGCACATTCACATTCAACATCTACCGTTTGGCAAAAGCCTACCACCACGGACAGGAAACGAGAAGTGCCACGGAAGTACAGGACAGCCTGCTCAGGAAACGGCACAAGGATTTGGTAACACCCATAGTAGAACCCCGACAATCAGAACAGCGATGAAGAATATATTTGAGAAAATCAATTTCAAGCAGCCGAAGTATATGCTTCCTGCCATTCTGTACATACCGTTGCTGGCCGCCTCGTATTTCATTTTCGACCTGTTCAATACGGGGAAAGCGGAGATACCCGACAAAAGCCTCCAGACAACGGAGTTCCTGAACCCCGACCTGCCCGATGCCACGATTAAGGGCGGAGACGGAATCGGAAGCAAATATGAGAACATGGCAAAATCGTGGGGAAAGATAGCCGATTACACGGCGGTTGACAATATAGAACGAGAAGAACCCGATGATGACAAAGAAAAATACGAGTCACAGTACAGCCAGGACGAAGTCGCCCTCTTGGGCGAACTGGAACAGCAGAAAGCGTTGGCCGCAGAAGCAGCCGAAGCCGGAACGAGAGAACAGGAAGCCCTCAAGGAGTTGGAACGTGCCCTTGCTGAAGCAAGGCTGAAAGCGCAGGAGCAGGTTGCCCCGATTATGGAAGACAGCCTTGAAGAGCAAGCCGACACCCCTGTTGCCGTCAGCGGAACCATCGAGGAAGACAGTCGTGCCGTAAGTGCACCATCCGATACCGAGAAGCCGGGTGAAATGGTCAAGAAGGTCAAAGTACCTTCCGATTATTTCAACACCATTGCCCACAACGAACACGAACCGAACCTTATCAAGGCAATCATTGACGAAAATGTCAAAGCCGTGGAAGGCAGCCGTGTAAGGCTTCGTCTGTTGGATGATGTGGAGATAAACGAGACGGTCGTCAAGAACGGGTCCTACCTCTATGCCATTATGAGCGGTTTTTCCTCGCAAAGGGTAAAAGGGACTATCAGCAGTGTGCTTGTGAACGATGAAATCATCAAGGTCAGCCTTTCCCTTTACGACACCGACGGACTGGAGGGATTGTATGTGCCGTCCAGTTCCTTCCGGGAAACCGCAAAGGATGTGGCCAGCGGAGCGTTCAACAGCAATATGAGCATGAACACCGGTGGTAACGGGAACAGTCTGACACAATGGGGTATGCAGGCTATTCAGGATGCCTACCAGAAGACCAGCAACGCCATCAGCAAGAACATCAAGAAGAACAAGGTCAATCTGAAATACGGCACGTTTGTCTATATCATCAACAGCCAGGAGAAAAAATAATACAGAGTAAATAATCCATTCAAAGATTCAGAAATATGAAAATCATCAAAAATATCTGTACCGGAATTGCGGCAGTGTTCTCGATTCTGCCGACTTTCGCCCAGCAGACCTACGAGGAATTGGAGCAGCTGACCGTCAACGAGCAGGTGACGACCGTCATCACCGCTTCCGAACCCATACGTTTCGTGGATATTTCCACGGACAAGGTGATTGGAGACCAGCCTATAAACAACACCATTCGTCTGAAGCCCAAAGAGACCGGGCATGAAGACGGAGAAGTGCTTGCCATCGTCACCATTGTCACGGAACGTTACCGTACCCAATACGCGCTGCTCTATACCACAAGAATGCAGGAAGCCGTAACGGACAAGGAGATAGAGTTCCAGGAACGGAATGCCTACAACAATCCGACAGTCAGCATGTCTGTGTCGGACATGAGCCGATACGCCAGACGAATATGGAACTCTCCTGCAAAGTACCGGAATGTGAGCAACAGGAAACACCGCATGAATATGAGACTGAACAACATCTATGCGGTCGGAGATTACTTTTTTATTGACTTCTCCATTGAGAACAAGACAAACATCCGTTTTGACATTGACGAGATCCGGGTAAAACTCGCTGACAAGAAAGTTTCCAAAGCGACAAATGCCCAAATCATAGAATTGACTCCGGCATTGGTTCTTGAGCAGGCGAAATCATTCCGTCACGGCTATCGCAATGTGATTGTGGTCAAGAAGATGACCTTCCCAAACGACAAGGTGCTTACCATTGAGATGACAGAGAAACAGATAAGCGGCAGGAACATACGTCTGAATATCGACTATGAGGATGTGCTTTCAGCCGATTCGTTTAATGCCGTATTGTTAGAGGAGGAATGAGCATGAGAAGAATTGTATCGGTATCGGTGGCAATCGTTGTATTTGCCATCACCGTCAAGGCACAAAATAACAGCGACCGGCTTTCTTTAGGTGTAGGTTGCCTATACCAAAATGGTCTGGATCTTACCCTCTCCTACGAGCACGAGGGCAAATACCACCATGCTTGGGAGTTTTTCGCCAACGCTTACATCAAGTGGGCCGAATGCGCCTCCTGCAAGCATATCTGTCCCGAATCATTCTGGAAGAATTACCACAGCTATGGGTTCGGTGTCGCCTACAAGCCTTGTGTGGTACGTGGGCGCAATCATTACGGCAATGTCCGTATCGGTGCGTCGGCAGGAAGTGATACCCATCGTTTCTTGGGAGGTATCCACCTCGGATATGAGCACAATTATGTATTGCGTGGTGGCTGGCAGTTGTTCTGCCAGGTCAAGACCGATTTGATGATAAAAGGCGAAGACCTGTTCCGCACAGGCATTGTCTTAGGTGTAAAATTACCATTAAACTAAAGGAAAGATGAAAAAGAAGATATACAACAAAATAAGCAGACTGGTCGGGATGTTGGCCATCACCGCTTTATTCATGGCTTGTGACGAACACCGGGATTTTCCGGACACGGCAATGAAGCCCTGTCATATCCTATGCACGGACGGAAAAGTATTGTCGGTATCGGACTTCAGGAAATCCGAAAAAAAGCCCATTGCCGTGGTGTTCCATATCAATCACGATGAGAACACCGAGGGTAACGGCTATGCCGTCTATCTGTGGGATTTGGAGCCATTGGCTTTTGCCGACAGCATTGGCGTAAAGCAAAACACCTCCGCCGACATCACCGCACTGGACGGATTTGAAAACACTTTCGCCCTATTGGACGCGAGAGAAACATCCTCGCCACTGGCAGAGAAAGTTTTTGATATGTGGAGATACGGCCAATCCGCCTATGTCCCATCGGTGGCACAGATGCGCTTGCTTTATCATGCCAAGGAGCAAATCAATCCTATTATCAAGATGTGCGGTGGAGACACCATTTCCGTTGAAGCCGATGATTGCTGGTACTGGACAAGTACGGAGGTCAATGAACAACAGACCGCCAAAGCATGGCTCTATTCTATGGGAAGCGGAACGATTCACGATACGCCCAAAATACAGGCTCATAAATCAAGGGCAATCATCACATTGAGAGATTGAAAACCAGATTATTAAAGGAATTAGCGAATAACAGCTATGGAAGAAAGTAAAGAATTACAAGGCTTTTACAAGATATTCCGCTCGGTCATCTATATCTCCATCCTAATGGAGTTCTTCGAGTATGCCATCGACCCTGCCATGCTTGACCATTGGGGAGGCATCCTCTGCGACATACACGGACGCATCAAACGGTGGGTGATATACAATGACGGAAATCTTGCGTACAGCAAACTTGCCACGTTCCTGCTTATCTGCATCACCTGTATAGGCACGAGGAACAAGAAGAAACTGGAATTCAATGGCCGCAAGCAAGTCCTCTATCCTATCATAGCAGGTATAGGGCTGATTGTGCTTTCCGTATGGCTGTACGGTTATCCGATGGAAACAAGGCTTTATTCCTTGCGCCTGAACATCTGGCTCTATATGATTGCCTCCGTGGTCGGCGTGATACTGGTTCACATCGCCCTTGACAATATCTCCAAATTCCTCAAAGAGGGTTTGCTCAAAGACCGCTTCAACTTTGAGAATGAAAGTTTCGAGCAATGCCGGGAGTTACAGGAAAACAAATACTCGGTCAATATCCCCATGCGCTATTATTACAAGGGCAAGTTCCGTAAAGGCTGGGTGAACATCAACAACCCTTTCCGAGGCACTTGGGTGGTCGGTACACCGGGCAGTGGTAAGACTTTTTCCATCATAGAACCGTTTATCCGGCAGCACTCTGCAAAGGGCTTTGCCTTAGTAGTTTACGACTACAAATTTCCGACATTGGCTACCAAATTGTACTATCATTACAAGAAGAACCAGAAGCTCGGAAAACTGCCCAAGGGGTGCAAATTCAACATCATCAACTTCGTGGATGTGGAATACAGCCGCAGGGTAAATCCTATCCAGCTGAAATACATCAACAACCTAGCTGCCGCATCCGAAACCGCAGAAACCCTGCTTGAGTCCTTGCAGAAAGGCAAGAAAGAAGGAGGCAGTGGCAGCGACCAGTTCTTCCAGACCTCCGCTGTCAACTTCCTGGCAGCCTGTATCTATTTCTTCTGCAATTGGGGCAAAGAGCCCTTCGACAAGGACGGTAATATGCTCACGGCTGAAAAAGTACAGGACAAACAGACCAAGAGGATGATACCCACCGGGCGAGTATTCAATTCCGCAAGCGAGGAAGTAGAGCCGGCCTACTGGCTCGGAAAGTATTCCGATATGCCTCATATCCTTTCGTTCCTTAACGAGAGCTATCAGACCATCTTTGAGGTGTTGGAGACCGACAACGAGGTGACGCCGTTGCTCGGTCCGTTCCAGACCGCCTTGAAGAACAAGGCAATGGAACAGTTGGAAGGTATGATCGGTACGTTGCGTGTCTATACCTCGCGTTTGGCGACCAAAGAGAGTTATTGGATATTCCACAAGGACGGTGATGACTTCGACTTGAAAGTTTCTGACCCCAAGAATCCCTCATACCTGCTTATTGCCAATGACCCGGAAATGGAGAGCATCATCGGTGCGCTGAACGCCCTTATCCTCAATCGTCTTGTTACAAGAGTAAACACCGGACAGGGCAAGAATATCCCGGTAAGCATCATCGTGGATGAGTTGCCTACTCTGTATTTCCACAAGATTGACCGCCTTATCGGTACGGCACGAAGCAACAAGGTGTCGGTAGCGTTGGGATTTCAGGAGTTGCCGCAGCTCGAAGCGGACTATGGAAAGGTAGGTATGCAGAAGATTATCACCACTGTCGGCAATGTGGTCAGCGGTTCTGCCCGTTCCAAAGAGACCTTGGAATGGTTATCATCCGACATCTTCGGTAAGGTAGTACAACTCAAAAAGGGTGTAACTATCGACCGGGACAAAACCTCCATCAACCTCAATGAGAATATGGATAGCCTTGTTCCGGCATCCAAAATCTCCGATATGCCTACCGGCTGGATATGCGGTCAGACTGCACGTGACTTTGTGCAGACAAAAACAGGAAGCGGTGGAAGCATGAACATTCAGGAAAGCGAGGAGTTCAAGACCTCCAAGTTCTACTGCAAGACGGATTTCGACATGAAGGAGATAAAAAAGGAAGAAGCCGGCTATGTACCGCTTCCTAAGTTCTATACCTTCAAATCAAGGGATGAACGGGAACGCATCCTTTACAAGAACTTCGTACAGGTTGGAGAGGATGTAAAAGAAATGATACAAGAGATTCAGAAATATAAAGTCAAATAAATATGTAATCACATGGCATCAATAAAATTAAAGTTTAGAGTGTCCTCTCTCCCAGAGAAAGAGGGCACTTTGTATTTTCAAGTTATCCACGAAAGAGTGGTAAAACAAATAGGAACATCTTATAGGATATATGAATCCGAGTGGGATGAACATCGTTGTGATATTGTCATGCAATCGCTTATTGCTCCGAACCGACTGAAAGCTATCAAATCTGTTCGAGAGAAAATTGCATGGGAGAAAAACAGATTGAATAAAATCATTGAGCAATTTAAGAATAAAGGAAGATGTTTTTCGGTAGATGAAATCATACGAGAATATAATGCCCAATCTTCTAATAAAACGACAGTTTTTGAATATCTCAAAATTCAAATAGAGAAATTAAAAAGTACAGGAAAAGAACGGACAAGTGAGACATACAAGCAGATGCTTCTTAGCTTTATGAAGTTTAGGAATGGAGAAGATTTGTTTTTTGACATAATTGACGAGGCTTTGATTTGTCAATATGAAAGTCATATGCGCATATTCGGTTTATGCCGAAATACGACCTCTTTCTATTTAAGGGTTTTCCGCAGTGTCTATAATCGTGCGGTAGATGATGGACTTACAGAACAGACCAATCCTTTCAAACGGGTTTATACCGGAGTAGACAAGACTTCAAAACGTGCTATTAGTTTGAAAGAAATAAAAAAGATTAAAGATTTGGATTTGAGCAGTACCCCTACCCTTGATTTTGCAAGGGATATGTTTCTGTTTTCTTTCTATATGCGCGGAATGTCATTCATTGATATTGCATACCTGAAAAAGAAGAACCTTTCAAATGGATTTGTCGTGTATAATCGTCGAAAAACAGGGCAACAGTTAGTTGTAAAATGGGAAAAACAAATGGAAGCGATAGCCAATAAGCATCTTGATTCAAATAATCCTTTTCTTTTCCCTATTATCACAAAAGAAGATGGAACTGAACGTAAGCAGTATTTGAATAAAATGATGCTAATCAACAGGTATTTAAAGAAGATTGCAGAACTTGCGAAAATTCCTATTCCACTAACCATGTACGTGGCCCGGCATTCTTGGGCAAGTATAGCCCAATCGAAAAATGTGCCTATGCAGGCCATCAGTCTTGGTATGGGACATGATAATGAGGAGACGATACGCATCTATCTTGCATCTATTCAGACTAATGTCATTGATAATGCTAATAATAAGATTTTGAATCTTTTGGAGAAAAACAAATAATATAACAATTTAGTTGTAGTAGATTTCAACTGTATCCAATATGGAAAATATTGAATGCTAACTACTTGTATCGTAATATCTCGTGGTAAAATGTGGTTGTTTGATAAAAGTTCTCACTCTTACATAGAGTTAGTACGCATTCTCATATCACTGAATCCGTGGCATTTAAATAATATGTTTGAAGTATTTCGTCAAACATTTACCTTTTGTGATGAAACTTTTGAAAAGAAAAGCATATTATCTGCAAATAAATTTGTAACTTTGCAAATGGTTGATGTACTCTATGTAAGAGTACATACAGAAATATAGTTTCAAACATCAATATTAAATAAATTAGAGCATTATGATTAACCTGCAAAAAGGACAGCGCATTGAAATTGGCTTGTCAAAAGTCGGTGTTGGTTTAGGATGGGATCCTAATGAGAGTACTGGATTTGATTTTGATTTAGATGCTTCAGCATTTATGTTAGGTAGTAATAAAAAACTTCCACAAGACGAGTTTTTTGTTTTCTATAATAATCAAAAATCACCAGATGGAGCTGTCGAATCTTCAGGCGATGATTTGACGGGAGGTAATAGTGATGGTGGTGATGACGAAACTCTAACCGTAGATTTGACCAAAGTTGATCCACGTATTGAGGAAATAATCTTCACAGTAACAATCCATGAAGCAATTGCAAGAAAACAAAACTTTGGACAGGTACATAATTCATATATCCGAATTTACAATGCAGTAACTAATGAAGATATTGCCCGTTACGACTTAGATGAGGATTTCTCTATTGAAACAGCAGTAGAATTTGGTCGTTTATATAAACGTGGTTCTGAGTGGAAATTTGAAGCAATGGGTATTGGCTATAAAGGTGGACTGCAATACTTTGTAGATAAATATGCCTACTAATGCGGTTTGTAAACAAAATAAAGTTTCAATGCCTTTGACAATAAATTCATCAATGACACAAAAAACGATATAATATGATCAATCTTGAAAAAGGACAACGAGTAAATGTAGATTTGCCCAAATTCACAATCGGTTTGGGTTGGGATACCAACTCATCAAGTACTGGCGAAGATTTCGATTTGGACGCATCAGTATTCATTCTTGGAGAGGATAAGAAATTAATTTCTGATGACTATTTTGTCTTCTATAATCAGCTCGTATCTCCAGATGGCGCAGTTGAACACACTGGAGATAATCTCACAGGCGAAGGAGATGGCGATGATGAAAGTATCAAAATAGATTTAACATCTATTACACCGAAAGCGTCAGAAATTGTAATTGTAGTTACAATCCACAAAGCAGCTGAACGTAAACAAAACTTCGGTCAAGTCCACAATTCTTTCATCCGTATTTTCAATACAGATACACAGGAAGAAATCTTAAAATATGAGCTTGAAGAGGATTTTTCTGTTGAGACAGCCGTTGAATTTGGTCGTATCTATAAAAGAAACGGCCAGTGGAAGTTTGAAGCTATCGGTATGGGACAAAAAGGTGGCTTACAAGAATACCTTAATAAATACCAATAAAATATCATGGCTATACGATTAGAGAAAGGACAGCGCATTAATCTTGAAAAGAATAATGGCTCTAAATTGACCTCATTTTGTGTAGGGTGCAACTGGGGTGCAATCGAGAAAAAGACATTTTTTGGTCTAAGCAAAGAAACTATAGATGTTGATTTGGACTTGAGTTGCGTAATGTTCAATGAACAAGGAGAAATCTGTGATCACATTTATTCTCCACTATATAAACCAGATTTGCTTTCAAAATTTGGCCTTCCTCCTGGAAAGGTAGATTCTTTAGATAGAGCATTGCATCATTCCGGAGATGATTTGGAAGGTGACAAGGGTGGAGACGATGGACTTGACAACGAAATCATAACTGTCGATTTGAATAGATTAAATCCATCTATACATCAGATATACTTCTTTTTGAATAATTGCGGTCAAGAAGATTTTTCTCAAATTCCTTATGCTGCAATTAGAATGTATGAGGGAACTCCTACAAGAGTAAAGGAAGTATTTGCGCAGTATGATGTCGCTGCCGAATCAAAATATCAAGGCAAAACTGCATTGATAATGGGCAAATTGTACAAGCGTAATGGCGAGTGGAAATTTGCTGCTATCGGTGATGCCTATGATGATAAATTCTTAGGATTTACCATTCATCGCATTATTAAAGATTACGTAAAAAAATAACACTTATGGCAATACGATTAGAGAAAGGACAAAGAATCAACCTTGAAAAAAGTAATGGTTCTAAATTGGAGAACATTTGCGTAGGTGTCAATTGGGGTGCTATCAAGAAAAAAAATTGGCTTGGATTTACTACGACCGAAGCCGTTGATTTGGATGCAAGTTGCGCTCAATTCGATGCAAATGGAAATGTTATTGACAAAGTTTGGTTCAGACATCTGAAATCAAACGATGGTGCCATCAAACATAGCGGAGACGATTTGACTGGAGATACAGATGGTGATGATGGATTGGATAATGAAGTAATCACAGTGAATCTTAATCAATTGAATCCTAAAACAGAAAAAATAGCTTTTGTGCTAAACAGTTTTAGAGGACATGACTTTAAGACGATACCTTTTGCTTCAATTAGAATCTATGAAGGTACTCCAACTAAAGTAAAAGAAATCTTTGCAACTTATGATATTGCAAACGACCCGACTTTTGCCGGGAATGTCTCAATGGTAATGGGAGTTTTCTACAAGAGGAATGGAGAATGGAAGTTCAATGCCATTGGAGAACCTACCAAGGACAGAGATTTTGAAAGTACATTACAAACTGTTAAACAACGATATTTATGAGAAGATTACCCGTTTATCTCTTGTTAGATACTTCTGGTTCGATGTATGGCGAACCAATTGAAGCAGTCAAAAATGGCGTACAGGTACTCGTATCAACATTGAGACAAGACCCATACGCTCTGGAAACTGCATACTTGAGCATTATTACATTCAACAGTAGTGCGCAGCAAGTAACCCCTTTGACAGAACTATCTTCTTTCCAACAACCCAACATCGATGCTGGTGGTTGTACAGCTTTGGGTGAAGCACTGTCATTGCTTGCATCAAAAGTTGACAGTGAAGTTACCAAAACAACAGCAGAAGTAAAAGGTGACTGGAAACCATTGGTTTTTATTATGACTGATGGAGAGCCAACAGATGATTTGAACAAAGGGCTGGCTGAATTCAAAAAACGCAAATTTGGAATGGTTGTAGCCTGCGCAGCTGGTCAAGGTGCGAATACAGACACCTTGAAAAAGATAACAGAGTGTGTAGTGCAACTAGATACAGCAGATAGTGCTACAATCAAATCGTTTTTCAAATGGGTTTCTGCTTCAGTAAGTGCAGGCAGTATGAAAGTCGAAGAAACTTGTCAGGAAGTTGGTGGTCTGAGTGAACTTCCACCTCCACCTCCAGAAGTTAATATTGTTGTATAACTCAAACAGATAAAAATGAAAACTTTACAGGAATATAAAGCAGAACTTTTGGCCGATGGTATCATTGATGCCAATGAAGTTAAAGAATTGGAACAGTTGCTTTTTACTGACGGGAAAATAGATTCAGAAGAAGCTGATTTCCTTTTTGAACTTAATGACGCTGTTTCCGGCAAAGACAATGACTGTTCATGGAACAAATTGTTTATCCGAGCAATCGTTTCTTATTTATTGGAGGATAAACTTTCTCCAGGGGAAATAGATGACGAAGAAGCCGATTGGTTGTATAATAAAATCAAAGGTGATGGGCAAATTGACATTCTCGAAAGAGAATTGCTTTTGCAACTGAAGTCTCAGGCTAAAAACTTCCCTGCTAAATTAGAGGAACTATTGTAATACGGTTTCACATAATAATGGGGTATTTCAGTTGTGAAGCATATCGCTTTACTATTGAAATACCCATTCTGTAATATTCAATATCAGCATAAAAAGAAATAGTAATGATTAGATAAAATGAGACGACTACCTGTATACTTACTTATAGATACATCTGGTTCAATGAAAGGAGAACCTATTGAATCGGTAAAAGTTGGCATTGAATCTATGATTGCAACATTGCGTCAAGATCCATACGCATTGGAAACTGTAAACATTAGTATTATAACATACGATAGAGATGTTAAGGTTATTCTGCCATTAACACCTTTGGAAGACTTACAGTTACCCAATATAACAACTCCGGATTCTGGTCCGACTCATACTGGTGCCGCCTTGGAACAACTTTGTCATCAGGTTGAACAGGAAGTAACATTAAGTACTACCGAGAGAAAGGGAGACTGGATGCCATTATTGTTCATTATGACAGACGGACATCCATCCGACATAATGGTATATAACAAGGTTGTACCTGAGGTCAAGAAAAAGAAATTTGCAAGCATCATAGCTTGTGCAGCAGGAATGAAAGCAAAGATTGAACCGTTAAAACTATTGACGGATCAAGTGTATTCCTTAGACACAATGGATAGTTCCAGCTTCAAGACCTTTTTCAAATGGGTTTCTGATTTAATTGAGGTTGGCAACAAAAGTGTCGGAGCTACCGATGATTTAATCTTACCTCCTCCACCGGAAGAAGTTAACGTCGTAATCTAACAGCAATATGAATGTAAAGTTAGTTGGAAATTTCATACAGCATATAGAAGCCGAGCTTATGTACGGCGAAGAATTTTATGCACAAAAAGGCACTCTTATATACTTAGAACAAGGTATAGAGAAGGATGTTGTGCTGAATGGCGGCGGAAATGGAACTCTTGGTACTATTGGCAATTTATTAGGTGCAAAACTTACAGGAGAATCTATCTTCCTCGTCCGTTACGTTAATAAGTGCAATAAACCTCGTAAAGTCGCTTTCGGTGGAAGTTTTGGGCTGCATCCAGTTAAGATACAAAACGAATCCCTGATTTGTAATAGAGGTGTGTATGTGGCTTCCAACAACTTAGTTCAAGTATCTGCCAAAATTTCAATTGCAGGTATAGTTGGCGGTATGGGTGGACTTTTACAGAAAATATCAGGAACATCGACTGTGTTTCTGGACTGCAAGGGACAACCTATAACAAAGGAGTTATGCGCAGGAGAAACTATTGAAGTTGATGAAGATCACATTATTGCCATGCAAGGAATTTCAGAGCATCAACTTTCTTCAGCTTGGTCACTAAAAAATGTATTCGGGGGTGAAGGACTTAGTATGCTTCGCATAACAGGCCCCGGTAAAGTACACTTAAGTCCTGGTAGTATCATACCTCAAACAACAACGAGGTAATACCCACATATAGATTAAGAAAGGCATTAATATCAGAAAATACTAATTATATGAGACGATTACCTATATACTTCCTCATTGATGTATCGGAATCAATGGTAGGCGAACCAATAGAAGAGGTTCAAAACGGCATACGGACAATCATACAAGAGCTACGCTTTGACCCATACGCTTTGGAAACTGTATATGTATCCATAATTGCTTTTGCAGGAAAAGCAAAAACAATTTCGGAATTGACAGAGTTGTTCAAATTTTATCCACCTAAGTTCCCAATAGGCGGAGGTACATCATTGGGAGTCGGGTTGAATCATCTTATGGATAGTATAGATCGTGATGTTCAAAAAACAACATTGGAGGCAAAAGGCGATTGGAAACCGATAGTCTTTCTATTCACTGATGGTACCCCTACCGATAACCCAGACAGAGCCATTCAACGTTGGAACACCAAATACAGAAAAGGCTGTAACTTAATAGCTATTTCCATTGGAGATAATGTTGATACCAAAATGCTTGGTAGCATTACAGACAATGTTTTAAGATTGAAGGACACAGATGCAAATTCATTTACTGCTTTCTTTAAATGGATAACCGCATCTATCAAAACATCAAGTGTATCTGTTTCTGAAACAGCTAATGATGAACTAAAATTGGCTCCAATAGATGGTATTAATCTGGAGAAGATTGATACAAATAAACCATGTCGCATTGATGAAAATTTTGCTGTTGTCATGGGAAAGTGCCAAACAACCAAACGTCCTTACCTAATCAAATACGCAAAAAGAATCAGACCATTGGATGTAGAAGGATTGGAGCATTTTAACGTCACAGATTTTAAATTAGTCGGGGCATTCCCTGTAGAGGAAGAGTCATACAATATACTGGCTGATAAATCGCATACAAAAAGAAATATCAACACAATAGAACTACTTGGAGCACCTACCTGCCCATGCTGCGGAAATCAATTTGGATTTGTAGTCTGTGAATGCGGTAATATATTTTGCGTCGGTGATGCTGAATACAACAAATGTCCTTGGTGTGGGTTAGAAGGTACATTGGGAGAAGGGAAAGCTGAGGGTATGAATGTAAACAGAGCAAGAGGATAATAATATGACTAGTATAATTGATCAATTAATTGAGACGTACTTTCCTCAAGGAGTATCTTCAGAAAAGCGTTCTGACATACAAAAATTCTTTCTGGAAAAAATATATAACGAATACAACGAGTACTATATGGATAGAGAATTGGTTATAAAAAATCGGATTGATGCCTTAAATTTGACGTTACCCAATGCTAAGGTCAGAGAGGAATACTCTCAACTGATAAAAATAGATGATCCTGATGTCTGTGAATACTGGTTGGAAGGATTAGAAGATACCGGCTTGCAAGCAGAATTGGAAATCATCTTGAATCCGGCAGAAGAAAAGACGATTCCAAATGATTGTGCTTCTGAATCAGCTATGCCGTCTAATGAAGACAATGTACCAATCGAAGTCACCGATTCTACAAACCTCAATGAAGTAGCAGAAGTAGAAAAAACAGATGCGCAAGTACTTTCCGACACAAGAATTGTTGGTACTAAAGAGCGTGGAATCGTGGTTAAAGGAATCCCGACGAAAGCTGGTGATTATGAGATTACCCTAAAATATAAATATCAGAACTGGAGCGAAGGATATAGTATTTTGGAACGAAAATTCAAAGTCGCAGTAAATCCAGACCCACGCTCGCTTTGGAAAGACATTCCGACAGACAAGAACATCAAATTTTTCAAGGAGGACTATTCACACGAATACATAACAGTCGTGGAAAATGAAAAAGGTCCTCAAAAGGATATAGTTGCAGCAAGTAAACGTGGACGTTCACACGCCCATGAAGGGAAAGCACGTGATGATGACTTTAATATCTATCATAATGATAGTAATGGCTGGTACATTATAGCTGTTGCAGACGGTGCCGGTTCTGCTAAATATTCACGGAAAGGCTCTGCGGTGGCTTGTGAAACCTGTGTTGAGTTCTGCAAAACGGCATTGGAGAATCCTATTGAATTGGAAAAAGAGATCATTGCATTAAATAGCACAACAGAAGGTCAATCAAACAGAGCTATCAGCACACTCATTTACAACATAGTAGGAGGTGCAGCCCATAAAGCACACAGAGCCATACTTGAAACCGCCAGTGCTAACGAAGATCAACCACGTGATTATTCAACAACGCTATTACTTGCCATCTGTAAGAAGTTTGATTTCGGCTGGTTTGTTGCTTCTTTTTGGGTTGGTGATGGGGCTATGTGCATTTACGACAAGGAACGCCAATATATTAAATTATTGGGAACTCCTGACGGAGGCGAATATGCAGGTCAGACACGCTTCCTGACAATGAAAGAAATTTTCACTCCGGAATCAATTATGTCTCGATTGAAGTATTCTATCGAGGAGGATTTTTCTGCTCTATTATTGATGACAGATGGTATTTCAGATCCATTCTTTGAAACAGATGCCAATCTTAACAAAGTAGAAAAATGGAATGAATTGTGGGTCAATATTAACTCAGAGGTTGATTTAACTGATGATAATACAGAGTCTCAATATCAATTATTGAAATGGTTGGATTTCTGGTCGCCGGGGAATCATGATGATAGAACCATAGCTATTCTATATTAAAAAAGGGAAGATATGAGCAAGACTATTACATTGACAGCGACCGATGGTACGAAAGTCGAATTTATAGATGATGTTATTGGGTCTGGAGCCATGAAAGATGTGTATTTCAGCCCGGACAAGAGCTACGTTGTTGGATTTTTTAGAGAACCGCAAGATGCAAATTCTAAAGACCGGCTAACAAATATAACAGGAACATACCGGGAGAGAATATTCAATCAAGTTGGAGGTGAGTATTGGAAGAATCTCTTTTGCTGGCCAACAAAAATGGTTGAATGGAATGGCAAAATAGGAATCGTATGCCCTACTTATCATAAACACTTTTTCTTCGGCTCTGGGAATTTCAAAGGAAAAGAAAAAGAAGGAAAATGGTTCGCTTCTGCTAAATTGAGAAATCGTTTTCTTCCAGCAGAAGAAAAAGGAACTTGGCTTACACATTATCATATGTGTATTCAAATAGCTCGTGCCGTAAAGAGATTACATGCCGCTGGTTTGGCGCATTCAGATTTGTCGTATAAAAATGTACTTGTTGACCCAGTGACAGGTAAAGCCTCAATCATTGATATTGATGGATTAGTGGTCCCTGGTAAATATCCACCAGATGTTGTTGGTACACCTGATTTCATCGCACCGGAAGTGCTTGAAACAAGAAGTTTGAAAATTGGAGACCCAAATAAAAAACTACCAAGTATTCAAACGGACAGACATGCTTTAGCTGTACTCATATACATGTATTTGCTATACCGTCACCCGCTTAGAGGAGGTAAGGTAAATGATCTGGATGCTGCTAAAGACGAAGAATTGTCTATGGGTTCCAAGGCATTGTTCATTGAACATCCGTCAGACAAGAGTAATCGTCCTAAAGTCGATCAGTTATCAAAAAGTGAACTACCCCAAGGTGATGTCACCAAACTTCCATATAGCATATGTGGCCCATATATGAAAGAACTGTTTAATAGAGCTTTTATAGATGGTCTGCACAATCCTACTTTACGACCTACTGCTGATGAATGGGAACAGGCATTGATTAAGACAACTGATTTAATGCAGCCTTGTCAAAACCCTAATTGTGAAGCAAAATGGTTTGTGTTCGATAACTCTACAAAACCGAGATGTCCATTTTGTGGGCAGGAATATCATGGTCAACTGCCTGTGCTGAACTTGTATTATTCCCCTAAAAAAGGAGTATTCAAGCCTGAAAATTATCGTCTTATGGTCTATAACAAACAGACATTATACAAATGGCATGTAAACCGTTTTGTTACTCCAAATGAAAAGACAAGCGATGAAGATAAAAAGCCTGTTGGTGATTTCCATTTTTTCAATGGCAAATGGATTCTTATTAATCGTCGTTTGGATAGTCTGTACGATAAAGACTTAGATAAGAAAATAGAAATTGGTCAATATGTAGAATTAACCGAAGGCAAAAAAATTCTCTTGTCTACAGAGGATGGCGGACGGCTGATTATTGTTCAACTGGTTAATAATTAATTGTCACTATGATAAAAGAACAATGTGAACAATGCAAGAGGAATAACACCGATTGTCAAGAGAATATAGAATTTAACGGTTTATCATGTGAGCAATATGCTAAACGTATAAATCTGGAGAAATCTGAGAAGAATGAAACTCCAGATGATAGTAACGTTATACAGCAAAATCAAGAGACATCTGCTACCATAGAATATCCAGACCCCAACTATAGTATTCATGGCTGGCTTACTTTCTTCTTGTTCTCGATAGGACTTGGCGGATTAATAAGTGCGCTTTACCCTATTTTCACATATAACATTGCAGAATACGATGGAAACCATTTTCTGGCCATATCAGATGTGGTTTTAGGAGTAATGTTGCTCATTTTAGCCTGTTACACAATATATTCCTTTTGCAAGAGGAAACCCAATGCGGTATTCTTAGCGAAGATGTATGTTGTGGTAACATTTATAACTAATATATTAGCATTAATAAGCGGAGAGTTTGAAGAAACGGGACTCGGTAGTTTGCCACGTATTGTCAGAAGTCTTGTTTGGGGTGTTATCTGGTTCTCATATCTGACTTATTCTGAACAGGTAAAAGATATAATACCCAAGTCATACCGTAAGGTCTTTAGCCGGGATTATTATTTGATGACGGCATTTATCATTATTCCAATATTATGCCTTGCCATAGGTGTTGGAAATATATTTTCTCAAAGAGAAGAGCAGGAACAAAACTTTATATCAACCACGGATCTTGATTACAATGAATATACAGATGGTCGTATAATATTCACTAAACCAGACGGTTTTACTTGCGAAAAGCAAGAATTAGACGATCCAAAAATCACTGTTTTTGATTTAGAATCAGAATATAGCTATTTACGCATTGTTAGCGACTATGATTCAGACGTTTCTGTACAGAATTTCAATACTTATTGGAATGGCTGGAAGGATGATGATTTAAAGGATTATTCGTATAAGGAAATCACAAACGAAAAAAGAGAAATTAATGGTAATCCATACTTCATAAAATCAGTGAAATACGATACAGAAACGCCTATTATATGGCATTTCATTTTGTTGTTTAGTCCTAAAACAGGTAAAGTTTGTGTCATTCATTCCATACAAATACAGGATGAAACGCTAGATATTATCGACTTTATCAGAACTATTCGTTTTTGAGATATGATATACGTAAAAAGGAATAATCAAGAGTTTGGCCCCTATGATGAATCGACCCTTTTGACGTATGTCAATTCCGGACAGATTCTCAGAAGTGATTCTGCTAGAAACGATGCAACGAATGAAGAAAATACGGTAAAGTATTTTCTGAAAAAGGCAGGATTAAAACCCAAAGTACCTCATAAAGGACATCTATTTCACCAGTTAGCGATGATTGGTGGCGAATTAATATTACCAAAATCCACCATTATCAGCAAACAATGGCTTTCAGATAAAAGGCTGTTACTTTTAGCTTTAATAGGTCTATTCCCTACCATTTTCATGGCAATACCCTTCCCTGCAATGGGAATATTTTATGCTATTGCACTGTATTTTTCATGTATATGGGGAATATTCTTTTACTATTTTTTTAGAACCAAGCAAGTGTCGTTGAAATATACATTAATTGTATTTTTTATGACGCAACTCTGTATATTCTTCCTATGGGATATCGTAGGTTGGACAAAACTTAATCCATTTTACAACCTTGTAAATCTACCATTCCCATTTAATTTCATCGGATACACTTTAGGAGTTGGAACAACAGAAGAATTTGCAAAAGCGATACCTCTTTATATTCTTATTGCCCGAGCAAAAGAGCCATTAATACCACAAACATTAGTGTTTTATGGTTTAATGGCTGGTATTGCATTTGGTGTATATGAGGGAGTTGGATATCAAACTTCAGTTAATACTCAGCTTGATTATACCGGAGCATTTTTCATGAACATTGCACGATTGACCAGTTTGCCGTTCCTTCATGCAATATGGTGCGGTATCGGAGGATATTTTATTGCTTTCGCCAATTTATATCCGAAATATCGTATATCATTGTACTTCCTATCATTAGCTATTCCAGCTTTGTTGCATGGGCTATATGATACGTTGTGTGGTTATAGCGTATTGATATTTATCGCTGTTGGCATATGCTTTATCGCTGTATTGTTGCTCATGACTTACTTAAAGCAAGGAGTAAATTATCAGTCAAAACTTAGAAACTAATATACTATGGGAAAATGTCTATACTGCGGTCAGGATGCTGGTTTCTTTCGTAACAAACACAATGAATGCGAAGCAAAACATCTTAAAGGTTTGTCTTTTATTAAACAAATTATAATAGATTGTTTTACACATAAGGAGGATTTTTATCTGAAAGATTCAGAAATAAGGAAAATCGTTCAAGATTCGCATATCAACAAAACGTCTTTAGACAATATGTTTTGTTCTGCATTTGATGAAGCTATTGACGGCTATCTTAATGATGGGATAGTTGATTCAGCAGAAGAGAAAACTGTTGCCAGATTCATTCAATATTCCGGGCTTTCACAATCATTCCTCAATGCCAATAAATCTCTTGAAAAGGTCTTGCAGTCAAAAGTCCTTCGTGATATTTTATCAGGAAATATTCCAACACCTCAAATAACCATTGCAGGTGATTTTCCTTTTCTGCTGAACAAATCAGAGCATTTAGTATGGCTATTCCGCAATATCACACTTTACCAACAAAAGATTCAACGAGAATATGTAGGACGAAGTAGAGGTGTTAGCGTTAGAGTAATGAAAGGCGTTTATTATCGCACGGGTGGTTTCAAGGGGCATCCTGTTGAAACAACCGTTATGCAAAAAATTGGTTCTGGAAGTGTTTGCCTCACCGATAAACATATCTATTTTGCTTCTCCTGAAAAAAGTCTGAAAATACCATACTCAAAGATTTTGAGTATTGAATCATATTCAAATGGGATAGGATTGCAAAAGGATGGGGCTAATGACAAGCCTATATTCCTTGAAGGAATTAACAGCTGGTTCGCTTATAATGTTGTTGCAAATTACAAATAATCGTTATGTATAATTTAGAACAGATTAAACAAACTATCATAGCAAACGGAAGCATCACTTCAAGTGATATTCCAGACTTGCGCAAGATTGTATATAAAGATGGTCGAGTAAGCCGAGAAGAGGCTGATTTTTTATTTGACTTACGAAAAGAGATACTAAATTTTGGCAATCTAAAAGAATGGGATAATTTTTTCATTCAGGCCATTTGTGACCATCTATTAGAAGAATCACATGACACAATAACTGACGATGATGTATCTTGGCTCATAGACAAAATCGGTGCGGATAAATATATTGACCATATAGAACAAGAGCTACTTTGCAAGTTGAGTTCTAAAGTGAAGTATTTCCCATCAAACCTAAAGGCAATTCAAGAACATACAAACATTGCATATGATCTTGGGTGCAAAATACTGTCATTATTGTGCAGAAATTCAAAAACAGGTCGTAGTCTTCAATTCGGTATAAATAAAGTCGGTTGTAGAAAAAACAAAATAGTAGTCTAAACATCTATATGCGATACATATGATTAGTTGAATTTGTAGTGTCGTTATCATCGCAGTATTACGCATAAGTCACATTTGAAAAATATTATTAAATAGAATCATTATATGGAACAAAAGAAAAATTACATTGGCTTAACTGATGCCCAAGTGCTAGAAAGCCGGAAGAAGTATGGAGCAAACATTCTTACTCCACCAGAAAAAGATCCGTGGTGGAAAGAATTTCTTGAAAAATTCTCAGACCCGTTAATCATCATTCTCCTTGTTGCCGGAGTGCTTTCAATCGGAATTTCATTCTATGAGTTCTTTGGCTTAGGGCAAAATTGGAAAGTTTTTTTTGAGCCAATAGGTATCTTCGTTGCCATAGGATTGGCAACAACTCTTGCTTTCATCTTTGAACAAAGGGCAAACAAGGCTTTCCAAATACTCAATCAGGTCAACGATGATGAATTGGTTGAAGTTATGAGAAACGGTACGACTACTACAATTCCTCGAAAAGATGTAGTTGTAGGTGATATTGTCATCATTAACACAGGTGATGAAATACCTGCCGATGGTGAACTTCTTGATTCTGTTACTCTCAGTGTAGATGAGTCAACGCTTACAGGTGAGCCTCTTTGCGCCAAAACCATCGACCCAGCGCATTTCGACAAAGAAGCAACCTATCCGTCCAATCATGTCATGCGTGGTACAAAAGTAATGGAAGGTCACGGCGTGATGCGTGTGCTGAAAGTCGGTGATGCAACAGAGATGGGTAAAGTATTTGAGGAAGCGCAAATTGACGATTCTGTAAAGACACCGCTCAATGAACAACTTGACGGACTCGCAGATTGGATTACGAATGTCAGCTATGGTTTTGCTGGATTGATAATTGTTGGTCAGTTGATTCATTTCCTCGGATGGAGTAACTGGCAAGCATGGACGCTTATTGTTCCTGTTGCTTTATTCTTTTGGCTTGTCATCAAAAAATTTGAAGATTGGTCAAAGGCTAAGTGCATATTTACTATCATCGGATTTTTCGTACTGTTCTTCGCTATGGTAATTGGAGCGTTCTCAATGATACACGCTGGCGCAGATAGTACCACTTGGTCGTTGCTCCTTGCTCATACACTTAAAACCCTCATGGTGGCTGTAACCTTAATTGTGGTTGCCGTACCGGAAGGATTACCTATGGCTGTAACCCTTTCACTTGCATATAGCATGAGCCGTATGCTTAAAACCAACAATCTTGTCCGCAAGATGCACGCTTGTGAAACAATGGGTGCTACAACCATAATTTGCACAGACAAGACAGGTACACTGACGCAGAACCAGATGCAGGTCTATAAAACTAATTTCTTTGGAGAGCCTTCAGATGAAATTCTTTATGAGGGTATAGCTGTAAACTCAACGGCTCAACTTGATTTGACCGGAGATAAGCCACAGGTTTTTGGCAATCCGACCGAAGGAGCGTTGCTTCTTTGGCTGAAGGAACACAATACAGATTACAAGGCTTTGCGTATGAATGCCACGCGTATTGAAGAACTGCCATTTACTACTGAACGTAAATATATGGCTACCGTGGTGAAATCTGCGACAGGCAAGAACATTCTTTATATAAAAGGTGCGCCGGAAATTATTTTCGCCATGTGTAAGAATACTTGCGGCGTTTCCAAACAAGAGATAGACGCTCAGCTGCTTGCATATCAAAATCAAGCGATGCGTACTCTCGGTTTTGCATATCAGGAACTTGGAGATAAGGATGCTACTATTGAAAATGGCAAGATCGTAGCCGATAAACTCACATTCCTCGGAATTGTTGCTATCTCTGACCCTGTACGTTTAGATGTACCTGATGCCGTTAATGAAGTGATTGCAGCCGGAATCAAAGTTAAAATCGTAACTGGTGACACACCTGGAACGGCAAAGGAAATCGGTAGACAGATCGGGCTTTGGAATGATGCGACGGACACAGACCGCAACATTATTACTGGAGTTGAGTTTTCAGAACTGTCAGATGCGCAGTTGCGCGATCGTGTAGGCGACTTGAAAATCATAGCCCGTGCCCGTCCTATGGATAAGAAGCGTCTTGTAGAAGCACTGCAAACGAACAATGAAGTTGTTGCTGTTACCGGTGATGGAACGAATGATGCCCCGGCTCTGAAGACAGCTCATGTGGGCTTGTCTATGGGAGATGGAACATCTGTTGCTAAAGAAGCATCTGATATTACGATTATAGACAACTCTTTCTCGTCAATCGGCCGTGCTGTAATGTGGGGACGTTCACTTTATAAGAACATTCAACGCTTCCTATTATTCCAGCTTACGGTTAATGTGGCAGCTTGCTTCCTTGTACTGTTTGGCTCATTTATGGGTACCGAATCTCCATTGACTGTTACTCAGATGCTTTGGGTAAACCTTATTATGGATACATTCGGAGCAATGGCACTCGCTTCGCTACCCCCTTCTGCAAGTGTGATGAATGATAAACCGCGTCGTCGTGAGGCTTCAATCTTGACTCGTCCAATGATGACAGAACTACTTGGTGTGGGTTTGTTCTTCTTTGCCTTGACATTGGGCTTCTACTGGTTGTTCAACCATGCTGAAGTAACCTCGATTACACAGATGTTCTCAGCAGTTGTAGGTGGTGAAAATCCGATGACAGCATACGAAGCTACACTTCTCTTCTCCATTTTTGTATGGACACACTTCTGGTATATGTTTGATGCCCGTGTATTTGAAACAGGAGAAAGTATTTTCAAAGTAAAAATGAGTCGCGGATTTTGGACTATAGTCGGAATTATCATTATTGGTCAGCTATTTATCACTGAGATTGCATACGAATTCTTTAATGTAGAACCGATGCTTCACACCCTTGATTGGCACTTCAATCCCACAGGTGCCATTGACTTGTTGATAATTGTTAGTGCATCTTCACTCGTTCTTTGGGTTCGAGAAATTTGTCGATTGTTTACAAAAAAATAATACGTAATTCTATGGGTGAATGAGATTCAAATTCACCCATAGAATTATCTCACTTATTGTGTATGAAAAGAATAATTATCACATTGTTTGTTGTTATAGGAATGACTTGTTCGATTTCCGCCCAAAACATCAAACGTCCGGATTCTTACAACTACAATCGTGGCGTTGAAGCTATTCAAAACAACAATGCAGAAGAGGCTCTTGAATACCTTAACAAGGAGCTGGAAGATAATCCAAACAACGGATATGCTTTGGCTTGGATTGCGACTGTACGAAACTATCAAGAGGAGTATGGTCGCGCATTAACCGCTGTAGATTTGGCAATAAAGCATATTCCTAAAAAGGACAAACAATATAGAGCCTTTGCATATATTGTTCGTGCAGAAGTTTATGTGGGACTTGGTGAAAATGAAAAAGCACTTGTCGATTTCACATCCGCCATAAAAGAAACTCCTGATGCTGCTGATGTCTATGAAAAGCGAGCCAATCTATATTATTATATGGATAAATATGACTTGGCAGATAAGGATTACCAGAAAATCATATCAATAGATCCTGGTAGTGTAATGGGCTACATGGGAATTGGTCGAAATGCCAATGCGGAAAAAAGATATAATGACGCAATCGAGCAATTCAATTATGTGACACGGTTGGCATCAGACTATTCTTCAGGGTATTCTTTTAGGGCTGAAAGTTATTTTGGGCTACAACAATACGACAAAGCTATTGATGATGTTATCAAAGCGTTAGATATTGACGGTGACAATAAAGCATTTCATTTAATGCAGCAAGTCGCAGATTCCGCTATGATTCCGTTAGTAGCAAAATTAAAGGTGCAATCCGCAAAAAATCCCAATAATGAATATTGGCTCTATTGTTTGGGAATTGTACACGAACGTACTGATGCTTATAAAAAGGCCATTGAATATTATACAAGTTGCTATAATAAAGATGCTTCCGATGTAGTCGCCTATCGCATATCACAATGCCATAGCGAAATGGGGAACTTTTCCTTGGCCTTGGATCATATTGATAATGCGATTGCCTTGGATTCTACAGACTTTGATTATGTGATGGAAAAAGCAGATCTTTTGTATGAATCCGGGAATACGAAAGACGCTATCGTTGAGTCGGGTAAATATATCAACCATTATCCTGATTATTTTGGAGGGTACTATCGTCGTGGCTGGTTCAAGGACAATAGCAACGACACAGACGGAGCCATTGAGGATTATACAATGGCTATAGTTTTGCAGCCAGATTATGCATATGCATATTTGGGACGAGGTGATATGTACATCCTGAAAGGAGATAAAAAATCCGCAGAAGCAGACTATAGAAAAGTTATAGAACTCGATACTATTCCAAGTAATAGTTCTTGCGCTCAATACGCATATTGGGGATTAGGCCAAAAAGAAAAAGCCATTGAATTTATGGACAAGGTGATTGCCAATGATTCGGATAATGCCGGTAACTATTATGATGCAGCTTGTTTGCATTCAAGAATGGGCGAATTAGAAAAGGCTATTGAATTTATGCGAACGGCATTGGAAAAAGGTTATCGCCGTTTTGCTCATCTTGAAATGGATGACGACCTAAATCCGATAAGAGAATTGCCAGAGTTCAAGGAAATGATAGCGCAATATAAGAAACGGTTTGAATCAGAAATAGAAGGCAAGACACAAGATACATCCCTATATGAGGAAAAGACTGTTGAAATACCTTTTACCAAAGAAGACGGTGTCTGTAAGGTAAAATGTGCAATAAACAATCTGTCTTTATACTTTGTTTTTGATACAGGGGCGTCAGATGTATCTCTCTCCTCTGTCGAGGCTACATTCATGATGAAAAATGGCTATTTGAAACCAACGGACGTAATAGGCAAACAGAATTATATGATGGCCAACGGAGAAGTAAGTGCCGGTACGGTTGTCAATCTCCGTAATGTGAATTTCGGTGGTTTAGATTTGGATAATGTCCGTGCCTCAGTCGTGCATAACCAGAAAGCCCCTCTTCTGTTAGGGCAGTCCATTCTCAACCGTTTGGGAAATATTGAGATTGATAATGCAAATAGAGTGTTGAAGATAACGTATAAAAAGAAAGTAGAGGAAAACAAATGAAGCGAGAAATCAATAGGTTAAAAGTAGTTTTGGCTGAGAAAAAGCGAACCAATCGTTGGCTTGCGGCTCAATTAGGAAAGAATGAAGCCACCATATCCAAATGGTGTACTAATAAGAGTCAGCCAAGTTTGGATGATTTAGTCGCCATCGCAAGGTGTTTGGAAGTCGATACAAAAGATTTACTCCATTCGATAACTGAGTAATTAACGTAGATACCACCTATTTTGGGGTGGTATTTTACTTTAGTACCAAAATAACTTCCAAAGAATGAAGTGTTTGGATTTTAAAAATCACTATTTTTGTATAAAGATTTAATACACTACCGATATGAACTCAGCAAAATACGAAGAATATATTTCAAAATACAATTTAAGGCGGTTCGTTGATGCGCATCGCCAGATATACGGCTCTGCCTTGACGGAAATTCGTTCTGGCAAGAAACAATCGCATTGGATGTGGTATATATTTCCACAACTTCGAGGTCTTGGGCATAGTCGCAATGCTGAATATTATGGTATTATAGACCGCGATGAAGCAATTATGTTTTTACTTCATCCTCTGTTAGGCAGAAACCTCTACGAAATCACAATGGCAATGCTTACCATTGACGGAAAATCCGCCGAGGAAATTTTAGGTGGAATAGATGCCTTGAAATTCCGCTCATCAATGACGCTTTTCGATAACATATGTCCTAACGATATTTTCTCTGATGCCTTACAGAAGTATTACGATGGTAAATCTGATGAACGCACATTGGAAATGTTGCAAACAAGTAAAGTCAAGGACGAACAGCTTATTTCAGGGGGAATTATTGGTGCTATAATCGGAGATATTGTCGGCTCATTTTATGAGTTTTGCAATCACAAGTCAACCAATATCGCTTTATTTACGAGGGGAACTCAGTTTACAGACGATACAGTAATGACCATTGCTGTAGCTGACTGGCTTTTGAGTGGAGTTCCATTGCGGGAAGCTATGCTCGATTGGGGTAAAGAATATCCTAACAGAGAATATGGCGGAATGTTCTATGAGTGGTTGTTTTATAGTGAGACCAAAGAACCATACAATAGTTTTGGAAATGGTGCCGGTATGCGTGTAAGTCCTTGTGGATATTATGCCACATCGCTTGACAAAGCACTTGAACTTGCCAAACAATCAGCAGAGGTTACACACAATCATCCTGAAGGAATCAAGGGCGCACAGGCTATTGCTTCAGCAATCTTCTTGGCTCGCCAGCATAAATCCAAAGATGAAATTCGGGATTATATCGAACAGACCTTTGGCTATAATATGCATCGATCTTGCGATGAGATTCGCCCGACATATCAGTTTGACGTAACTTGTCAAGGCTCCTGTCCGGAAGCGATAATTGCATTCCTGGATAGTCACGATTACGAATCTGCTATCCGGCTTGCAGTATCCTTGGGTGGTGACAGTGATACAATCGCCTGCATGACAGGCGGCATTGCCGCTGCCTATTATGGCATCCCCTCATGGCTTGTTAAGTATGTTACGGTTGAGTTTCTGCCTCAGTATATCCGGGATATAATAGCGAAATTTGATAAAGTGTGTGCAGAACGCATTGCTATACAATCGAAATTTGACAATAAAGAAACGAATAGATAACACAAATCGAACTCTTTTGAAAAAGTATTATTGTTTATGCAGGATGATATCATAGTCAAATTGATTGTAATAACATGGAGGATTTGTAGATGGTTCTTTTTACAAATCATTCTCATGTTCTTGATGCCATATTTGTGGGCTGACCACTATAATGGCGAGACAATTTGTTTAATGCTACTTTACACAGCTTTATATGCAATATACTGGGAAACCGTACCGAAAGATAAAAGATTACGTTGGCTGTTTTTACCATATTTCATGTATTCCGGCATAGCCATTTTGTTTTGTGGCTTGATTAAAACTTGGAATGTATCTGTATGGTATTCCTTTTTATTGCCCATATATGGCGCAACTTGTGTAATTCTTGCGAAAATTTGTGGAAAGCAGATTAGAAGAATTCGGAAGAAATACAAATTTGGCAAAATAATAACATATACTGCAGTTCTCTTGTTTTTTGTCGCGCTGAAATCCATCTCCGTTTCATGGGAATGTTCAAAACGAAATTCTTTTGAAAAGGAAGACATTTTGGCGAGGAAAGATTACTTACTGGGTAAATTGATGGTAAATCCACAGGTAGTCCTGAACGAAATGCCTGCTGCAATAGGAACACAATTTCAGGGAGAGTGGGCATTGTATTCTTGTTCCATGTTGTCTGCGGCATTGGTAAACATATCCCAATTATATCCAGAGACAAAAACCGGGAACATTCAACTCATTGACAGTCTCATCAATATTGTAATGTCTCCCGAACTTCGCTATTATGATACAATGCGATGGAATGAAGATCCATTGGAATCTTTGGACGGCGATGAAAGCCATATATCCTATCTCAGTCACTTAGCTTGGATGATTTGCGGCTACAAACAAATCGGAGGTAATTCAAAGTACGATAAGTTATTGTTTTCTTTGTGTAGTACAATGAATAGAAGGCTTCTTAATCGAAGTTCCTTGAATTTGCCCACTTACCCCGGAGAGTCAATCTACATTCCGGATATGCTTGTTGCCATTGTCGCTCTAAATCAATATGCAGACATGAATAATGGTAAATACCGTAGCACTGTCAAAAAATGGATAAAACGAGCACAAAAAGAATGGATTGATGACAAAACCGGTTTGTTGGTTTCATTCCTTCAGGAGAATGGAAACCAGTACGAAGAAGTTCCAGTTAAAGGTTCATATTCAGCTTTAAACTGCTACTATCTGACTTTTATAGATGAAACTTTTGCCAAGCAACAATATGAAACGCTCAAATCATTGTTTTGGAAAGACGGTGTTATTTCCGGACTAAAAGAATACTATGACAGAACCTGCTATTTGGGGTTGGATATAGATGCCGGACCAATTTTATTTGAATTAAGTCCATCAGGCACTGCATTCATGACTGGAGCTGCGACCTATTTTAATGATTTAAAAACGAGAAATGATATTTTGACAACAGCTGAGATTGCAGGTCATACCGTTAGGCTAAATTGTAAACGTCATTATCTTTTGGCTAATGTAGCTTTAGTTGGTGAAGCTATTATGTTGGCTATGCGAACACATTTCAAATAATATTTTTGACAAACTCCATCACACAAGACTCTTTAACAGAGTTGATATAATCAAGGAAAATCCTGGGATTGACATATTCTCCTTTTTGACGTATGGTAATGTGCAAATGCTCCCCAGTGCTGCGCCCTGTGTTACCGGTGATTCCAACAACATCACCCGACAGAACGTCCTGCCCCTGTGATACGAAAATTTGAGACAGGTGGCAATAGCTGACGGTGAAGCTGCCGTGTTGCAACGTGACATATTTTCCGGATACTTTGTCCTGTCCTACCTTCAACACTCTCCCCTGCATCATGGCAAATACCTTGGAACTCCGGGCATGGAGGTCAATGCCGTTGTGAAACTTCCTCTTCCCTGTAAAAGGGTCTTTCCGATAGCCGTAGGGCGAATTGATTTTGACAGACGAGAGCGGATAGCATACGCTGAGATAGCATGCTACCTGCTCTTTCTTTTTGATGTCCGTACTTGACAAAGCAACCTTGTCGGGTACGGACTTTTCGTTTTCAGAGGTGATGCTTTCGGGTGTCGCCTCTGTTTCGTTTGTCGTTTGAGATGGATTTTCCACAACGACTTTATAGCGATTGCCCGGACAGGAAATCGTGTTGAACTGCGCTTTCATATGTTTCCCGGACAATAGCAAAAGAAGGGTTATAAGGATTCGTGTTTTACTCATAGATGCAAATGTAGGAACAGTTTTCCGTCCACGCCAAAAGATGTTTTGATTTACGATTAAAATATAACATTAAATAAGTTCAGAGTATGATTATCATACTATAATCATACTTAAAACATAAATAAACACAAATAATCCGGCTATTTGAAGCAATAAAAATTGAAGTATGAATAATAGTATATACCTTTGCCAAAGTATAATTAAAATATCATATTAAAATATGAAACAAGTACGATTTGAATTTGAGGAACTGCCATACGACACCCTGTCGCAGTTCGGACTTACCCAAGAAATGATTGAAGACCTGCCCATGCAGACCTTGGAGGCAATCAGTCACGGCAAACACTCTCCCGTACTGCCCATCAAGGTAAACGATGAGAACGGAAACACCGTTACCGATCGAAGCCGTTTCGCTTTCGTGCGCAAGGAAAACGGAGAAGCCGATGTGATATTCTTCCCGGTATTGAAGAAATCGCCTTTGGAGAAATACAACGAGGAGCAGAAAAAGCAGCTCCAATCCGGAAAGACCATCCTTGCAGACTCCGTAACGGCGGACGGCCGCAAGACCAAGGTATTCGTGCAGATCGACACCGAGACCAACCAGGTCATGTCCGTTCCCACACAGGTCATCGCCCGCAACCTTCAGGTATTGGCAGAGGAACTGAAACTCAGCAATGCCGAAATCAAGGTGATGCAGCAAGGAGAACCTTTGACCTTCGTGATGGAAGACGAACCGGTTACGGTCGGCATAGACCTGAACGAGAAGAACGGCATCCGCTTCTGCCAGGGGGACTGCCAGAAATGGAGCGAGCACACCAAAAGAGAATGGGACAAATACACTTTCGGCTGTTACGGCTGTTGGGTCATGGACGATGACGGATGTCTTGACTATGTACCCGAAGAACAGTACACGGAAGAACTCTGGAACGAACAGAAAAAGAGTGCCCAGCGCAATATGGGCGCAGGACTTCACAAATAACCTTCAATCCTTATGATTATGGCACAAAACGCATTTTACCCCGAAGACGTTCTCATCGAGAAGATGGAGAGCGGAGAATACGGCTGGCTGGATTATGTCAACCACTTTTCTGCCGAATGGCAGGATGAACTGGCGGAATACTGCACGGAACGCGCATTGGAAATCAACGATGCCTCTGCCGAGCAGTTCGTCCATTACAAAAGCGAACAATTAGAAGCCGCCATGGAGAGCGGTGAAGCATAGAAATTATGGCTATACGAACCCATACAAATCCAAGGATAGCGGACTTGCAACCTGAAATGCGTGACCTGTTGATGCGCAACGGTATGCAAGCCCACATCGTGCCTGCCGGAGAGGGCTACCAGTTGGTAGTACAAGGGCACGACTCTCCGCTCTTACGATACCCCATCAGCAAGCAGCAGTTTTCAGCTCTTACCGACTGGGGTACGAACCATGCCAACAAAAAGGCATACAACACCTTTACGGAGATAGTAAAGGATGACTTTGACCTGCCACGCAACTTCGTCCATGCCCGTAATGCCAACGGCAGGGTGGCTATGGGACTGCACGGCTACCGTATCGGCATCGGGGAATACGGCAGGGTCGGCAGATATGGGATGCCGCCTCCATTCTTGGGATGGACACCCCGACAGCAGGAAGGTTACCACCTCCGCAGAGTGGGCGGCCGGCTTTTCTATGCTGGAACGCCCATGGTGGCAGAACGTCCCGGCGGACGCATGAAACCCGGAGAACTCCAGTCGGGCGGTTACGGATTCTATTACAAAGGCCATCCACAACAACCGGCACAACCCGTCCGCCAAGACGTGTTGCAGGAGCTGCAAGCCGTCATCACCCCGATGGTAGGCAAGCCCAGAAGCGAAGAACCTGCAAAGCCCTACAAGGAGCTGATTACCTCCCCTGTCTATTTCTCTAATGAGAAGTGGCAGGAATGCCTGTCCTCACACGGCATACTCGTAGACAAAGAAGAAAAGACCCTGACCATACAATCGGAACAAATCCATGCTGATATGGTCTATGACATCACAGATGCGGAATTATCCGCACTGACCTCCAATTCCATCGAAGAGCACCCGATAGAGCGACGATTGGAGCTGTTGAACACGGTTATTCAGGAAGACTTCGCCGATAAGATCACGATGGATTCCCTGAATCATACCGAGCGCATCGGTATCACCTTGCATCCCGAAGTAGAGCAAGATTTGGCGGCACGCCAACAGCAGGAACAGGAAATACTCCTGCCCTTGGAAGCTGATAACGGACTTGCACCATATTCAAACGAACAGGCCATATTGCAAGAAGATGAATCCATTATCAGAGAGCCACAGGAAGGGGCTTTGATTGACGGACGAGACTTGCCGTATCTCCATGAAAGCAAGGGATGGTATCGGGAAGGAGAACACGGACGGGAGGTGGAAGTGGAAGCGATTGCCGTACAGCCGGCAGAAGCGGAAGGCAAATACAGGATGACCGCCATTATCAATGGAGAAGCCATCACCCAAGAAATCAGCCAAAAGCAGTACGACAAGTTCCTGGCAGTGGATGACTACCACCGCATGAAGCTCTTCTCAAAAGTGTTCAACGAGGTAGATATGAAGACACGCCCGGAGATGCGGAGTAACTTGGGTGCAAAGATATTCGCAGCCCTTGCCGCAGGAACAGTCGTGGCTTCCGACCTTGTCCACGGCATTCACCACCACCCCTGCCCGGAATTATACGGCGAGCATTTCTGTCATGCGCCCCGTCCCTATTTCAAGCCCGGAGTGGATTCACCGAGGGATGTAGCCGCGCGGAACTTCGAGGCACAGATGAACCAAGAAATAGCGGAGATACGAAGAGGATTTTAACTAATATGATACACAGATGGCAAACGGAGAACTGACATACGATGACTTCCTGCAACGCTTGGACATACAGGACGTACTGGTGGATGCAGGCTATCACCTGAACAAGCGTGACGGCCTGCGTTATCCGTCCTATATCCGCACGGACAGCAATGGCACACGCATCCGTGGAGACAAGTTTATCGTGACCGGAGGTGGCAAATGTTGCTTCCAGCCCCCACAGCAAAAGCTCTACAACATCATCTCCTTTATCAAGTCGTTCCCCGAAAAGTTTGCGGAACACAGAAACGGCGTGTCTCCCGACAGGTTGGTCAACCTTGTCTGTAACCGACTGTTGAACCACCCCATCGAAAACAGACCAATCTGTATCATCCAACCCAAGCAGCACAGCCGCCCGTTCAGTCTCCAAGATTACGACATACACCATTTTGACGTAAACGACCGGGAGACCCACAAGCGTTTCTATCCCTACTTCAAGAACCGTGGCATTGACATCTTCACGCAACGTGCTTTTGCCGGCCATTTTTTCTTAGCCACCAAACACAGGACAGACGGTCTGTCATACGCCAACCTCGCCTTCCCGTTGGTATTGCCCAAAGAACCAGACAAAGTTGTCGGTTTAGAAGAACGTGGACGTCCCAAGATGGACGGCAGCGGCAGCTACAAGGGCAAAGCCGAGGGCAGCAACAGCAGCGAAGGCTTGTGGATAGCCAATTTCAGCGGAGAACCTTTGCATCAAGCCGGAGGTGTCGCCTGGTTTGAAAGCGGCTACGATGCGATGGCATTCCACCAACTGCACCGTGACACCTTCCGTGACAATCCCGAACTTTCCAAGAAAAGCGTGTTTGTCTCCACCGGCGGCACGCCCACCGATATGCAGATACGGGGAATGCTCTCCGCCACCCCGAATGTGAACCACTACCTGTGTTTCGACAACGACAGTGCCGGGCGCGAGTTTGTAAATAAATTCCGGCTCATCGCAAAATCCATGCACATCAATCCGGAACAGATAAGAGAAATCCCCTTGATGCCCTGTTACAAGGACTGGAACGATGCCCTGCTTGGCAAGACGAGCGAGGAATACCTTGACAGCATCAAAGATGCGGTTATTCCTTTGAGTGCGCCACTCGGTACAAAAGGAAGCACAGCCGGCGAAGAAGAAGTAAACGAACAATCCACCATCCACAGATAAGAGCCATGCAGAACAGACAGCTATACAGAGACATTTCGCTTCGTCCGAAAACCACGCAGTTCTTCATTGATGAGCTGCCTTTGTTGTTTGTGGCTATAACAGGCTTGGTCTATGGCGGTATGGATGACGCGCCCCTTGGCTCTATCGCCACCCTCTTTGCCGTGCTTCTTTCCCTCTACTTGGCCTACCAGCTCATCTATCTGAAACGGATACGCTACCACATCGGGAGCGAACAACTGACGGCAGCGCATGGCGTGTTCCAACGCAGCACAGGTTATATCGAACTGTACCGAGTAGTGGATTTTCACGAACACCAGACCCTGTTACAACAGATTTTCGGACTGAAAACGGTAACGGTACTCTCTATGGACAGGACCACACCCAAGCTGGCTCTGATTGGCTTGCCCAAACAGACAGCCATCGTGGAACTTATCAGGGAACGTGTTGAGTTTAACAAAAAAAGAAAAGGCATCTATGAGATCACCAATCATTAAAATACTGGTTCTGCCACTCGTCCTGTTGCTGACCCACACGGCAAAGGCGCAGATTGTAACTGCCAACCCTTTGGAGTACGTGGCATTGGCAGAAGGCAACGAGCTGATTCTCGCCAAGGTCAGAGACCAGATTGACGGTCAGAAAAAGACCGCCCTTTTGCAGAACACCATTGCCGCAGAGTTCGAGCAGATGCGCCAGTGGGAAAAGAAATACAACAGCTATCTCAAAACAGCAAGCGGATTCGCCTCTTCCATCAAAGCCTGCACCCATCTGTACAATGACGGCGTGAGGATTTTCATCACACTGGGCAAGTTGAAGAATGCCGTAAGCGACAATCCGCAAGGCATTGTGGCTTCCATTAGCATGAACAATCTCTATATAGAGACAGCGACCGAACTTGTAACCGTATTCTCCCTACTCCGTGATGCCGTGGCCAAGGGCGGCAAGGAGAATATGCTCACGGGAGCGGAACGTAGCCAGACCTTATGGGCATTGAACGACCAGCTTTCCGCATTTCAGAAAAAGCTCAATCTGCTCTACCTGAGCATCCGCACCTACACGATGACCGATGTATGGAACAATGCCACCGCAGGGATGCTGGACCGGAACAACGGAGAAATCGCACAGATAGCGATGCGAAGATGGCGCAGGGCGGCTACAATCAGATAAAAACAGAGAGAATACAATGAGACGGACAATCTTCATAACAATCCTCCTGATGTGTATGGGCATAAAAGTCCACGCACAGTTAGACCCTACCCTTACCGGAATGGTTCTCATATACACCGAAAAGGCAAAGAAGACCTTGAAGAACCAGGAGAAAGTCATGCTGCTCCAAACCACCGGCCACATCTGGACAAAGGAAGAGGTGGAAGCCGTCACCGACTTGCAGAGGGAGTTCAACGACTATCTGGATTCGTTCCGTTCGGTTGTCAGCTATGCCGCCCAGATATACGGCTTCTACCACGAGATAACGCACTTGACGGAGAATATGGGCGAGTTCACCGGGCAACTCAAAAACTCTCCGACAAACGCCTTGGCGGTTGCATTGTCCACAAACCGGAATAAAATATACCGAGAATTGATATACAATTCCATAGAGATAATCAACGATATACGGACGGTTTGCCTGTCGGACAACAAGATGACGGAGAAAGAACGGATGGAAATCGTGTTCGGCATCCGCCCCAAGCTGCAACTGATGAACAAGAAACTGCAACGGCTGTCGATTGCGGTCAAGTACACCTCCATGGGCGATATATGGGCAGAAATCAGCGAAGAGGCACGCCCGAAAGCCAACAAGGTGGAAATCGCCCGTTCTGCCATAAGACGGTGGAAACGGAGCGGCAAAGCCGGAGCTTATTAGAATAACGAATAAAACATAAGAATATGGGATTTTGGAGTTCATTATTAAAAACCGGCGGTAAAGCCATATCATACGGTGGCAAGGCAACTGTCGCTACCGGGAAAAGTGTAGGCAACGCTGTGCTGCACCCCTCACAGACACTGCGTGGAGCAGGAAGTGCGTTGAAGACAGCCACCGTCGGAGGTGCTGTCGGTTATGTCGGTTGGGAGAAACTGACCACGGACAAGAGCGTGGTGCGTATCGTGAGCGATGCCGTCATAGGCGAGGAAGCCACCAATGCCATCAGCGGTACAGCCAAGTCAGCCGGGGACAAAGTAAGCCAGCTTACCGACAAGGCAGAGCAGACCATGGCCAATGTAAACCAGGCGACAAGCAACCTCTCATCCACTCTCAACGGAGCATCCAACTTCTTGGGTAATGTTTCCAATGGGAACGGCGGCAATATGTTGGGTAACTTCTTCAGCAACCTTGCAAACGGCAAGGTATCGGGAATGAGCATTGCCGGACTGATTGCCGGAGCGTTTTTGGTATTCGGCCGTTTCGGATGGCTCGGCAAGATTGCCGGTGCCTTCCTGATGATGATGACCATCGGCAATCACGCCAACCTGCTGCAAGAAACCAGAGTCGCCAACGCACCCCGACAGACACCCTCCCAACAGGAAGAACAGACCCATAGCGGAGGAATGAGAAGATAACATCCACGAAAACAATATTGCAACAACAATGAAATATACGGAAGAAATGATTTTACATTCCCCAAGCGGCTACTGTATGCCCTTCGAGGAAGATAAGAACAAAGAAGTAACCTTGTCAAAGGGCTATGGCGAACAGAAAGATGCCGTAACCGGAGAAACTTTCTTTAATCACGGCATAGACTTTAATGCCAGCCACCGCCCTTTGGCGGCAGTAGCAAGCGGTGTCGTATCGAGCATCGGTACGGACAAGGAACGTGGCGTGTATATTGTCATACGCTACGGTAAATACGAAGTGACCTATGCACATCTTGCCAATATATTCATACGTTTCGGTCAAAAGGTAAAGGCCGGTCAGACGGTAGCCATCAGTGGAAGCGACCTTCACATGGAAGTGGCGTTTGACGGAGAAGAACTGAATCCGATAGAGTTCCTGACCATGCTCTACGGCAATATCCAGGCATTACGCAAAGCCGGGCACGAAGCCACCCACGAATTTATCCAATTTGACGGTGAGATGAAGACAAGATACGACCGTGACAAGGAAGAAATCGAGGAACTGATGATCCGTTTCCTGCCGGTCTATATGGAAGACCTGTTCCGTGGAGCGTACACCGTACCCGAATACACCGAGCAATCGCTGCGGAACGTGTTTGCAGTGGGTGCCACCAAAAATTATTTCTTTGAGACTATGCCGAGCATGGCAAATCCTCTTGGTATCGGTAGCCGTGCCCTGCCGTTGGCAAGCAAGGTACAGAATCTCCTGATAGCCGATTTCCTGAATTACCTCGCACTCAGGCACAATGTCTATCTCTCCACCATGGATGAAGAATTAAAAAAAAACTTCAATCCGAGGCCATAGCGAGCAGTGGAATCATTGACCCTTTGGAAGAATTGGAGATTGATGTGCAGAGTTTTGACATTCCGAGAGTCGTGTCCGTCTATCCCGACCGTGCCGGAGTCCGATGGTGGACAAAGGCCTGGTTCAACAACCGGGAGGAAGGCGAACTTTCAGTAGAGATAGACCGGAACAATGCCATCCGTTTCATTCAGGACAGGATAGAAAAGGATGAATGGTTAGAGGAGTTCTTTCCCAAACAGATGGAGATATACCATAACGCCATAGAGCAGACCAAAGAACAGCTTTTGAACCAATTGAATTATTAGGATATGGGCGAAATCAGACATACAGAGCGTTTTGCAGAGATAGAAAGGATATTCGGTGACTACTTCAATTGCCACCTTGCCCCTGTCATGCGTGACACGCAAAGCTATCTCAACCGCAAGCAGGTGGAAGAAATGGCGGAATACTCTACCAGTGCAGCCGGTATTCTCAGTTCGATGGCAGCCGCCAACAATCCGATGATCGATCCGTACCAGACACTGAAAATAACAGGCGAATGGAACTCCAAGACTACGGAAGACTATTTGGCGATGGTCAAGGACAAAATTTCCGGCAACAAGGATATGCAGACCGACCTGGCGATGATGGCCGGCGAATGGCGTTCCGCTGTAATCGGAGAAATCGGCAGGGATCGTTATGACACATTATCCGGACAATTAGGATGCGACCTTGCCTACGCCTACACGGATTACCGCATGGAACAACTGATGATAGACAGGTTGGTCAAGGAACGTATGCCCAAGTCATCGGCAGACTACATCATCCGCAAAGCCGCACAGAATACGCTGTTAGGCTTGTCAGCGACACTGGGCCAATCACCGCTTGCCGCCGAGATCGAGCAACGTGGCGAAGCGGCCTACAAGCCTTCCAAATTAGAAAAAGGGACAAGCCGTGTCATCGGTGCAGGGATTGACGCCCTCTCTTTAGGCGGTGTGGGCAGTTGGACGAGCTTCGCAAAGTTTGTCGGAGTGGATCTGGCTTTTTCCGCATTGACACCTTCCCAAGACAATAAAGGAAACGGGCAATCGGTGGAGGATTGTATCAGTAAAGGCGTGTTTGGAAGCGAAGCCAACGTCTTTGCGGATTTCCGCAAACAAGCCAGGAGCATACAGAAGGACGAGAATCCGTACATCATCGCTACCAACGAGCGACTGGCCAAGAAGATTCCCATTGAAACTTTTGATTTTACGAAATGGATGAGTGAGCATACGATAACAAGCAAACCCATGTGGAGTTTGGCTGACGAAAAGAAAAACGAGGAACGGTATAAGAATGTACCTTTGGTGATTATGCCGGAATACCGGGAAGCCTATCTAAATAGTTTAGAACAGAAGCAAAATAAGGGAAGTGAAGAATCTGCATCTACCGAAATAGCAAAACAGGAAGTTCAAAACACTACCGAGCAAGCTGTTACTCAACAAATAGAGGAAAGTGAAATGTCGGGACAATCGCATTCGGAGGCAATTACGCAAGAAGAACAAGGACAACAAACGGTACAATCCGACACCCGTACCAACGAAAACGGCTGGAACGGACTGTTCTCCTCCTTGGGATTGAACGGCATGGGTGATATAGGCAGAAACTTAAGCTATGTACTCTCCATGCTGCCCGACATCCTGGTAGGGATGTTTACAGGCAGGACGAAATCTTTGGATATAGGAGACAACATCGTACCTATGGCAAGCGTCTTAGCCGGCTTGTTTGTCAAGAACCCCGTCCTAAAAATGCTGATGATTGGATTGGGCGGTGCCAACCTGTTGAACAAGGCAGGACATGAAGCCATTGACTGGAAACGGAATGAGGGTAACAGCAGGCCTGTATCGGAAAACAGACCTGTACAATACCGAAGCTATCCGGATGAACCGCTCAATCCGCGCATCTCCAATCCGATATTGAAAGGCAACAACCTGATAGCGACAATAGACCGTGTACCCTGTACCATCCAGCTACCCGAAAAGGTAACAGCCGCGTACCACGCAGGAGCCTTGTCTCTCAACACCCTTGCCAACGCCATTCTCGCCAAGAGCGACCAGACCAGGGCGATGATGGAGCGCAACTTTGAGAATGGAGAACGGGAGACCATTATAAGAACCAGAGGAATACAATAAAAGACAAACATATATGAAAGAGAAATCACAGTTTGAGAAAAACGCTGCGGACAAGCAGGTCGAATTGCTTTCCGAAGCATTGAACGGTGCGGTCAGTGCCGGCGGTCATTGGCTCAACGCCACGGGCAAGGGATATCCGAAGTTTTATCCGAAAGGAGTTGCGGTCAGTCCGTTCAACGCCCTGTTCATGGCATTGCATTCAGACAAGACCGGAAGCAAGACCAACCTCTTCACCTTATACAGCGAAGCCAAGGCACGGGGAGAGTCTGTCCGTGAACACGAGAAAGGTGTGCCCTTCCTGTTCTACAATTGGAACAAGTATGTAAACCGGAACAATCCCAACGACATCATTTCAAGAAACGACTACCAACAACTGCCTCCTGAAGAGAGGAACCGGTACAAGGGCATACACAACAGGGAGATTCGCACACTGTTCACCATAAACCAGACCCTGCTGCCCCTTGTTGACAAGAATGTATATGAGACCCTTGTGCAGAAGCACGGCAACAGCGTGGAGCAGGGATTCGGCGAAAAGGAGCTGCGTGAATTGCGCCCCCGCTTCAATGCCTTTGTGCAAGCCATTTCCAAAAACATGGTGCCCGTCCGCACGGACGGAAGCGGCGTGGCACATTACGACAGTCAAAAGGATGCGGTTTACATTCCCCGTCAAAAGGATTTTGAACATTATACCGACTATGCACAAGAGACCTTGCGGCAAATCATAGCGGCTACCGGACACCAGCAACGCCTTGCCCGTGAAGGCATGGTGATGAAAAACGGAGTGCCACCCACCGAGGATGCCGTCAAGCAGGAACATCTTATCTCCGAAATCGCTTCGGGTATCAAGATGCTGGAAATGGGACTGCCTGCACGCCTGTCGGATGAGAATATCAAGATGGTGGACTACTGGAACCGGGAACTCAAAGAGAATCCCAACCTGATTGATGCCATCGAGAGCGATGTGAACAATGCCTTGGAGGTCATACGCAAGGCGGAACGAGGCGAGAAAATCGAATATGCCACCTTTCGTAACCACCGGCAGACCGAGCGGATGCAGGAGCAGATGCCCAAGCATTTCTTTGTGGCTGACGAGATAAAGAAACACCCCGACAAGGATAACAAGACCATCGTGTTGGTCATAGACCGACAGGGAAAGAGTGCCGATGTCATCTTGCCTGCCGGCGCATCCCTGGAGGTGAACAACGAGATAAAGGGTATGAACAAACAGCGCATACAGTCTGCCCTGCAGAAAAGCGGCATAGAGCATGTCCGCTTCTACAATCCAGACGGAGCATTGGGGTATCGTCCCGACGACCGCTATTTTGCCGAGAAGCAGATTGAGGTGGCAAGATTGAAGAGCTGGACTTTGGAAACGCTCTCCACCATCGACGCCCATCCTGCGGTAAAGCAAGCCTATGACCTTGGCTTTGAGCAAATCCAGATGGTGCAGGACGACAAGAACCGTTGGGCATTGTATATAAAACCCGAAGGCAAGTCTGGTTACAGCATCTATCCCGACAAGGATGACCTGAACCGTTTCTTCACCACTCTCAAGCAGTCGTTGGATAACATCGACAAGGTACGTGGCGAACTGGCGAAGAAATACTATGCCTTGGCGGAGAGCAAACCCGAACTGAAGGTGGATCTGTTCCACACATCGGACGAGCGCATCGACCTGAACCGCATCCAGCGTGTGGCCGTGTTCAAGACCAAGAACGGTGCGATACTCTGCGCTCCCACCATAGACAATCAGAAGCCACAGCCCCGAAGTGTCACGCCACAACAATGGCAACGGATGTGGCTTGCCGAAGACCGGAACAGCTTCAAGCAGCATTTGGCTGCAACACTCTTTGCGGATCTGCTGAACAAGAGCCAATCACAGGAGCAGACCTCTTCCGAGAAACAGGAAGAAGAGGTGGAGGCAAAAGTCGGCCGGAAAGAGGAAATCAAGCCTGAACAGCCTAAAGAGGAAGTCGAGGAACAGGAAGAGGCATCACGAGGTATGCACCGATAAACGAAACGGAATATGAGCAAGAACCAACAATACGCAGAACAATATGCCGATTTTGCGATGGAGCAGATGCGCAAGTACGGCATACCTGCCTCTGTGACCTTGGCGCAAGGCATATTGGAGAGCAGCAACGGACAAAGCCGTCTGGCCCTGAACGAGAACAACCATTTCGGCATCAAAGCCACTCCAAGATGGATTGCGCAGGGTGGCAAGTACGGATTATACACCGATGACAAGCCCAACGAAAAGTTTTGCAGTTATGACAGTGTGGGTGATTCTTACGAACACCACTCCAGATTTCTGGTAGAGAACAAGCGGTATGACAGATGTTTCGCCTTGGCTCCCGATGACTATAAGGGTTGGACGGAAGGGCTTGCCAAGGCAGGATATGCCAGCGGCAGCAATTATGCAGGAAGCCTGCAAAAAATCATCGAGGTCAACGGATTGCAGAAGTACGACCGGATGGTGATGGCGGAAACGAAAACGCAGAGATTAGAGATTGGACAAGAAATGAATGTCGATGCAAACAAGGAAGCGTATTCATTCCCTGTGGAGCGTGCGGAATTTATGTTTGTCACCTCTCCATTCGGTATGCGCACCGACCCGATGGATGCCGGCAAACAACAGATGCACAAGGGTATCGACATCCGCTGCAAGGGAGATGCGGTACTGGCGACTGAGAACAACGGCAAGGTGGTGGCCGTCAACCAAAATGCAAATACCGCCGGAGGGAAGTCCATCACCATCGAATACCCAAGGAGCGACGGGAGCAAGGTGCAGAACACCTATATGCACCTGTCTTCTGTCGATGTCAAGGTGGGCGATACCGTCCAAGCCAGGCAGAAAGTCGGTGTTTCAGGGAATACCGGGACACGGACTACCGGCGAGCACCTGCATTTCGGGGTGACATTAGTTTCAGCGGATGGGCAGAAGCGGGATATGGACCCGGCTGTTTATCTGGCTGAGATTGCCGAAAAAGGCAATATCAAGTTACAAGCTCTGCATAACGGGAATGACCTGCTGGCAAAATACAAGACGGAGGCAGTGGCCACTCCACAAGAAAGCAAGGCTCAAAGTCCTGAAGACTGGATGAAAAAGCTGCTCTCTTCGGAGGACAGCGGTGTCGGCTTATCGGGAACCAACGACCCGATTATGGATATGGTGGTCAAAGCCTTTTCTTCGCTGATGATGCTGGCAGTAGTCATTGACAGCAAGGATGAAGAGGAACAGATAAGTGCCGTTTCCAAAATGGCCGATGAACGGAAAGTGGATTTGACCCCACTTTTACCACACATGAAAACCTGCGCTCTCGTGGTTGGAGAGAACAACAAAGCCGTATTGCAGGCAGACAACGGCTCCATCCAATTCTCACGGGAGTTGAGTGCCAATGAGCTGAGCCGCCTGTCTGCCACGCTGAACAGTCCGGGACTCTCGGAAGAAAGCAAGCGTATGCGTGTGGCCGGGATGGTCAATGCCCTGGTGCTGTCGCAACAGGCTTCGCAGAACTTCGAGCAGGGAATGTCGGAACAACAGAGCCGGGAGGAACAAATCAAGAGATAATGAAACGCGTGATGATGGAAATAGGATTGTTGTTTGTCGGGTTGTCCATGGCAGCACTGCACACCCTCGTATGCTACAAACTGTTCGGCTTGGTGGCGACACTCGTGATCATAGGGGTGCAGGTCGTCATCGCCATCGGGATAGTCTGGATTAAAATCCGTGCGCCCGACTAAGACGGTTGCACAGGCAAGTGGTTCACATTTAACAGGATATTCCGGTCAAATGGTCTTGGTAAAATAAAACTACAAGCAATATGATAAAGTGTAATGTAACAATGTGCGGTACAATCAGCCGTGTGGCTACCGTCCGCACCAACAGCGAGAATAAAGTGTTCACGGCTTTTGCCGTAAATTGTGTGGTTCCTGCCAAAAGCGGTATCAACAAGACCGTGGAAATCTCCGTCGCCAAAGATGGAGAGGATAACGAACTGAAGAATTGTGCCTTGGGACAACGGGTAAATGTGTCGGGCACGCTGACTTTCAAGAAACGTGGGGACAACCTCTATTTCAATCTGTCAGCTTCGGAGGTCACTCTTTCGGCTTCCAATGAAGATTCCATCAAGGGGGAAATGCACTTCCGGGGAAAGACTGGAAAAATCATTGAAGAGAAAACCGACAAGAAAGGCAAGGAATTTTTACAGTTCTCAGGCTTTTCCGCAGAGAAAGTCAATGACGGCTTCGAATACCTGTGGGTACGGTTCTTTGGCTTTGACTGCAAACGTGAAGAGTGGCTGCAACCCCAGACAGGCATCGAGGTCAAAGGCGACATGGAGCTGTCCGTCTATAACGACAAGCTGAACCTTTCCTGCAAGATTGCCGAGATGTCGGCGTATGTCAAGCCTCCGTATACCCCCAATAACTGACAGGTATGGCCGGTTACAAGAAATATAACAACGATGGCCCTTCCGCAGAAGACAAGGCTCTTGACCTTTTTGCGGAAATGATGATCGAGCGCATCGAGACCATCAGCAAGGACTGGTCGAAGCCGTGGATTACCGAGGGAAGTTTAGGGTGGCCGAAGAACTTATCCGGGCGTGAGTACAATGGGATGAACGCGCTGATGTTGCTTCTCCACTGCGAGAAGAACGGATATAAGATTCCTCGTTTCTGCACCTTTGACTGTGTGCAACGGTTGAACAAGCCGACTGAAAAGCAGGCTAAAGAGGGTGTGGAACTGCCGAGGGTTGCCGTCAACCGTGGTGAAAAATCGTTCCCGGTCATGCTTACCACCTTTACCTGCATCCATAAGGAGACCAAGGAGAAAATCAAGTATGACGATTACAAAAGGCTCTCCGACGAAGAGAAGAAGATGTACAACGTATATCCGAAGATGCAGGTCTTTCGGGTATTTAACGTGTCCCAGACCAATCTTCAGGAAGCCCGTCCGGAACTTTGGAACAAGCTGGCGAATGGGGATGCCGTAAAATTGGACGAGAGCGAGAAGATGTCTTTTGAACCGATGGATGTGATGATCCGTGATAACCGTTGGATTTGTCCCATCAAGCCGATGCACCAGGACAAAGCCTACTTCTCCATTACCAAAAACGAGATTGTGGTTCCTGAAAAGGCACAGTTCAAGGACGGGGAATCGTACTACGGCACGCTTTGGCATGAAATGACCCACAGCACAGGTATCGAGGGGCAGCTTGACCGCATCAAGCCCACCGCTTTCGGTTCGGACGAATATGCCCGTGAGGAATTAGTGGCTGAATTAGGCAGCGCATTGGTGGCACAGCGTTACGGTATGAGCAAGGCTCTGAAAGAAGAGAGCTGCGCCTATCTGAAATCGTGGCTGGAGCAACTGAAAGAGTCTCCGCAATTTATCAAGACCACGCTCTTGGATGTGAAAAAGGCGACTTCGTTGGTTACGCAAAACGTGGATAAGATTGCGGAAGAATTGGAAAAGGGGAAAAAGGAAGAGCAGGACAACAAGCAGGGAATGAAAGTGGAACAACCTGCATCCGGCGAAAAGATTTTCTATTCTTCCGTTGCCTACCTGCAATCAACCGATGACACTTCCCGGCTGGACGAATTTCGGGACAAGGGTGATTATGAAGGATTGCTCCAAGCTGCCAAAGAGTATTATGACGGAAACGGTATCAATGAGCAATATACCTTTGCCTCTCCTCTCCAGAACAAGGGTGATGACCTGTTGATTGAAGACAAGGATTTTGCCGTGGTCTATAACAACAGCGTGGGTGGCACATACGAGGTGATGCTGAAATATTCGGAACAGGAAATCCGTGACCATATTACCAGATATGGAACCCGTCTGGCAAGCGATGACATCAAAGAGGTGGCAAAGGATATGGTGGCAGAACAGTTCCAGGCTATAACGAAACAGCGAATACCTGTCTTTGAAATGCCGAGCGGAGATATTCTCTATGCCGGATATAACAGGGAGACCGACACGCTTGATGTCGGTACGGTGGTCAATGCCGGTCTTGTTCCCAACCATCAGTTCCCCTACGACCACGACAATTCTCTCGAATCCAACCTGCAATCCGTCCATTCGGAATTAAGTCATATGGAACAGTATCAGGAGGAAGAGGTGGAATATAGCGGTGGTATGCACCGATAACTATAATGGGGCGTTTGCGTATTCAATCCAACCGTTGGGAGTTTGTTCTCCTTGCGGTTGGATTGTTGTAGCTATACAGTCAGTCAATATCATAGCCTATCACATAATCGTCATTGATAAGCAGATAGTAGTAGCCGTTGCCACAATTCCGATATTCCTTGCTGAAGCCTGCCGCCATATCGCCATTGTCTCGTGGCTCACACCAAAGCGTTCCGTCATAACCGCAAAAATCAAAGCGGCAAGTGGAAAATTTCTCTTTGTTTTTCAGTGCCTCACGGAAGAGACGCATTGCTGTCGTTCCACAGTATTTTTCAATGGTGGCAAGTCCGATACATTTGCCGTTGATGCGCGTGCCTGTTGTGATGTGGTTCTCGTAAAGGTTTTTATCCAAATCCGCATTGGCGATTTCACGAAGCCAGGAATTTGTATGTGTGGCAAGTCGGGCAAGTTTCTGATATTTCAGAATAAGTTTTCTGTCCGTATTCTCGTCCTGTTCTTGCGAGGGATAGTATATTTGCTCGATGCTTGCCCAGTCTGTAAACACATAGCCTTTTGTCCGCTTGCCGAGAGCGATAATGCCAATAATACCTCTGTCTCGGTTGATGAACAAGCGTCTGCGTTTTCCTGCAATCCGCACGTATAAAGACGGAGGATTGGTTTCGTTGCGAAGATAGCTCTCCGCCGGATGAATAGTTGTCATTTCCATATCTGTATCTATTTTTCAATGTTTATTTTACCTGTCCTTACCAGTGTACCATTGCGGTAAAGCATGATTCCTCCGGGCTTGAACCCCATTTCTCCGAAGGCTATGTATTTGATATAATCCCGGTACTTCTCGCCTGAAAAGTTTTTACCGCACAAGTTGTTGAAAAACATGGGTATTGAAAACCCATCCTCTCCTGACAACACTGTTTTTCCGTTTTGTCTGATTTCGTCTAACATACCAATTTCCAATTTTCATCATCAATCGTAAGTTTGTTCATTTCCCAATCATACTCCACTTCCGGTGCATTGGTATAGGGAAAATTGATGGTGTAGCCGATTTGTCCGTAGGAACAATGAAGCGGTGTTACACATATTTCCCTGCCAAAATAAAGGCTCGGTGTGCAGTATTTCCGCCAATTAAAGCGGTCTGCAAGGATATTCCTGCAAAGTCTTCTGTAATATGATTTGTTCGATAAAGTCATAATTATGTGTATTAAAGAAATTCCATTTCAAATGCTTGTAGCAATTCGTATATCTGTTCTTCGGCATCTTCCATATCCGCTACAATATCCTTGATGTGATAAGGTGCGCCATTCTTGCCGTGTCCGTCATCGCCTATCCACAAATAGGCTTCATAATCGGGGTCAAAACCCTCGTAATACTCTTTTACATTGGCTATGAGGGAATCAATATCCTCGCCCTGCATATCGGCATTGAAGAGAAAATCCTGTCCGTACTTGGTATAGCGTTGAAACTCAAACAATACTCTTGTCTCGTTTTTGTCTTCAACGTTCACGCTCCAGCCTTTTTCTTGGGCAATGTCGGTTATTCTCTGTATCTGTTCTTCGGTAATCATCTTGTGAGGGGTTTGAAGTGGGGAAACTTTTTACATTTCCCCACACGTGGCTTAATCCGTTACTTGAAAATAATACTCCTGCTTCTCGTCCGACCATTCAGAGGTCATTTCGTCCGCTTCTCTCCATAGCTTGTCATAGAGAATGGCTCTTTGGTTGTCTCTCTCGTGCCACTGCCATATCTTGTGATTAAGTACAAGGCAGAGTTCCGTCCAATACTTGTAGTTGTCTTTCCATTCGGACTTGGCTCGCCTGTATGTGTCGGCTATGGCTTTGTCTCCGAATTTATCGGCAATGGAGAAGTCCTGCCAAAAGGTGGTTATCGGCTCGTAACCGTTCAACTCTGTTATGTTCCATCTTGGGATGGCGATTTGAAGTGCTTTCATAATCGTTATTGTTTATGGTTTTCGTAATACTCTTCGGGTAAATGATAGAGGTCGTTCTCTGCCAAATGGTCTATGGCTTCCGCTGCCAGACGGCACGCCCATTCGTTACGCTGGTCATATCTTCCCTTGTGCCAGTTCTCCGCCAACTGCTCCATAAAGTAGAACATCAGCTTGGCTTTTTCGTTTACCAAATAGCGGTGGTCATCCGCCAATGCCTTGCCCACCTTTCGGGGTGAAGCCATTTTTCCGTTTACATAGTTTGAGAACTCGTCCGCAAAGCGTTTGTCGTTCTCTGATAATTGATTGTTGTACTCCATTTCTAATGAATTTTGATGTTGAACATTTTTTCTTTTCCCTCTGGTCGGTTCTTTCCCGTCTGAACCGCCTTGGAATTTTATGGATGCGGTAAACGGCTGTCGGTACTGCTTCATGCGACGGCTTTCCCGGCCAATTACTCTTTCACGGAAAGGAAGAATTTGCAGGGAATGCACTTCAAGCCGGAGAATCAAGCGCGACAGCAGACCTTTGCATCTGATAAAACCAAGAGCGGTGTGGACGGAAGATGAGCCACGGCAGTTATACCTATAAAAGGAAGATGGCTTGGGCAAAATATAAAGGTTGAGATACAAAAGGAAGCTGCCAACGCAGTTTAGGCAACTCATAAAAACGGGTATCGTGCTTTTGTGAAACCACGTAAGCACGACACTCATTGATAAGAGCTAAAAAGATGAAGGCAGTAAATCACTCATCCTCTGTTCCGGCAAACCGCAAAAGCCCCGAATGATAGTATCTCCGTTTACGCCATCAAGTTTGCTGAACATCTGCAAGGAGTCAAATCCTCTGTCGAATTGCTCCTTGCTGACAGCAGGGGCAAAATGAATAACTCCACGTGGATAGCTTTTTGATACACCTATCCACCCACGCAAATAATCATCGAAATGTCCGTCCGCTTTTGACACATAGAACTCTTGCGAATGAGAACTGCAAATGTTCTTTCCGTACATCTCGTCTCCTAAAATCAGGATTCCGATTTTAGGATTGTACATAAAACGTCTGTTGGCTATTTGAAGAATATCTATGATTTCTTGTTTGATATTGATAACCATCAGGGGAGTCCCAATCTCTCTTTTTGTACGTTTGCCTATGCCGTAACCTTTCTTTTCCATACTCCTGTCTTTTATGCTCTCCGATTATGCCGATATTTGATATTCGTGAATAGAGCAGTATGCGTCTTCATTTTCTTCTTTCCATTGCTTGACAATCGCATTGACATCCTGACGGGATTTGACTTGTACTTCGCAAATATCCTCCAGCCAGTCATATACGCTTTCCAAGTCTTGAAAATACTCGGAATAGTATTCTTCCTCCGAAGTGCATACATCAACATAGTATCTGTCAGGAAAGTATTTGCCCTCATCATCATTCGTCCAATACTCACACATACCAGGTTCTTCCGACTGATAGAAATATCGCAGCGTGGGATATTTCTCACATACCATATCAAACATTTCATTGCAGGGAGACCACGCTGTTTCTGTATTGAATGTAAGCACCTCACCGTTGAATTTGAGGTTATCCCACGTTCCACGGCAATATATCTTTTCCCAACTTTCTCCGAGGGCTTCTACAAGACACCCTAACCACGTAGTTCCAAAACCATTTTGAACGGACGGCTTTTGTCGTTTTTCTAAATCTTTCATTAACTCATAGAGTTTTTTCAATTCTGTTGCGTTGCCCTCTATCGCATACGCAGTGCTGCACCAATTCGGCATAATCGTAAATTTTTATTGTTAGACTTGTTTTTGTTTCCCTCTGCTTGGAAGCCTTCCGACTTCGCCACCGGGATATGTTTTATGTGCGTTAAAGACTGCGTTACAAGGGAGATAAGACAAGTAAACAAACAGGGAGTTAATGAAATACCCAATTTCTGCCTGCCGGAAATTGAGGAAAGTTGTCGTTAAGTCCGGTGATTTGTTAGACGAAGCGATACTTGGCGTTCTCCCACAGCAGTACCTTTGCACCATAAAACAATCCGCGCGGCGTGGTGGTCGGCTCAAAGGAGAATACTCAAAAAACTATAATGGGTTGTTAGTAGGTAAAACAGATTTGACCTTTGAGTGGTGCTATAAACGGCACAAGTGGTTGTATAAATGGAAGAATTGCGTACATACTATATTTTAGCAGGTTACATCTACCACTTTGCGGTAGAATTAAAACAGTACATCGCTACGGCAATCAACGAGCAGCCGTAGCCGGATACATAAAAGCCACCTGCTACATTGTATATCGTAACAAGTGGCTGACGAAAAGAACAAAACAGATTATGCAGTCATACGCTTACGGATTTGCCGTGCGTTTTTCTGTACAAGTTGTATGATGCGGTCGTGGTATTCTGTGTTTTGGTTGCAAAGCCCTCTTGATTGCAGGACTTTGAAATTTTCAAGCGACAGTTCAACAGTCTCAATGCGTTTGTCATTTATCCGTGCAGAGAAAACCAAAGACTTGGGTTTGAGGTAGTATTCGCATTGTCCCACACAATGATGTAAAGCATTTCCCTCTTTGTAATAATCATCCACGCTCTCCAACACGCTGACCACAATCAGTCCGTCAGTGAATGACAATCCAAAGAATTTGCCTTTCAACTCTCTGAACTTCTCCTCATTCTCCTGCGCCTTTTTCTGCTCGGCTTCACGTTTCTCTCGCTCTTGGATAACCCTTAGCCTCTCTTGATAGCGGTCGTGCTCGGCTTTCAAATCCAATGGGCAGACATAATGGGCATTGCGAATATCCTTGCCACACCTTTCAAGCAAGCGGATGTAATCCACCCAAAGGGAAATGTCGGATATGTGATAATTGTTACGCATCACTATCTTATAAGTGTTCCAATACAAATCAAAATACATAGGGTGTTGCAGAAAATAGTTCAAATCCACCTTTCTCCCTGCCTTGAACATCGTTTCGGCTCTACTGTCCTGCAACAAGGCTTCAATCAGCTTCGTTGGCTCAATCTCCGACAAAGAACCTCTTAGTCCGTTGCGTCTTAACTTGGTTGTGGCAGAATAATAAGGATAAACCTTGCAGTCGGCAATCCGCCTGTAAACATTATTGTCGTTCCGCAGTTCTATATGATTGTCAAAGACAAAGCTGTCTATATAGTAGCCGAGTGTACGCCTTAATGCCGTTACTTCTGTCTTGCCATTATCATCAATCCAATAACGGACTACCTCCATTGAGTAAAAATCGGCTTTCTTGCCCTTGCGATAATGAGCCGTCAAAAGGAACACCCTCTGCACCTGTAAGCCGTCTTGGGTTGTCAGTATGGAGTAATAGGATTTGTCTTTATACTTACGCTGTAAGGTGTTGCGTATCTCCAACTTTGTATCGCAGCGAGGGCAACGGCAGGTCTTTTCTCTGGTCTCGCTCCATTGGTGTCCGCAATCCATACAGGTGGTCATACCGCTTTTGGTACGGAACGCATAATGATTTAAGCAATGGCGAAATGCCCATAACTCTTGCTTCTCGGTCAGTGGCAGTAACCGCTCATTGGCGGTTACTACCTTGTGCTGTAATCTCGTCTTGGCTCTCATAGTCCTAAATCAAATAGTGATGGTTGGGTAACTTCCTGTTTCGTTGCTTTCTGGGTTGGCTTGGGTCTGCTGTTACGTTGTTGTATCTTCCGCAGTTCCTCGTCTTGATAGGCTTTGAGTGCCTTTTCCCTCGCTTCGGCTTGCTCTTCGGGAGTAAGTTCTACCCTATGATTGACTATCACACCGCAGTTGACGGCTTTACCCACCTCTATATTGTCTTCATCATAATAGTGGGTACAGAGAGAATAAACCTCATTGTCGGTCATTCCACAACCGCCCTCTTTGCATATAGCCATTGCTTGGTTGAGTACAAATGTGATGCAATCGTCCAAATTCTTGTTCTCTTTGGCATACGACACGGCAAAGAGTTCATCCGTCTTGGCTCTCTCGTCCAAATATGCCTTTATGGTCTGCTTGAATTGTTCTGTTCCTTTCATATCGTCTGTTATTTTGCTTGATAATAAATACTTGGCTCACTTGAAACATTGTAGATGTATGCTCCGCACCTTACCAACAATGCCTGTTTACCATAATACAATCGCTTCATTCCTTTGACACTGCCTGTGTTATGGAAGTTGGGAAATCGGCTGATATTACAGCGTTCTCCCTGCTCTTTGGTCATTCTTCGTGTTCTCATAGCATTAGAAATGATAGTCAATCACTCCACCGATATACAGCAATGTTCCTGGCTCTAATTGGCTTACCACTCGCAGAAACTCGTAAGATTGTTCGGCAGCTCCGTTGATACACTGCTCGTCCATATAGAACTGATAGGCGGTATCAAGCGGATTTTTGAGGTACTTTTCAAGTTGGTACACCTCGCCAATCCAAAGAGTGCAGTTTTCTGTGGTAACGGCTTTCGCCTTTTCTTGCAAGGTTGCCACAAATTCCTCTTTCCATTTGTCCGCACCGCCATTGTAACAGATTGTATCATCTGAAACAAGCTCAAACATCCCTTTGGGCAGAATGTTGTTTATCAGATTATCAATGTGTGATTTACGCTCTTCCTCGTCAATCTCCGAGCAATAGTCATAATAGTGTCCGTCTCCTTGTTCAAGGGTGCAGTCGTTCAGGATGTTGTCTTTTAGAGGTCTCTCTTCTGTGATTTGAAAAATCTTGCTGTGCATAATCTGTCTGTTTTAATCGTTGAACTTTTGTTTTTTCTTTTCCCTTATTTTGAAGCCTTTATCGCTTTCTTGTCGGGATCTGAATTTTACGTGCATTCAGAGACTGTGGACTACAGAGGGATAAGACAAGTAAATGCCAGAGGAGTTGATGAAATACCCAATTTCAGCCTGCCGGAAATTGTGGAAAGTTGTCGTCAAGTCCACAAGGCATTAGTGGAGCCAATCGGAGAATCGGTACTTGGCGTTCCCTCGCCGCAGTACCTTTGCAAAGGAAAATGGAGCCGACAAGAATAGCCGGAGAAGCTCACAGTATTGTGATAATAGAAACAGGTATAATGGTCTGGTAGTAGGAATTATAAAACAGGATAAAATATAACAAAACGGCAAATTTGATGTATATTTGCCAAAATTGTTATAACATTCACAGCATTATCTTACTACAGTATAACAAAAATGGCAAACTACATTGTTATATGCCAAATTTGTTATAACTTTGCAGTATAATTAAAAAAGCAATAATGACTGCTGTAAATCAAATAATAGATATTGCTAAGAAACAAGATGGCATATTCACAAGAAAAGACTTGTTGAATGTGGTACGATCTGGTATGAAAAACATATCAGAAGGGTCTCTTGTTGTGCTTTTGAATAGGATGATTGCAGAAAACAAAATCATTAGGGTTTCATACGGGAAATATAAATTAAATGAAGATTTGAAGCATGAATTTTTGTATGAACCAAACGAATTTATGCTTTCACTCAACAAGCATATAAAAGAAAAATTTCCTTTCATCGACTATTGTATATGGCAACCGTCTGTATTTGCATCAATGATGCTACATGTACCTGCGGTAAGAACCACATTAGTAGATGTTGAAAGGGAAGCGATGGAATCTGTTTTTATGTCATTACAAAACGTCGAATCAGAAATCCCTATTTTCTTGAATCCGTCCCAAGAAGATGTGGACAGATACATTACAAATAGAGACTTAATTATTGTCCGCCCTCTTGTTAAAGAGGCTCCATTAGATGTTATAAATGGCTGTCCCGTTCCCACATTGGAGAAAATGCTTGTTGATGCCATATCTGACAAAGAACTACAACATCTTCAAGGCAATGAATTATATACTATATATTCAAACGCATTCTCTGACTATGCAATCAAAAAAACAAGGTTATTGAGATATGCGGCACGTCGCAACCGAAAACAAAAAGTTGAACAAATTATCAATACAATCAATATATGATACATCCCGATAGCAGGACTTTGTCTTGGATAGAACAAGTCGCCAAAGACAATAAGATAAAAGATATAACCCTCGTTGAGAAAACAATCCGTGCATTCTCATTGTTGGAAGCATTGGCTCGATCGGGTTGCCCATTTTTGTTCAAGGGAGGTTCGTCCTTAATGCTTCATCTTGATACAGGCAAACGACTTTCTATCGATATTGATATAATATGTCCTCCTGGAACAAGAATTGAAGATTATCTTGAAAAGTATTCCGAAGAATATGGCTTTGGAGAGGTCAAATTGGTAGAGCGTATCTCTCGTACCGATATTCCGAAACAACACGCCAAATTCTTTTACCAAGTGGCATATCCGGCAGGAGGACGTCAGGATAAGATTTTGTTGGATGTATTATTCGAGGAAATTCATTATGCAAATGTAGTGGAACTTCCTATTCAAAGCCGGTTGTTAAAAACAGAGGGAGACCCCATAATTGTAAAGTTACCAAGTAAAGAGGATTTGCTTGGCGATAAATTAACTGCATTTGCTCCTCACACGACCGGGATTCCTTTTTTCAAAGGAGAAAAGAATTGCTCAATGGAAATATGCAAACAACTATTTGACATTGCATCTCTTTTCGATATTGTCAATGACTTGTCCATTACAACAGAGACATTCAATAAGTTTGCGATGGTTGAACTTCAATACAGAGGTGAGAGTCCTGATGCAATTCAAAAAGTTTTGGATGATATTTATGATACGGCTAAATGTATCGTAATGCGTGGACAAGATAATCAAGAAGAGTTTGACATGATTCAAGATGGAATAAAAAAAGTGCGTGGCTTTATTCATAGTGAAGTCTATACTTTGGAAAGTGCTATCACAAATGCTTCAAAAGCCGCCTATCTCGCTAAACTTATCGGCAAAGGAATACACGAGGTAAAACATTATAATCCGTCCGAAGCGAATTTATTAATCAACACAACGATACAACCTCCATTATCAACTAAGTTGAACAAATTTAAGAAGACAAATGCAGAAGCGTTCTTCTATTGGAGTGAAATACAAAAGTTAGGATAATGCACTTTATAATGCAGGAGAGCCGATCCATCACGGACAGGCTCTCCCAATTCAAATCATGAAGCAAAAAGTATCTTTTGTTTTCTATTTCATATAAAGCAATACTTTGGTATGTCGATTGGCTTCGGTAGGATTGTAATCTGAGATTCCTCCCTTGCCGACCTTGGTAATCACATCAACTGCCAGTCCTCGCTTAACCAATTCTGTGGTAATATAATCGGCTCTCGATATGCTTAACCTGTCGTTTACATCGGCAGCCCCTGTGGCTGCATCAGCCGCACCTACAACAGTAACCGACAATCCGTATTTCTTTGCGACACGTGCCAGTTCATCAAGATTGACCGACTGTGACTTGTCTGTCAACTTCGCTGTGCCGAGTTCAAAGAAGAAATAAACGGGAGAACCGATGCACTCGTTGCCGGAGTTTATAAAGGACAGATAATCCGAGTGGTTATAGGTGGCAATGCTGTCTCCGCCCATATTTGTCAATTCCTGAGCTTTGGCAAGATTGTCCGATTGGACTTCATTTGAATTTCCACTATCATCTACATTCACATTGGCAATTCCGGAACAAACCGCAAGGCTGTCATTGGACAAAGGCGACTTGCCATCCCAACGCCTGTTCTTCAACCTTGCCCTGAGCGAGTTCAGTCCGCTGTAATCATTTTTAGGATAACCACTGCTTAAATTTTCATGGTCTTCAAACAGCCGGCTGTACTTTTCAAGCAATCCTTCAATATCCAAAATTTTCTTCAGTTCATTCAAGGTACGCATATCCCTGTCGTGTTGACCAATGTACCTGCGGTTGCTTTCCGACAACTCCGAAGCATATTCCACTAACCACTCGTTTTGCCGAATATAAGGAGTCGCATCAACGGTTCGTTTCCACCCGACCTTTCCAATCGTGAAAGACAGTCCGGCAGAAACGGAGAGCATATTGTCCCCGAAGCGGTTGGCTTCCCCATATCCGTCAAAGTTTTGGAAAGTGGAAGCATTGCCAATCTCCAGCAATGCTGCCAGCCGTTTGCAGATGCGGTATTGCCCTTGTATGCCATAAGAAATGGCAAATGGTTTCTGACCGTTCTGAGGATTATACATCATTCCAAGGCCAACGTATGGAACAATGCCCCAACGTGGATTTTCTTTCTTTGCATACAGTCCGCCAAGGACATTATACATCAGGTCGGCGTGGAAATGATGATAGTCATTGGCAGTAAGGTTGCAGTCCTTGAACCGCCAACCTCCATACCCGATTCTTGCCCCGATCTGTGGAGTGAACCATTTGCCGACTGATGCGGATAACGATGGTTGTACCCGGTCAAACAAATCAGCACAGCCAATCGGTCTGCCGATGAAAGCACTTGCACCACCTTGCAGACTGACAAACCAGTTGCCGTTCCATGGTGAAGTTACCAGCACTCCCTTGTGATAAGTCGGCTCTGCGGTTTGAAACATCAGTTCCTTCTCCATATAGGATTCATAGTGTACACTATCCTGTGGGACAGGTTGTACATTCGCCTTCGCTTGCAGTGTGCAGCACATTCCTGCCATTGCCATTACAAATACTATTTTATTTCTCATACGTTTTCTGTTATTATAGATTTCACATCCGATGCAGGAAACTACCTCCTGCCGATTATCGTTTCTGCTTTTTGCCGGAAGCCGGACACATCATCTTGCTTGCCATCATCATACACCGTCTTGCCCAGGCCCGGTTGTCCTCGTCATCGTCCCGTCCCCATTTAAGGTCACTGGAGCTTCCACCACCGCCATGCGTTTCGGCAAAAGTAGTGGCATCATTGACCATTCCGAGAAACAGAAGCGTGGCGCAGTGCATCACTTCCGATCCTTGTTCCGTCAGGCTTTGCAGTAATGAACCGTCAAATCGGGACTGTTCGGAAAGTCCCATTTCTCCCAATCGTGCCGAGTGCTCCCTGACCAATGTTTCCAACATTACATCTTTGAGCAGCACATCCACGTTGGAATGGATTTCACGGATGTACTTATAGGCTTCGCCTTTCAACTCCTCCGTGCGCTCGCCAATGGCATCCATGTCCCTTTTAAGGGCTTCAAGTTGTTGGTCAGCCGTCCGTAGCTTATCCTGCTTGTCTTCCAGTTTCGTTTGGATAGAAGCCAGTTCCTTTTCCAACCGATCCCTCTCTGCTATAATGGCAGCCGTATCTCCCTGATGGGATTGAAGGGTGCGCTCCAATGCCGACAACTGGTATTCCTTTTCCGCTTTCGCCTTTCTGAGGTTGTCCACCATTGAGGTCAAGCCTTTTACCCTGCGTTCTGCCAGACTGATTTCCACTTTTAAGTCGGACAGTGCTTTTTTATGTTGGACAACCTGTTCTTCGATATTGGTACATTCTTCCGAAAGGTGTCGGCGGTACTCTTCGGTGGTGCGGTGTTTTGCGCCGGTCTCGGATATACTGCTACCACGTGACATTCCCCAACGCTTGTTCACTTCTGAGAAGTCGCTATGTAACTGCTTCATCCGTGCGCTGAACTCGTACTTGTCCTTTCCTGCAAAAATCTGCTTGTATGCAAACTTGCCGTCACGGATTGGCAACAAGGTACAATGCGCATGGGGATTCAGTTCATCCATGTGTACGATAAAAGCTGCAATGTTCTCCTCTCCATATTTGCCACAAACGAATGAATAGACGTCCTTGGCCCATTCTTCAATATCCTTGCACCTCTCGACATGGGAATTGTCCGCTCCCTTATCAAAATTTACAATCTGACTGCCGAAAGCTATTTCGTGCATACGTTCACGTGAACCTCCGAAAATAAAATTGACCACCGTGCGGAAACGTGGCTCTGCCAAACCTGCATTTGGGTCTTTGATTCCTCTCGCCAACAAATTATCGGACATTCTTTCCGGGATGCTCCGTGTCTTATCTATAGGGCAGACCTTACCTGCCCTTATCTCAAAATTCAAATGTTCTCTTGTCGGATCATAGTTCCCGACCGACACGGCACGCTCCCAGCCTTTTTCCGTCCACCTGCGTTGGTGTTCGTTGCTTTGTGCTGTGGTTATGCCTTTTGATGGTCGGAAATCCATCACCTGCTTTGCATTTGCCATATTCTCTTTTCTGTTTTTCGGACATCCTGTTTGCCCCAGCTTGCTGCTTGTCCGGGCACCTCTCCCGATAGCTTTATGCTATTGGGGTATTAGGCTACCCTTACTTCCCTCTGTTTGGTCACCGTGCAAGCACTGCTGCACGCTTGGAATGGCAAGCCTATAAGCGTAGGGTATCACGGCTTGTCCGTGGTTATACAATCTGGTAGAAACTTACAACAACTGTTGTAAAGCCTATAAAAGGTCCGAATCGTCTTCCCGGCACTTCGCCCATAGAGCCTTGAACGGTTCTTTGAGCGTGGCAAGGATCTCTATCTCATCGGAACTTGCGCCCGTTACCTCACTTTCACCGTCGAGGATTATCTTGGCGGTCATCTTGGATGCAGCCAAAAGAGAAGACCAGTCATCCCCCAGCTCGAAGTGGAAGAAATCGATAAAAGCGGTCGGGTTGTCGAAGCGTGAGTTTCGTATGGTTCGCTTCAGTCCGGCAACGGCTATGCGCTGAACCAATGTCCGGGTAAGTTCATCTGCTGATTTGTCCTTTGAAGACGTTTGGCTTCCAGAGCCACCAACAGGAGAATTGTCGGCAATCTCTTTCAACCGACTTACGTAGTATTGTTCACATATATCACCCATCTGTGAGTCTGTCAAATTGCCGGTTATCCATTTGGATAGAGCGGCATCAAACTCATCGGCAGGTCGAATCTCCGCTTGACCATTATAAGTGGTAGTAGAATTGCCAATGCCGGTTTTGTTGAACACCATTGTAATGACCACACTCTTGGCAAAGCGTGTACGATATATATGCCCCATATCCTCCAACTTGTCGAGGAATGTCCTGACGGTAGCCCTGTGCCAATGCCATTCCGATGCAAGGTCGGAAATGGTCACATGGCATTGGTCAGCCTGCAACACGTATTCGTGATTCTTGAGGAAAGGGACTACGAATCCTGCCACACACTTTTCCAACAGGTCGTGGTAGGCACCGGTCTTCGTCTTTCTTTCTCCGACTTTCTCTTTGAGGAAGTCGAAGAGTTCCATATCCGCCAATATCTGATTGGCACATCTATTCTTGTCTTTCGTCATTTCGGTCGTTTTTTAATTTGACTATCTGTGGATTCGAGTCCACTGCCACTATCCACTTATTCATGGCAGCATTGCGTGATGATGTCAATAGTAGTATTCGGACAATGTTCTGGGATTCTTACACCATTGTTTCTTGGTTTCTTCATCTTCCCATTTTGACAGCACGTTACAAGAGGGATAGAACATGGCAGCCAAAAGAAGAAAGCCAAGCGTAACGGCTGTGGTGTGCAGATGCGGTACTGCACAAATTGCCAATGCGAGCAGTGCCGCCAGAAAGAAACGCTTCTGTTCCTCGTGAAGTCCGGCCAACCATTTGTCCGCACGTTTGAACGGGAACAGAATGGCACACAGGATGGTAGATACCAGGATGCCCCATTCTCCGAAATGTCCGCCTGCATAGATATAGTGATACAGGAGAATAAGTATGAGCATACAGCGCACATAGAGTTTGCGTGCGTTCCCGCTTGCCGTCATCCTTAAATAGAACTTTGCCATAAAAAGGCGGTTGCTTCTGTACAATGACAAGGGCAATGCAATGAGCAATGCCGGGAAAATAAATTCAATGATAATCCAAATCATAATAAATGGGTATTGTATAATCAACGTTGTTTGTATAATGGAAATTCTGACAGTTCCAGTTTGAGCAAACCGTATGTGGCAAGCTCCACAATGGCATTGACATCTTTGGCTTCCATATAGAACGCTCCCTTTTTCAGGCGGGCCTTGACTTCGGGATTCCGCTTGCGATACACTGCCAGTGCCCTGTCCAGTTCGTATTCGGATATGCTCCATTTCGTGCCGCGCTCATAGCCATTGTGTTTATAGATTGCCCGAAGACGAATGGTGCGGAATGTACATAGAAGTGCCCCGCTACGCTTGAAGATGATACGTGGCGCATAACTGCGACTGCCATCCAAGGCAATCCAACTCTTGTGCATATCTATAAGATAAAGCATTTGCAGGTATATCGTCCGTCTCATATAAACTCCGCGAGCAATTCTTCCTTATTTTTGCGATATTTGAAGTAACCGCCCTGTTCGTGGAGTTTCAGGTCAAGACAGATGTCTGAACACATGAACTCTAAGGAATCATAGATGGTCACATCAATGCGGTCAACCTTGCCGGTATCTGTTACTCTTGCATTCATCTTGAACATCTGCCCGAAAGTAGGATTGGAGTAGGCACAAGTACTGCTGCCGAAGTTGGTAGCCCCTGTCTGAATATGGTGGTAAAGGATTATCAGCTCCATGTCATCTTCCAACATATCCATTACTTCTTCCAGATCGTATTGTTCCGCAAGCGGAAAAGAGAGCAGGACATAATCGTCATAGAACTGCGGTTGCTCCATCGTGGTAACATCCAATAGTTGCGGAAGCTGGAGCGGCACGAAGGAGAGAAAGTCATTGTAAAAGAGTTGTAGCATATCGTTGTAGTTTTTATTTGTTTCTGTTTTTAAATGGAAGTGATCATGGTTTTGATAAACAATTCCGGCAAAGTTTCCCATTGGTCATTGTCAGTACCGATAATCTTGTTTAGTCTGGCTATCATAGAGGGCATCTGTTCTGCCACACCATGCAATGACACCCTTTCCTTATCGGACAGCACAGCCATACTGAAATCGTCCAATGCTATGTAGGGTTGCAACAGCATCCACACATACGCACGTGCCTGTGCATCCGTCTTGACCTTGTCTTGGTTGATGTCATTCCTGCAAACCAACGCATTGAAGACGATTCTTCGGTCGGTACGTTTGGCGAAATATATCAGGGCATCCCGGTAAGAGAACTTGCCGTCCTCTGCCGACTGAAACACCGAAAGGCAACATTGCTCCGTGTCGCCTGTAATGGCAGAAAGGTCGGCATCTGCAAGTTCCGGAAGATGGGCAAGGAATGAACGGAACAGCCTGTCTTCTTCTCTTATAAAGTCAAGCATCTCATCTTTGCTGTTTATTCCGGATTTTAGAGTTTGGGCAAGAAAGGTCTTATAAACAGATACGATATTCTTTGTCGTTTTTCGGTAAAGCGGTATCGAATTCAACGAGTCGAAGAACGATTCTGCTGTCGCAACCGCTTGTGCCAGTTCCGCATCTTGCCTGTATGGGGAAGTCCGTTCCTTGATGAGCAATACATCCTTGAATGTTTTTGGGGTTGAATTAGCCAGGCGTATGAACTCCGTTTGTAAGGAATCGTGCAACATTTGTATGGTGGTTTCATACTTTGCGTGGATATGGTCTGCCGTGTCTTTGGCGATACGGACAAAGACTGAATCCCGAAGTGCCTGCCAACCGTTGACAGCCTCTATCAAATGTTCGGTCGAAAGGGTTTCCATACTACGCATATCGGACAAATAGGTTCTGTAAGCATTGACAGCACTTTCACTTGTCTGAAACATACTGTCATCCGTATTTTTTCCGCACGATGCCAATATAAAGATGGCAAAACATACGGCAATACCTTTGGCAAGAACGGATTGCTTTTTTAAGTATGATATAACATCAACACCTTTGATTTTTCTCTCTGATTTCACTTTGAATAAGCCTTTGCACATACGATTATTATTGATTTATGGCTGCAAAGGTAAGTATAAAAGTTTGTATAATAATACTTAATAATCAAACTTTAATATACTTTCCTTTTCATACTTACGAGTATGATGGGCAAAACAAACAAGAGCAAAACAAATGAAAATACAGAGTATAATTATTGCAAATTATTTTCGTAAGTATGATTTTATTCAGATTAAACTTTGTACCTTTGCAGTTGGTATCATTTAGCATTGAACATCAGTATGGCAAAAGTAGGTTACATATTCAAGGCAGCCGGTTATGACGGCTTCGACACTGACAAGGAGTGGATGGAGCAATACGGCTGTGTACAAGTGATAGAGGAAGAGAACGGACACGAGAAACTGCGCCCTCAATGGAAACAGCTGATGGCAAGTCTGGAGCGTGGGGACGAGTTGGTTGTCTCAAAATTCAGTAATGCCCTGCGTGGCTCCCGTGAGCTGGCGACATTCATCGAGTTCTGCCGGGTAAAGGTGGTTCGGATTGTCTCCATTCACGACAAGATTGACAGCCGTGGGGATTTGTTTCCGGAAACAAAAGCCTCCGATGTACTGGAGATGTTCGGTTCTTTGCCGGAGGAATGTGCCATGCTACGCAAGGCTTCAGCCCACATCATCCATCTGAAACAGAATATCAACCAGCCGACCAAAGAGAAAAGTCTTAGCAGGGCGGAGCGTGAAAAGACAATAGTGGCGATGTACAATAACGGGCATTCCATTGATGACATCTGGAAAGTGAGCGGATTCAACAGTCGCAGTTCGGTGTTCCGCATTCTCAATAAATATGGTGTTTCACTCAATCGAGGCAAGTTCAGCGGGCCGCTTGGAAAACGTAAACCGAAAGAGGAATAAGTTATATTAATGAGAATTATGGAGTATTTAAAAATTACTGATAGCTTAAAAAAGGAAATTGAGCCCAAGCTAAAGGATTACTTTCTTGGAAGATACTACAAGACTGAAACAAATCATTATCACGACAATCGTTTCATCCAATTGGAGACCATCCTCCACGATATCGATATACATTACGAATACTATCAAGGATACGTTGAATTACACCTCGAAGGAAAATTCAGCGGTTATGAATATAATACTATTTGGAGAGAGTTAGTTGAAGAATCTTATCAGCATCAAGAGCTAAGTTGGCATAGATGGGGAAATCGTAATAGAGGCCGGTGTAGAATCAATATTTCTATTCAGTCTGCAGACGATATCATCAAATGCTTTGAGAAAATATCTAAAATATTCGACCCTGTGTTATCTCCTTTATCAGCAGAGCATGGAGACGCAGAAGTCATAATGCAGCAAATGGAAAATTTAGAGATTCTTCCACCTGCCGATAGCATGCAAGTAGAAAAGCTTACTTACGGCATTCTAAAAATTAAAGAATTACCTTTCAATAACTTCATAATTCCAGAATATCAACGTCCATATAAATGGGGTGTAAAGAATGTCAATCAATTAATCAATGATCTTTTGTATTTCAAGGATAGCGAAGAATATAGACTTGGTACTCTTGTTCTTCATGAGAACAATATAGTGGATGGTCAACAACGTATAGTCACTCTTTCTTTGATTTTGTACGAACTTTTCAACAAAAAAGAAATAAGGATCAAGAATCCTTATCAAGAAGTACAAGATAGAATTAAAACATTTTGGAAACGTACTGAATTTACAAACGAGCATTCAATTGGACATGTGAGAGAAAACCTTATAGCTATTGAAGATAGATTGGATGATTTGGATGATAATTTTTTAGATTTTCTTTTAAGCAAATGTCAGTTTGTTGTAGTTCGCCTACCAGAAATATCTGAAGCTTTCCAATTTTTTGATTCTCAAAATGCAAGAGGAAAAGACTTGGAGCCACATGATCTATTGAAAGCTTTTCATCTTAGAGAAATCAAAAGACTCTCCGAGAAAGACAGTGATAACATCACAAAATGGCAGGATCTTGATCCACAAAGATTAGTCGAATTGTTCTTGACTTTATATAGAGTCAAAAGATGGGCCAAAAATAACAGTGGAAAGGAATTTACAAAAGACAATATTGACGCTTTTAAGGGTATATCTTTAGAAGATAAACGATATCCTTTTTATATGCAGCAAATTATATGTCATTTTTTCTCATCGTTTTATGCCAATGAACCATCTAGAAATATCGACCAGTCAAAAATGGAGTTTCCTTTCCAGATAGATCAAATATGTATTAACGGGAGCCGGTTTTTTGATATGATTCGTTACTACGATGCCATGTATAATAAAATCATAGACGAAAATGAATACAAAAATTATGACTCAACAGAAGATGAAAAATCAGCATATAAAATCGTTCGAATGTTAAACAATTATTCTAACAGGAATCGTACTGGTGATATTTATGTCCGGCAGTTATTTAATTGCCTGTTGATTTATTATGTTGATAGATTTGGTTTCGCTGAAATAAATAAGGTAGTGAGAAAAATCTTTAGATATGTGTATCAAATTCGCCTAATACACTACAGTGTTCAGCTCCCAACTATAGACAATAGTGCCACTAACGGCATTATGTTCAAAACTATTCGTGATGCTCAATCCCCATATGAAATTATAAATCTCATGACCCCGCAAATCGAATCATTAGCTTCAAATGCAGATTCTCAAATCAAACAACTCTATTTCTGATTATTATGAACGATATACAAGAACTCACCATAAAAGAATTGCTGAGCAGCAATGAATATCGCATACCTATTTATCAAAGGAACTATGCCTGGGGGGTAGGCGAAACAACTCAACTTATTCAGGATATAGCAGATTATGCGAAAGATTCACCAGCTAATAACTATTACATAGGAAACCTTATTGTATTCCCAAGGCATAAGGACAATAGTTTGTATTTCGAGACAATTGATGGACAACAGAGAACGACAACCATAACAATACTCTTATGTGCACTAAAACACAATTATTCAAAATATGACTTAGCATGGTATTCTAAGGTAAATCTCTCTTTTGACCATAGAGAAAAATCCAACCTCACGTTATTTGCATTGCACAGTAACCCCGAAGCTATCAATTATAGCGTTGTTAATGCAAATATTATGGCAGTGTATAACAAAGCGTGGAGCATTGTTTACAAAATTTGTCAGGACAAAGAAATTTCCGTTTCAAGTTTTATTGATTATCTACTTAATAAGGTAATCATTCTTCGTATAAGTGTTCCAAAAGACACAAACCTTAATCATTATTTCGAGATAATGAACTCCAGGGGAGAGCAGCTTGAACAACACGAAATTGTGAAAGCACAACTTATGGCTCCAATTAAAGAAGATCAGTCTGCTATGGCCGCTTTTAATCTGATTTGGGAAGCCTGTTCAAATATGGATAGATATGTTCAGCTGAATTTCTCCAAAACCACAAGAGAGCAAATATTTGACAATAATGGCACTGAAAGCATTAAAATCACATTCAAAGATTTAGCTGCATTATACAGTAAAAATTCTGTGCTTGGTAATGAAAAGAATCATTCTTTAATGCGGTTATTCGTAGATGCTGCTAACAACACACCTTATAGTAAGCCATGGGAAGACGGCACCGACAAAGACCAATCAGAAGCTTACCATTCATTGATTACTTTTTCCAACTTTCTTCTCCATGCCCTAAAAATAATCCGTCCAGACAATAAAGAAGTTGTGTTGGATGACAAAAGATTGACGAAGATTTTCAAAAGCGTGGTTAAAAGCGAAAGAGACGCTGCTAGTTTCAGCATAGAGTTTATTATGAAACTCCTTGATATACGTTTTCTCTTTGACAGATACATCATTAAAAGAAAACAAGATAAATGGAGTCTGAAGAAATTGTCGCCACAAAAAGCAGATAAAGATAAATACTATTACAAAGATACCTTCTCACAAACTGAATCCGAAGATGATAGGTCTGGACAAAACCGTAATATAGTTACACTCCTATCCATGTTTCATGTGTCAGCACCGACTCAGGTATATAAGCACTGGATGAATGCCAGCTTATACTATGTCTATAATCATAGGAATACAAACGCTTCTGAATATGCTGAATATCTATGGAATTTGTCAAAAGCATATATGTTAGATAGATATTTAGCAGTCCCTGAAAAAAAGGTCCCATTTGAGACTATTATATTCAAGAATAATGGAAAGAGTGTAAACCACAGCAAAGACATTTTATGGTCAAATATCAATATAGACGAGTATCCACAAAAAGGAGAACATGTAGAGAATTTCGTATTTAACTTTTACGACTACCTATTGTTGAGAGAGACTAATGATGCAGACTTTGAGTTTTCATACAGAACTTCTGTTGAACATTTCTACCCACAACATCCAACGGATAAAGAACCAATGGATTTTAACCATCTACATAGTTTTGGAAATTTGTGTCTTGTCAGCAGGGGTATGAATTCAAAATTCACCAATAATCTTCCAGGAGCAAAATATGAAAACTTTGGTGATGCCAAAGCTATGAAGACCTATAGTCTCAAATTAAAATCTATGATGAATACTATTAAGAAAGGAGAACGGTGGGACGAAACGAAAATAGTACAAGAAGAACAAGACATAAAAGAGTTGATTAGTAAAGCTCTGTCATCAAACGAACCTTTTAATGCCTTGTAAATTCATGTATAATTAACTTTAGTCGAATTTTATAGATTTATCAATTGAGTTTGGCAAAGAAATGAGCAAAAAAGAATACATACAAGCCAATAAGGATTGGCTGGAAGCGAAAGCCAAATAAGAGGGAGTAAAGCCACTCCCGAAAGGTATCTATTACAAAGTCATCAGTGAGGGGAAGAACGATGACAAGCATCCTACACCACGCAGTATCGTCACCGCCCACTATATCGGGTGGACTATAAACGGAAAGAAATTTGACAGCAGTCGGGGCGGCACTCCGATTGCCTTCCGTCTGAACGAACTGATTGAGGGTTGGATTGTGGCCATGCAACAGATGTACATAGGAGATAAATGGGAGATATACATTCCTGCAGAAATGGGATATGGCAAGTTCTCGCAACCAGGCATCCCGGGTGGTTCAACCTTGATATTCGAGATTGAATTGTTTGGTATTGCATAGTAGCATTAAGAGATCGAACAACTCAGCCTATCACATTGATATTTAGTTAAATACATTTGTTTTTCTTATGATTTTTTCGTACTTTTACAAGTAGCAAGAACAAAAATATAACAGCAGTATGGGAGAAACAATTATTGTATTATTGGCTTTCTGGGTATTCATTAAAATAGTAAAGGCTCTTCTCGTTGGATGGGGTAAAAGCGACTACCGAAGAGACAGATAGTAAGTTTTGGGATAGCTTTCAACCGATGCCAGTCCAACAGTGTCGGTAGCGAGAGGGGGACTGATAAGCAATTACATTTTCCCTCTTGTCATAAATCTTCCAAGCATATTCGGGTGGGCAGTAAGCGAGTTTCTTCTGTAAGCCCGATAATCAACAAAATGTTTTGACTACCGGGATAAAACGAAGTCTTGGAGCGGTTGGCAAATCTTTTTGTATCGATCGTTTCCGTCGGAGAGTCTTGCGAGAGTGGAGCAACGTGTAACATTGCACAACCGAACAAGTCTCTTCAGAAAGAATAGAAGAAGCCGCTTACGGGAAGGGTGAAAAAGTATAAGGGCGCAACCATTAGAATATAACAGGCAAATCTACGAAGCAAAAACAAAAGCGACCGAAGCCGCTTTGTTCTTTAAGGCGAGGCAGGAATTACTTCTTGCCTTTTTTAGTTTTCTTCTCAGGCTCTGCCGGAGCTTCCTCCTTGTCAGGCGTTGGATAGAACTTGTTGGCGACCATGACGATGCGATTATGTTTTACGCCGTCTTTGTCGGTCCACTCTTCGGGTTTGAAATAGCCCTCCACGGTCAGCAGAACGCCCTTGATTATCTGGGTGAGCGAATCGGTGCTGGTGTTGTTACGCCAGGCTTCCACGTTGATGAAAGCGGAAACACGCTTTGTTTCCTCTCCATTCTTCTCCTGACGACTTACTGCCAATGAGAAGCGTGCCACGCTTGCATTTGCAAACTGACGGATTTCTGCGTCCTTACCTACGAATCCTGATACTGCGAAATTGTTCTCAATCTGTTTCATATTACAATGCTTTAAGTTGTTATTAAAATTATTTTTACGCTGCCAACATAAGTGAGTGCAGTATAGGGTTGCGACAAGGATAGCAATCAAATACGCTTTATTTTTGTCAGCGCAAGCCGCCAAAACCACAGGCTCGATAAAGGAAGATTTGTGAAGCTACGCCATTGACCAAGGCTCTTTAGCCGTGCCCGGCTACATACTAACTTTGCAACGGAAAAATGTATGATAACACGACCAAAAGCGGTTGTGAAACGGGTTGATGAAAACAAATGGGCAAGGCTTCGTGAGTGGACAGCATCCGTCCGTAAATGCAAGTTTGAATAAACGCTCCGGCTGTAAGTCCAAAAGAAAAAGAAGAAGTATGATCGGAGAGGAACGAGTATTGCCACCAAAAGTGGATGCTGGACAATGCCTGCATTTATGTCGTAAGCCAACCAAGAGCATTCTGCCGTGGAGTGTGCCGCCCCGAAGAACAGACCGACTTGACGAACAGTCGAAAACCGCATCAGAATAGTCGCCTTCTACTTCAACGACCGACAAGACAAGGATGCCCAAAAGGGAAAGAAAAGCAGAAGTCCCGCTATCGCCGGACAAAGCTGCCTTGGTCGCCATTGGCGAAGTATGAACTGTCGTATCTATAAAAGGTGTATTGCCGGCTTCATCGGAATAATGCTAATTTACAAAAGGTAGTCAGGCTTGTTTCTACAAGCCCGGATTATAAAAGTCGATAGCCATTTATGGCATATTGGTCAATAACAGAAATGGCAACATAGAGAAACATTCTCCGTGCTGCCATTCGCCTGAAGCCTGTCATCATTCCAGATATGACCAGTCGGCTATCTCCAGTTCCTGTCCACAAGGAAAATTGTCGATGGGGTCGCAAATGAACGTACCGCAGAAATTGACCACCACGCAACCGTTCTTCAATGAGGCAGGTTCCGTCCAATCATCGTCCGTATGCCGAATGTGATACCATAGTTTACCTTTGGGCAATGTGTTGGTATCTATCCGTAGGTCTATAAATTCGCCCTCAATGGTCTTGCCATTAGCCAAAGTCAGAAGCATTGGTGTTTTACTTTCTTGTCTATAATCGTACAGCATAATATTTTTATTTTAATCGGTTATTTCAATGATTTCATCAATCCTGCCACAAAGGAATGCCCTCAATGAGGTTTTATCAACGGCATAGTATTCTGCAATATGCCCATATTGCTTGACAAAGAAACGTTTCAGCACATCCGAAAAGTCAAAGCGGTAGCCCATAAGTGGAACTGACCTTTTGAAATAGGTATTGCTGTTCACGCTGTTTGTCAGCCAATTCTTCTGCTGTCGGCACATAGGAACACCATCATTTAGTTGTTGTCTCAACTGATAGACCTTGCTGTCTTGCAGGGTTGAAAGTTCGGGAATATTCCAATCCACAAACCTTGTCGCTATCGGTGTCATCATAAAGCAATCCTCCATTAGTCATAGATTAACACTTCATCCCGGTATTCCACCACCTCCTTGCCGTTGGTGAGCCTTACCACTATCTCGTTGCCGTAGTCTCCCATGACTTCACCCTCTGTATGCCCCTTGTAAGGAGTCAGTAACGTGCATAAGCACCCGATAATGTCCGTATCTTGTTCGTCCTCGTAATACATAATCAGTGAGTTTTTAAGGGTTATCGGTATGACCATTCTCCATTAGAGAACACTTGGAAGTTCACATACTCGTTACATAGTTCGTGTGTCAGCACTCGAATGTAGATTTTGTCTTTGTCCTCCAAAAGAGAAATCATCTTGTTTATCTCTTTTTCGGGATAGTCCCATTTTGACGAAAACTCGCCCTCGATACTGTCTTCCGACCTGTCGAGGTAACAGTCACAAAATGTGTCTTCCAAAAAATTCTCCACCTTATCAAGGTCTTTCTCATTCTCCGTACTTGCGTAGAAGATGTTAGTCGCATAATTTGCCATAATCGCTTTTGATTTGATTTATTACTTTTCCCTCTGTTAGCATCAGCTACTTTCGGGTTTGATTAAAATTATGTCGCTTTGCAAGGTGTCCCGGCTCTTCCAGCAAGGCTTCATTGGCAAAATACTACCTCAGTTAAAAACCGAGTGTGGAGATTTTGGCAAGAACCGACAGGCTTGACCTTGCGAAGAAGAAAGACAGGACATATACCTTCGCGACACAATTCTTATTCAACCAGCCCGAAAGTGATGTGGAAAAGAGAATTTACTTTCTTTACAACAGTTCAATTGGAACGATATAACAGTCCCATAAATACATTCTTACAAAAGGGGAAATTATAAAAGGAAGTGCAGCGTGCAACCTAAAAAATATAAGAGGAAGCTGTCACTCAAAACAGCTTTACACAGCATATTGCGAGAACACACTGTGTAAAAACCATTCAAAAATCATCTTAACTGATACTTCTGTCGTATCTCCATTGCAAGTTGTTTGTTTCGGCTTTTAACATCTGAATCCACAACTGTGGTTCTTATACGTGTATCTCCGACATTTGATTGTTGCTTACGCCTCATGCAAAAAGCTGTTGCCTCTGCTTCAATCTGTTGTTTGGATTTATATGGATATTTCTTTATCCAATCCACTAAATCTTGGCGGTGAATGTATATCATCTTGCCGGCTGGCTTGTAAAATGGTATCTGACGAGAGGAGGTCATCTTATACACACTGCCCTTACTTATTTGCAGATACTCTGCCGCTTCGCTAATAGTCAGCATTTCTTTTTCATCCTCTATTTTGTTCTTAATTACATTGACCGCATCTTGAACAAGTGCTTCAACATCTGACTTCAAAACAAAATTACACGATATGCTGTTCCAAAAATGAGAAAGGATATTTTGTATATCATTTGCCAATGTTACACCCTCACTCCTATTGTTACCCTCTCTATTAACTAAAATGTCTGAAACTGATGTATATTCCATAACTCTGCTGTTTTTGAATGTTTTTTTATTCCCTCCGTTTGAAGTATTTAGCTTCGCCGGACTATTCATTGATTTTATGTGCAATCCATCACTGCAAATAGCAGCAATAATGCAAGAAAAACAGACTGTAAATCAATGAAATACCAAAATCTATGATTTGTGGAAAGCTGTTATTGATTTACAGTCTGTTTAGGATACGATTCTTGCCATTTGCGAAGGCAGTAACTTTGCACAGGAAAATCAGACATAGTCCGGCGACAATACATTGTCGTTGTGGCATAAATCTGTGGAAATACGCAAAAATGTTCTGTAAAGTACACTTCTAAGAAAAAGTTTATTGCTGGCGAAAAGAAAAAATCCATTTTATTTTGGTATGCCGAAAAAGTGGTTTAGTTTAGAACTTGATTAGATATACAAAAACCAAACTAAACTTATTTATGAAGGCTTTTCAGAAATAATACAGGACTCAGTCATGAAAACGAGGGACAGCAAGGGACAAAACGAAAGATGGCGAGGGACAAATTGTGTCCCCCTAATTTCAGACAGCTTCTAAAATAATATTATTGCTTTTCTTTTGGTATGCAAGAATTGATACAGGATTGCTGATTTTAAAATTAGGTGCATGTGATTACTTTTAGAGTTTCAGAAATTATACTAAACCTAACCTCACGACCGAGAGACAATGAGGGACAAACAAAACAATAGCGAGGGACAAATTGTGTCCCCCACATTTCAGTGTCATTTTCTGAAAGGGTTTTATTGTTTTTCTTTCTTTTGGTATGCGAAATTTTGTCCCCCGTTTGTCCCCCGAAAATATCATTCAAAAATTTCCCCATTGATACACAGTGATTTACACAATACAAATATCGTTTGCGTGGGCAAATAAACATTCTGCATTGGTAAATAATTCATCAAACAAATATCCTATTAACCTCATTGTCTTCAAGACCCCTGAGGTATAAAATAATCAAACTTAACAAATTATAGAAATCTATGGATCTCAATACGATTAAAAAGGCAATGACCGCTT
>JAKQLB010000181.1 GCA_029567375.1 Bacteroidota bacterium | reverse complement strand
TTCCTTTTGTTTGCTTCATACCCACGGTTTCACCTGTTCCCTATCTTCCCTGTTTTTTTTATGCATAATCCGGGTTAAATATATGAATCAAACGGCATAAGCGACCTTGGGATGCTTGAAGTAATTTTTGACATGTTGAGGCCGCTTCTGGACCGTTTTCATAAATGAGCGAGTTTTCTTTATCAGATCATTCTGTGATCTGGTCGGAAGGCCAGACCGGATACGTTGTTTCAGATCGCCATTAAGATATTCGTCCGGGTTGTGCTCCGGAGCATATGGTGGGAGGTAGAAAACCTCAATTTTACCATGATTGGCTTCAAGCCATGCGGCGACTTTTTTACTATGGTGTACCTTCAGATTGTCCAGGATTAGAAACACTTTACGGTTGGTATCCTTGATCAGTCGGGACATGAACTTGATGAGCAACGGAGAGGACATTTTTTCCTGATAGAGCATGAACCTGACCTTTCCGTTGTTGGTGATGGCCGAGATCATGTTGATCCTGCTTTTCTTTGCGTTCAGACGGACAACCGGCGCTTTCCCCTTGGGGGAAAATCCCTTGGCGTTGTAGGAGTCGTTCTGAATGCCGGTCTCGTCCCCCCAATGTATTTCGGCCTTGTACCGCTTTGCGCGAGCCGCAATCTCGGGATAATCGGTCTCAAGCCATCGCGCCAGCTTTTTTGGGTCTTGTTCGTAGGCCTGTTTGACCGGTTTCTGGGGCGTGAATCCCCACCGTTTGAGATAGTCCGTGATCGTTCGAAGCGGCAATTCAATGCGATACTCTTGTTGAATCAGCAAACGAATGGCATCACGTGTCCAGAGTGCGAAGGGAAGCTTCAATTGGTCCGGAGTCTTGTCTATCAGAAGCTTCTGTACCGCCGTCTCCTGTTCGGCTGTAAGTACTCGCTTGGCTCCAAACCGGCGGCCTCGTACCTTTGGTTGAATGGCCTCGATGCCATGGCGCTGGTAGGTCTGCCAGATTGTGCTGGCTCTTGTTTCAGCAATGCCGACAGTTTCCGCTACTTTCTGATTTGGCATTCCGCTCTTGCGTAATCGAATTACCAACTTGCGGAGTTCATATTGGGTCTGGGGACTGAGCGTCCGGGCGTCTGTATTCTCCATAACTATAATATAATGAATATCTTGCAGAGTTCATACATTTATTCACCGACGCAATAGTCACATTTTTCAAAGGCTTTTCGTCAGACTCGCCATTCTGTGAGCCCAAAATAAAAGAACCTGCGGGAATCCTCTTGAAAATCACCATCTGGTCGGTATATTCAGGATCGACCGGAAGTGCATCCACAGATTCCGCGGTGATCGATTCTCCAACCATGTCAACTGACAGAGAGGACTTGTTGAAAGAGTAACCTTTCCTCGAAAAATTCAAATCATACATTCCGTCATATTCAATCGTGAAAGAATAGTAGCCATCCGAATCGGTTGTCACTGTTGCGGTAACAGTACCCCCGATCATTTCCACAAGCACTCCCGGCATGCCTATCCCATTCTCAACGATTCTCCCACTTATGACTGGCTTTGACGAGCCGGAATCTTTGATATTGAGACACGAGGCGAATAAAAGCAGGAGCAGAATCGAGGGATAATATTTTTTCATATCGATGCCCTCCGGTCAGGTATATCTATTACGGAGCAGCAACCACCTACATCACCAACGTTTTTTGTGTGCGTAATATATATAGCTTCCAGCCGAACCTCCAATTA
>JAKQLB010000152.1 GCA_029567375.1 Bacteroidota bacterium | reverse complement strand
CTCAGAGATCAACATATAAGTTTATATAAAACATTTAGAATATTGTGTCAATATATTTAGAATAAATAATGATAAATAATGGCTTAACAATTTGATATATAAACAATTATAATACTAATTCGCTTTTGGGCACCAAAAGCGGTGTTGACAAGTAGAAATATTTGTGTATAATATAAAGCATTGTTACTGCTCTTTCATCTCGTTGTAGACTTGCCGCATCACAATAACCGTGACCGCGGTAAGTATCGCTTAGCAAAGTGTTGCTAGGCATCAGGCCCTCCAAGGCACAAAACTGGGGTGGGGTCAAAGCTCTAATCAGGGTTTCCCCTTGTCGAACCGCAATGGGTTGGCGAACGGCACATAATACGCAGTGCACAAAAAAGCGTATTACCTTTTAAGCATTATGGTTTAACAAAAATGCACCTGTAGCGTCAGGATTAAAACGCGGGTTTACTAAAGATAAAGACTAATAATACAGAAAGGTGAAAACAATAAGAGGCAGTATAAATTTTCAGGTAAACAAGATTTTCGTTGAATCTGGAATATTTGTCCCAGGCACTTCCAAACATGCCGAAAAAAATAATGCTCGTGAAAGTGGGGCGAGGACCTGGAGCGATCTTGGCCGTCAACTAAAAATTTATAGCTATAGAACCGCGGAGGTATACAAGGACACCTGGCACCAGGCGGGGCACTGGATAAAAGAAAATATAGGCGTTAAGGATATGGAAAGAGTAAGTGGGGAACACATAAAATCATATCTCGAAAGCCGGATAGCCGATGGTGTCAAATATTCAACGTTTCAGCGGGAAGCTGCCGCCCTGAGCAAATTTGAAAATGCGCTGAACATGTATGCTACCCAAACGGAAAAAGAGGGTGAATATAATTTCCGGGAAGCAATTCAGGATGTTAGATATGAGGCCTCCCAGGTGTTGGACAAAACTGTTGGGACGCGGGCATACGAAAATCCGAAAGAGCTAATTTCTCACATCGAAAATGATAATTTCAAAACGGCTGCATCAGTGCAGTACGAAGGCGGCGCGCGTCTTAACGAGGTGTGGCGCGTTGAGACCAACGATCTCCGTGGCATTCGTATGGATCCACATACAGAAGAATTCCGGGGGTGGTTAGAAGCCGAAGGTAAGGGCGGTAAAGTAAGAGAAATATCGGTTTCAGTTGAAACTTACCATGCGGTAGAAAGAGTTCTTCAGGAAAACGGTGGTAATATGCACTTCGATAAAAATGAGTATAGAGAGATTCTGAAGGAGGCCGCCGAAGTTTCAGGACAAGATTATACTGGGTCGCATGGTTTGCGATGGAATTTTGCACAAGAACGCATGGAGGAATTGCAAGAGCATACGAGCATGACTTACGAAGAGAGATTGCAGGAAGTTTCCTGGGAAATGGGTCACGAGAGGGCGGATATTACGGAGCATTATCTTGCTCGATGATTTCTGACAATATTCTGACAAAAGAAATTGCGTTCGTTTTGTGCCCGACACTTTAATCAATCCTTCAAACATAATAGCTTTACTCCCAGGCAACATTGACAAAATCATCGTTCGTGCTAAAATAATTAAAAGCTTTTCCGACACGGTGAAACCACCAGCCGTACCGTCCCGCAAAATGGGGTTGGAGTTGAAGGGAAATGGAGGTCCTTCCGGAGAGGCCTTTCATATTCAAAACAATTTATTTATAGCTTCTGCCCTTTTTCAAACTACCTCTTGTCGCCACTTGACACTTACCCTTGACATGCTATACTTATTATTAATCCACCGGAGCGGGCCTGGGTTCCTGAAGTTCCGGTGCAGAACGCTACGGCTTCCAGGAGCCGGATGGCTCCTTTTATCTCCCATACATTAACAACAAGTTACAACCAAATGGCCCATTTTCCCCCGAATCGTTGCCATACCCCAAAAGGAAAAGGTTCAGTGTGCCGGGATTTCTCAAGGATTTCTCAAAATATCATGAGTGCCTACTTTCCGTAAAATATAGGTGTCATCGGCCACTTGAAAAGTGAAACGGTAAAACATAGTTATCCGTGCTTCCCAAATGTCGCGCGGATCCTTCATCTTTTTCATATTTAAAGATCGATGCTTCGGATTGGACAATAAAAGCCCCAATTGTTTATCCGTTAATTCTTGGATATCTTGGGGCAGTTTTCGGTAATCCCGGACAAAGGTTTTGGTGAAAAGTAATTTCATATCTTGGTAGTCTTTAAAGCTTTCAGAGCACCCTTGATATCACCAAAAGGACCAATGACGTTGCCTTCGACAATATCTTTGTCAGCCTGTTTTTCGCCCTGCTGCCATTCCTGGCTGTGGAAGTAGGCTTCGTCCGGATGGACCATTTTGACCAGTTTAAGCACTAACTCGCTGTTATGCTCCTGGATCTCCAAGTAGTCGCCTTCGACAATTTTAAACTTTCTCCTAATGTCATTAGGGATTGTTATTTGCGAATGCCTTTTTACTTTGACTAAAGACATATCATTTACCTCCTGCACATGTGACATATTAAATATTATTAATTTATGAAATTCTTAAATTAAGAATATCATAATAGGGGAAAAAGTCAATGCCGTAATTTAGCGGTCTTGATAAAAGGTAAAAAGGTGTTAACAGAGGGATTTATATGATATGATGCGGGTGCGTTGAATTGTCGCTGGCCGAAAACATCAAATGACGACAGATGAGCCAGACAATGGCTTACGTTCAGGGTTTTGCTGTGTTAAATTTTCATAAAGTATAGCAGATGGATACTTACCTGAATTGTCGTTAAGGGCCAACTGTAACATAGCTGCGTTTTCATGTAGTATGGACCAGCGGGAGCGAGTGTACAGAAACCTACGGTTTTGATATAGCCTCCCGTTCTGCATCAATATATTTATAGAGTGTAGGTTTGGAAATACCCATCATCTTGCAAATTTGAATGACCGTATGCTGTTTCTCGTCATATAGTCTGACAGCAAGTATTCTTTTATCGAAATCAAGGGATTTAGGCCTCCCCCCTTTTCTTCCCCTTGCTCTGGCAGCCAGAAGCCCGGCATGGGTCCGTTCCCGGATCAGGTTGCGTTCGAATTCGGCCAGGGCACCGAAAATATGAAAGATCAGCTTTCCCGAACTTGATGATGTGTCTATGGATTCCTGCAAGCTTTTTAATCCGATACCCTTTGCTTCGAATAAGGCAACCATCTCTATCAGGTCTTTAAGTGATCGGCTGAGACGGTCCAAACGCCAGACCACAAGGACATCTCCTTGCCGGGCGTAATCAAGCGCTGCCTTCAACCCGGGACGTTCCGCTTTGGCGCCGCTCAACCGGTCTTCGAGGATGCGATCGCATCCGGCGGTGGTCAGGGCATCTTTCTGAAGATCCAGGTTTTGATCATCAGTTGAAACACGTGCATAGCCGATCAGCATATGAAATCTCCCGAAGTTAATATATCCGTTGATTGAAGATCAATATTAACATAGAATTATTTACCAAATATATTTACTCTATTCAAGAAGATTTTGTGGTTCTGAACGAGCTGTCGGGAACAGTAAAGAAAACCCACGTTTAATTTACTATCTCAACGAGATTAATATAGGCAAAGAAGTTGCAGACATGCCATAAAAGATGCGGCAAAAAATCTCAGCGCCCCCATTCCCGCGCTATACCGCTGTATACGACAAGTATGATGGGAACTGATTCATGGCAAATGTTTGTACCGAGTTAGCATGATGACCATTGACATTGTTTTGATTCAAGATACAAATGATTATTATTAACCAGTATTTCCTGTACCAAATAGCAACCATATTTGATGGTTTATCCGCACTTTCATACGGCAATTGTTATTTGATTAAAAGAAGCACTGTATCGTTTTTCCCAACTGGAAAATAGTGTAGCGGATAAAATGCCACAAAAAACAAATATCGATTTTCCTGATATTGTTGTCCATCAAAAGCGACATTCATACAAAATGATTTGTTATAAATATTCTAATATACTAATGAAATATTATTTGCCTTTTTTATAAACAAGGAATACCATAATAACAAAGCCGGAAAAAACGATATTCGTATATTGTATGTTCGACAGCATAAGGAGACATGAAGATGTTTGACCCAAAAGCTGATCTTTTCTTTGAAAGTCCCAAAATCAGTCGCACTCCTCCCACTGACTATGGCGTACTACACTTACTCCGACGCGATATCTGCCTTTGTCTCGGCTGGGACCCTGTAACTCAAACACAGACAAGCCATCCCACGTTGTGGCCTGGCGGCATGGCAATCCTTGCGGGGATTGACCTTGTCGCGAAGTATCTCAAGGGGGACGACACAATTGGCCAAGTTGGCCAAAGATTTAGAGACTACGTTGTGAAGTATTTCCAGCCCATTTCTTCAGGGGACGAAGCCACGATTTATCAGTTAAGAAACGCCCTACTTCACTCATTTGGTCTCTACTCTCAAACCAAAACAAACTCTTATCATTTTGTATTGTCGGCAAATGAATCACCGTTAGTTCAGTTGTATGGCTCAGACACTTACCAGATCGACCTCCGAACGCTTCACCAGAAGTTTGAGGACTCGCTGGGGAAATATTCCGCTGACCTGAACACCGATGCAGCACTCCAGAACAATTTCCTCAAAATGTTTGTAAACTACGGAGCAATTCATGTTGGATGAAAAATGTCGAACAAGACGCTGAACCGGATCGCCCATAAAGCGGGCTCCCGGTTAGCTCTCCGTTATGCCTTAAGAAGGAAGCTGCATGAACGAAGCAATCAGATTAAGACCAGCCACTATGAAAGATGCGGATATCCTGTTGGAATGGCGCAATGATCCAGAGACAAGAAAGGCCAGCCACAACACGGCTGAAGTCCAGAGGAATGATCACATTTCATGGTTATCACGGACACTTGGCAACCCCGATCGTAGGCTATACGTCGCTGAAGAAAATGGTGACCCTGTCGGCACTGTTCGAGCGGACTTTTCGGATGGTGTATGGGAACTGTCATGGACGGTATCCCCGAGAGCAAGAGGGCGAGGAGTGGCAAAACGGATGGTTGCTGTTTTGGCAAACGAAATCTCAGACCCAATAAGAGCAGAGGTAAAAACTGGAAATATTTCGTCCGCCCGAATTGCCGAGCATGCGGGCATGGTATTCGAACGAGAAACCGATGGTGTTCTTCATTACATGAGAGCAGCATTGGGATGAACAAGAGGCATAACAAGGCGCTGCACCGGACGGCAATTCCGCTGCGCTCCATTGCCGCCGGTGAGCTTGGTCGTTATGTGACGAACCGAATGGTGAAGGATGAGCATGTTTCATACTGATTCCCCGATCACAGGCTCTGAGGACAATCCAGATAGACTGAACAGAACCGGCTTTGCACACCGAATAGCCGAAGCGTTATTATTGAAACCCGGGTCAGGCTCACTTGTCGTTTCGCTGGAAAGCTCTTGGGGATATGGCAAGACTTCCGTCATTAACCTCATCACGCAATACTACATGACGTTGAATGCTCCTAATCGGCCTATACTCGTCAACTTCAATCCCTGGATGGCAAGTGGGGCTGAGAACTTGGTTCAAGAATTTCTTGTCCAATTCGGGTCCGAAGTTGGGTTGCACGACCGAGGAAAAGAGGCTCGGGACGCGGCGAAGCAGCTACTATCCTACTCGAAGGTCTTTGATGTGCTGAAGTTTATCCCAGGCGCAGAACCGTGGGCATCTATCGTTGGAAAGGTAGTAACAGGGGTGGGAGCGGCAACGGGTAAGATCGGGGAATTGAAGGAACTTAATATAAACCAGAAGCGGGATTCAGTCGTGAAGGCGTTGGGCAAGGTCGCTAAGCCCGTTGTTGTGTTTATCGATGATCTCGATAGGCTTCCACCCGCTGAAGTCTTTCAAATGATACGAGCCGTTAAGGCAATTGCGGACTTCCCACAGACATCCTTTTTGCTGGCGTTTGAAAGATCGTATGTCGAGAATTCACTCCTTCAGCATGGAATAAAGGACGCGAGCGCGTATCTTGACAAGATTGTTCAGGTTCGCCTGCACCTGCCGCTTATCTATGAAAAAGATTTGCACTCCCTTTCTGTCTTGGAGCTAGAAAACCTTGCTTCAATTGATCTCACTTCCTTCTTCGACGAGGATAAATCCCGACTTTCTGAACTGTACCACCTATGCGTGAAGCCTCTGTTGAGGACGCCACGGGAAGTGAAGCGTATCTTCAACCGGCTACGGTTTGTAGAGCCCTCGTTAAGGCAAAATGTTTGCTTTACTGACATTTTTGCACTTGAGGTTCTTGCGATTAAGGCTCCCTACGTTTACGAACACATCCGTTTATGCCCTTCGGCTTATCATGGGCGAGAACCTGACTACAAATTTGGTCTCAGCAAACCAGAAGAAGTAATTGAGAGGCACAAATCTGATCGTATTGCTCGCCTGGACCAGGTTCCGCCAGAAGATCGTACGTATGTTAAGGAACTCGCCCAAATGTTATTCCCCTTGATAGGTGATGGGTTTTATGGAGGGGCTACGGATCCGGACTATCATTACGCGAGGGGCCACGTCGCTTCACCGGACAGGCTTCGTCTTGCGATGACGTTTGGATTGCCATCCGGCGAAATACCAACTCAACTGATCTCCAGATTTATTAGCAATACAGACGATAGGGAATCGATCATTGAAGGCCTTTCAACCGACGCCGAGACGGAGAGGTTTGTTGAATTGGTGCTCAGGTCCATCAAGCATGTTCAGCCGTCCGATCCGCCTCACTTAATCTTGAGTATCGCCAAGCTATCTGCTTTACCAGCAATGGCACGCATTCAAGAGAAACCCAGAGATATGTTTGAATCTGGGCCATTCCGCACACTGTGGTGGATTATTAGAGCGCTCATGGAAAACCTTCCACCTGATGATAGACTATCGGTCCTGACTAACCTCATGGATAATCCCGGGTATCTCTCGCTTGCCGCTCATGTATTGAGCTTTTTTCTTCGTCAACATCAAGCACCTGACAAAGAAGAATCTACCGCCAAGGATGAACCTTGGTTGACAAAGGCCCAACTGGAAGAAGCTGAAGACCGGTGGTTGAAGTCCGCGGAGAAGACAAACGAAGAAGGAAGGCTCCTGGATACAGGGGACAACACTCGTGTACTCTTCACCCTCCTATCGATCAACCCAATTAAAGCCAAGGTAATGATAGAATCATTGCTCAATCAGGATGAAGCCTTGGATAAACTGGCTAAGACCATCGGCAGGACCGGCCAAAACTCAGTGAAGGGCGAGTACTCTGAGGTCAAGGGCGAGACTCTGGAATCATTAGGCGGAGTAGAGGTGATTCGCAAGAGGGTAAAGCAGCGGTTGCAGTCTCCTGTCGAAGAAACTGCTTTGGTGGCAATATACAACAGTATTCTTACTGGTGAAGGATACTATCTTATTGATAATACAAGAATGGGACGAGACTGAACGGTTAATACCAAGAAATCACATAACGAATGCGTCAACCGGACGCGCGGGGACGCGTATTACCATTTTCCTTAAGTCCGTTGGCCGCGCGCCGGTTACGCTGTTGTTAGCTGCAATGAAACCACAATAAATGCAAGGAGGAACGAATGGCAACGGTAGTTTCCTTTATTAACTTCAAGGGTGGCGTAGGCAAGACGACCTTATGCGTTGAGATAGCCGCTTCATTGGCACAGAAATTCAACGAAAAAGTACTGATCGTTGATCTCGACCCTCAAACAAATGCGACTCTGTCTCTTATGACTGAAAAGGACTGGGAAGACCATGCGGCTCAAAACGGTACACTCCGGGATTTCTTTGAGGCCTGTTATGAAGGCAAGGAATTGGGGCTGGACTCAATTATTGTGAAGAACCCAGTCAAATACCATGGAGCCTTGACTAATCTAGACCTGGTTCCATCTCACATTGAACTTTTCGGAATGGACCTACGGTTGGCTACCAAGCTTGGCCACGAGAACCTTAAGGCAAAACTCTTTCTGAAAAAGGCCCTTGAGCCCTTGCAAGACAAATACACTTATATCTTTGTGGACTGTCCTCCGAACCTTTACCTAACAACGCAAAATGGCCTATTTGCAAGCGACCATTATCTGATTGTTGCCCTTGCTGAGTACCTTTCCACGTTGGGCATTGCGCATATTCAGAAGTCGGTTGGCAACATTTTTGCCGACGCCAACAAGCTCCTTTCTGATATAGGATCAGGTACCAATGGCCTCAAACAACCCGCTATTGCTGGGATTATCTTTAACAGACTGCGTACCATCTATAGCGGAACATATTCTCAGGAGGACATTATAAGGCGGGTTACGGCGGACTATCCGGGCATGGTGTTCGATGCGAGGGTGCCACACTCGGACAAGATTGCAGTTCGTGCTGAACAGAAAGTTCCAATAGCTGTATCTGGGTACGCTGCAGATCGGGCGTATGAGGAAAGAATCACACAAGCTGCCCATGAATTTTACGATAGACTAACGCGCCCCACCGCTGGGAGGTCTTGATGTCACTTACGTCTGAAACCCGTCTTCTTAATATTGCAAGGAAGTTGAGAGATCTTGCCCAAGATATCGAGGATCTGTCTGTATCGCTAAGTCAGCCCAAAGAAGAAAAGAACAGTCGTGCAAGAGCGCGGGATATTCCGATTGATTCTGTTCTAATTGAGCGGCTAAAAGGACTCGGTCGCGCGGAAG
>JAKQLB010000160.1 GCA_029567375.1 Bacteroidota bacterium | reverse complement strand
CTCATCTCTTCCTCCCTCTAAATGTTCTCTCGTAGTCCTCAAATCGTATCTTCGCGATCTTGGATCTATCTGGAGTTCTAACCACAACGCCCTCAGCACGGCCAACTCCGCCAGCATCCAACTTCGCAAAAGTACCTTCCGAGAGCATCCGATTCAACCAGTCGTATGTATTATTTAGACTAATTGGAAGATCGAGGAGAATTTTTTGGTCAAATCCAATTCGAGGAGTTAACTCAAAGAGCACCTCTACTGGAACATCTAATAAAGTATTTCTTAATTCTTCATCCGACAAAAAATCCTGCCCGCCGTTCTCCCTCCAAGCGGAAATTTGCTCAATAGGGAGATCACAAAGCTCCTTAAATTTATATGGATCTATTTCAACAACATCAAACAGTAAATGTCCTACTTTTTTCTCGCTAGTATATTGCTTGCTGCCTTTGGTAACATTTCCTCCATAAACCTCAAAGTAATATACCCTAAGATTATCCGAAGGAACTAAGGCTTCGGCAACGGGTTTTAACTCATCAACTATACCAAGCTGTGGATTTCCTATAAGATCTCCTTTCCCATACAACAGCTCTTCTCGACTTCCGATAATATAAAAACCGTCCGGGAATAGGATTATTCTCGCATTAACGCCATCGATCTTCTCGGTAACGATTACCGGACAATCGAACTCTACCTGCACCTCGTCGAGCAGCCTGCCTTTTTCTCCCAGCTTATGATAGGTCAATATGCTAGGATACTTTGTCATAGAATTAAGTTTATTGAGGTCCATCTACATCTCTCCAACCCTATATACACAATCCTCAGCGTTCTTATCTGGTCTAAATCTCAAAAACCTGGGGTGTCTAAATCTTCCGGTCTTGGCTATACGTTCCTGCGCCTCGATCTCAATTACCCTGCCAACGTAACTTTCCCGGTTACGGGAAAGTTCCTCTCGAAGAGCGTCATCCATTCCCGAACAGGTTCCAAAATTTATCAGCTTTCCTCCGAACCACTGCCCGAAGACAATAGCCCCAATCCACCCATTGTCATAGAACCTGGACGTAGATTCTTCTCCAGAGACCTTCTTTGTGATCTTCGTAGGCTCTTCAAACCCTGTGATTACTACGTCATACGTCGAAGTTCTTTTGACCTTAGCCCAACCATTGCCGTAGGTGGCCTCTCGGTCTTTAAGAATGACTCCCTCTCCGCCCTGAGCAATTATATCCTGGTAAAATTGTTCTTTGTCCTGATATTCTACGGGAATTATGTTTAGGTGTTTTTTAGGATCAGCTAGAGGGGCCAGGTAATCTACCAAAATAGCTCTCCTGGACTCGTAAGGAAGACCTCTTATATCCTTCCCCCTATCAAACAGGATATCGAACGCGCAAAAATCGACCCAACCTAATTCCTGCTGGAGTTTAACGGCCTTCTCGGGAAGGGCTCCCATGATCTTCGTGACCTCTGAACTTTTAGAGCACAGAGTTCCTCTGACGATTTCCCCGTCAAAGACACATCCTTCTAGATTTACATCTACATTTTCGTTCACGAAAATATCCCGCAAATGTGGAACATTATCGGTTTTCTCTGTAAAAAGCCCAGGAGTCTTCTTAGATTCATGCCTAGAAGTGAATCGGTTGCCACCGACTCCGACATGCATCAGGTAATGGCTTCCGTCCTTTTTCTCTTCCCCTACATATCTATCCGATGTCCACATTTTTGGATTAAATTTTGCCCGCGCTTTTCCCGGAGTTAGTTGACGGATCACCACAGTCTCGCCTCGTTTTTGGAGTCCCAATAATTTAGGTATTTATTAAATAGCTCGGTATTTCCGCTTTTCAATGCCTTAAGCATATTTACCATTTCTTTGGAGGCTTGCATCTCTTTATCAGGCTCGTAGGTGTGAGAATATTCGCCAAATGGCGTTGTATAACAATTCTTTAAAACGCAAATTTCACAATTTTCAGTTCCGAGTGGCACCAATAAACCTGCAACGGCACAAAGAGGACAATCTCTAGAATCATCCTCTCCTTTCGCCCTATTCTCCCAAATTTCTATCGCCTTATCCACCGCGAAGTCCCACAAATCTTTTTCTGAAATCATATTCTCGAATCCTCCTTACTACTATTTATACTTAACGAACGTCCTAATATCCTCTTATTTTTCCTGCCCGAGATGTTGCTGTGGCAACATTCGACATCGCATTATCATATTTATCCGCATCTTCTTTCATCAATCCTTCAAAAGCTTCCAGACAAAACCCAAAAATATCAACCGCAATTTGAGTTAATTCTTTTAAAGTTGCTTTATCAAACTTATTCTCCCTCAAGGTCTACGCCTCCTATATCATTCTAAGCGCCTTCAAAATCCTAATAATCGTTACTAATATAAATCTTCTTATTATAAAAGGAAGACGAATCAATTCATCTCCCTCTTGCTCTTGTAAGACTCCATTCTCATCGCGGTATCGTTTGCTATTACGGGCTCGGGGTCCCATCCAAGGTGAGTCCTGATCCTTGTAATTGTCCGGAGATTGGCAGTTATAGCACTCTGGAGATAGTCTGTGTCCATGCTAGTGAGATTCTCCCCGGTTGCGGAGTCAAAACATTGAACCATATCGTGATCTACGGCATATTTAAGATCTCTTTGAAAGGCAACCTTACTTTCCA
>JAKQLB010000153.1 GCA_029567375.1 Bacteroidota bacterium | reverse complement strand
TGCCCACATGCGGCTGATTTGCCCGAGGGGATGTGGTCCGGACCACAAGATTGATGCTGAAACACTCGAATGGATGCAGAAAGAATACAAGGAGCTATCGGAGTTGTGATTATGCCAGATTTTCCAGGATTAGACGATGATATTCTCAGGATGGCGCTGGACAAGTGGGGTCCACATGTTCAGATGGATATGCTCATCGAAGAGATGGCAGAGCTGACCCAGGCTCTCCTTCACGCCAGGCGAAAGCAAGGACAAGAACCCAATCCATATCTCACGAAGGAGGTAATAGAAGAGCTGGCGGATGTGATTATCTGCTGTCGGCAGCTTGAACTTCTCATAATTGGCAATGACACTACGAAAACTCATTCCAATATGGTTAGCATCCAAATTGACGAAAAGGTTAAGAGACTGTATCACAGAATTATGCCAATCCGAGAGAGGAGGTGATTTTATTTCGATTATTGTTAGATATGATTTCGTTGATAAATCATTTCCAACTAACCTGAGATTGTATTTCACTGGAGAAAACGATGAGATATGGGATAGTGCGTGTCCATATTTCGCCGGTGAGCAATCCCCACAGTTTATATTGAGGTTATCGAGAGAACTCTCCTGCCTGGAAGCAGAGAGAGAGTACCTGCTGAAGCTTGCGAGGGATAGTATTGGATTTCAGGAGGTTGAGAACGGTTTGAAGACTGCACGCGACCAAGCCATAGAAAATGAGAGGAGATACCTTGAATCCAAAATTGGGTAAAGCGATATTGGCTCTGATGGTCATTATTTTTTTGGCCGCAATGCTCGGAGGCAATAGCAACAAAGAGACAATCACTGTCTACGTGGATGGAAATGGAGAGCCGTTCATCGGAAGCGTCTCTGTAGTTGATGGCCCGCCTGAAAATCGTGTCTATCACAGCCCAGAAGTTTTCCGTGATACCAAGGGTGGATTTGCTCGTGATTTCACTGGAGAAAACATCACTGTGTATGCGGACGTCCGGCGCGACGAGAATGCATTTCCGGGGAAAAGACTGACCATAAGCCTATTGGGCAAAGATTACAAGGTGATTGCCAGGGACAGCACGCTCGGATATGATCTCATTTGGGTCTCCAATGACCCAGAATTATCGTACTAGCGTTTTTATAGGTCTAATTACATCTTTTTTACCATGAATTCGGGCAGGGGGCAAATGCTGGCGCTGATGTCTGCCGGTGGCGACTCAGAAAATGCCATTAGCGTATCACGGACCATAGTTCGGGATCTCAGAAACTTTTTGCTTATGGATGTCAAGTATAGCAATAGGTTCCAGATTTATCGCGAAGCGGCAAAATTCGATAACACCGTGGCACTTGCGCTGTCCTATGTCCCGATGACAGTAAAAAATAGTTACGTCGGTGTATCCATAGACCCGAAGGCAACCAAGGACGGCTTCCGGCCAACCGAAGGATTCCTTGATAATGTCAACCAAATCTTGTCCGAAATTCAGTTCACTTCAAAGCTCGAAGAGATCATCACCTCACTGCTCCAGGATGGAATTTATGTCGGCAGGCTCCACCTGGGGTCCAAGGCGACTGTTGATGACAGCGGAGAAGTCCCATCATTCAAATTCGAAGGCAGAATTGACCATATGGAGTCTCTGCCCATAGAAAATGTAACCCTGGTTGACGATGAGACATACAGCAACAAATCTGACCTGCTTAGATCCGATTGGGTTATCCGGAAGGTTGACCACATTCTAGTCAATGAAGGATACGACTCCAAAGGAAAGAAGGTAGGCGCTGCGCCAGCCGGTAGTAAGCTTAATGCCGAGGTCCATCTGTTCCCCAAAGAAGTGCTCATAATCTCGTACCAGAATGAACACCATGCCCAGATAGACCAGAACAACAGAACCACATTCGGAATCTGGGGCAAATCCCCCATAGACTCGGTTATGGTGTTCATAAAGGGAAAAATAACCTCATTTATCGACTTCCTCAGATGGCAGCACAACGCTGCTCCACGATGGCATCACCAATTGCTCCTGAAAGAACTCCTCAACCCGGATAACTTCGGTGGAGACGTGGAGAAGGCAAAAGAAGAAGCCACTCGGATATTCCAGGAGCACAAGAGAAGTCTCTATTACACGGATGATGATCCAAACTCGATAACTTATAAGCAATCCCTGAAATCTGAACCAGACGAAGCCTTTGTGACCACTGATGATATCAACATCGACTTCAAGGGAGGCACCGGCTCAAACATCCAGGTCATAGACATATTCCAGCTATGCGACCGGCAAATTTCCAACAGGTTTGGAGTGAGCTTAGTATTGGCCGGGTACGAGGAAGGCTCAACCTATGCTGTAGGAAAGGTTTCGGCCTCTTTCATGTCCAAGATGGGGAATGGCCTGATTAGGTCAATCGAGGATGATGTCAAAAAATTCCTGCAAAATGAATTCCTTTATCGTGGCCTCCAGTCAAACCCTGACGACTGGGAAAATATGTACCTGGAGCTGGAAACTGATGACTCTGAAATTGTGGAGGCAACTTCTCTTCGGAAAGAGAAAGATGCTGCAATCCTGGGGTCAATGGCCTCTGCACTCTCGGCACTCATCTCCGGTGGGATCATAACTGCTGATCAAGCCTTCGATATTCTCCAAAATGGGCCAGAAGCTATACAGAAGATGAAATACACAAAACCGGAAGCAGTAAAGGCCACGCCAGCGCCTCAAGGACAGCCGATCACTGAGGGTGGAGGGGCTAATGTACCTCCGGCTCAAAATATGGGCCTTAAATTGCCCGTTATAAGCCAAAATAACGGACTTTTAGAAAAGGCCCATGCATTAGAGGCTTTACA
>JAKQLB010000136.1 GCA_029567375.1 Bacteroidota bacterium | reverse complement strand
TATCGTATCCGTGCGTATTGCCTACCAACCATCCCTGTTCTTCAAGTTTGGAAATGATATATTGCTCAAAGTGTTTCTCCTGATGCGCTGTATCACTCATAAAGACCCCCTGAGATCTATTTTGCCGGTAACGGCTGCTGTGATAAGGGCGGAACGGCGTTCCCTAAGAAGATCGATGCTGCGCTGGGTTTTTTCAGTGATAAGGTCCAAATGCGCTACCTCACGGTCAAGGCACTCGGCGATGGCGTCTTGTTCGTCTATTGATGGTGAGGGGACGCGAAGACCAGAGATAATCTCTTGATTGATGTTCGGTTGGCCACCACCAGCGGCGAATATTTCAATTATTGGCTGTTTGCATACGAGTAGCCAGTAGTACACAAAACGCACCGTCATGGACTTGCCGCCAGACAGTACGCAGCAAGCCTGATTAGTGGTAGCTGCAACTCCAAGTATCCCCAAACGGCCAATCGTCGCTCCATACATCGCTATTGCGAGGGACCCCTTTGGATAAACACGAAGCGTAGTGAACTGATCTAAGGCACGCTGCGTTACACATTTGGTCGTTTTCGTTATTTCGCTTTCTCGCAATTCCCCAGTCGTAACCCATGGGATACCGTCGTCTGAATACCATTCCGGTTGATCGCTTGGTGGAGTTGTACCGCTTCCAATTTTTGCAAACGCGTGAGACAATTTTCTACGCTCCCAATGCTCCGGCACCTCCCCTATCCATTCCACACCTGAGTCCTTCATTTTAACGTTGGGGTCGAGTCCCTTTGTGACGGCATGTGTGATGAGCGCCTGGCGTTTTTCTTTCAAGAGTTCAATGAAGCGGGTTTTTTTGGTGATAAGCGCATCGATGTGGGCGGTTTGGCGGTCGAGAAAGGATACGATGGATTGTTGCTCGGGGAAAGGTGGACAAAATATTTTATATGGACTTATTTGCTCAGTTGAAAGCTGACTTACAGCAGTATTTCCACCAAAAAATACAAGTATACTATTTATGCAATAAGCAAAGTATTTACATGGTTTATTGTTCTTTGGTGTTAGTACAAGTAAACGTATTATTGCATCATATTCATGATCCCTGTAAATCGCATACCCAATTTCACCCCTCCCTGTTACTGTAATTGTATTCGCTTTAAAGAATGGTTTACTCGTAAAACCGTAAGCTTCATTAGATTTGATAGAATTGGTATATATTGGATAGGAATATTCCTCTGTCTTTTCTTCAGAATAGAAATCTTTTTTTAAATCACCACCAGCTTTTATATTAAACAAATGAAGAAGACTTACAACCTTCCAATGTTCCGGCACCTCCCCTATCCATTCTATTCCTGAGTGCTTATATGCCGGGTACGGTTTATAATGACTCATTCCGTAACCTCAACAGGTTCAGCCCGGTTTGCCAGGACAAGCTTGGAACGCTCAATTGCAGCATGTAATTTATGCTTCAATACATCCTTTGGAGGCAGCACTGTCAGGTACTCTGCTACATGTATACCTGCCTGACCCAGTTCGAGCAGTTCTATTCGTTCACTGTTTTTCTCTGCGCATAGAATAATGCCGAGGGGGGCATCTTCGCCCTGTTTGCGTTCGTATTTGTCGAGCCAGCGCAGGTAAAGTTCCATCTGGCCTTTGTGGTCGGGACGGAATTTGTCAAGTTTAAGTTCGATGGCCACCAGCCGCCGGAGATCACGATGATAAAAAAGCAGGTCCAGATAAAAATCATCATGGTCCACCGTGATGCGTTTTTGCCGGGCAACAAAAGTAAAACCGACGCCAAGTTCCATAATAAAAGCCTCCATCTCACGCAGGATGGCAGCTTCCAGGTCTTTTTCCTGATAAACGTCTTTCAGCCCGAGGAAGTCGAGCAGGTAGGGGTCGCGAAAGACAATATCCGGCGTCATCCGGTCTTCTTCGCGAAGCGCCTTAAGTTCGAGTTCTGCCAGTTCATCCGGTTTTCTGGAAAGGGCTGTACGTTCGTAAAGCATGGAGGCTATCTTATTCTGGAGGGTGCGGGTACTCCACCGTTCCACCCGGCACATCTCTGCATAGAACTGCCTCTGGATTGAATCTGGAAGATATATAATGGAGAGGAAATGTGTCCAGCTCAATTGTCTCATCAGTGATGAGACAATCTTTACATCGGCAAATGCTTCTGCAAACCGGATCATATGGCGAAGGCTTTTTCCAGAAAAACCGCGTCCATACTCGGACATCAATTGTCTCGCCAGCGCTGAGACAATCTCTTCCCCATACTTTGCCCTTGCCCCCTTGAGAATCTCCTGGCCAATGCGTCTGCCAATCCGCCAATAGAGCATGGTGAGTTCAGCATTCACCGTCACTGCGATGGCGGAGCGTGTTTCTTCGATCATGGTACGGATATCGCCAAGCAACGAACCGGGAATTTTGACAACGCTGGAGATATTTTCCGGTTGTCCTGTCATTCTGTAACCTCCCCGAGAAGGTCTGCAATCTCTTTCTCAACCAGCTTCAATTCGGCGTCAATCACATCGAGCTTGCGCGGCGGCACATACTGATAAAAGAAACGGTTGAAATTAATCTCATATCCTACACGGCCAATCTGACCGTCAGCCTTGTCCAGGAAAGTATTGTCAATGTATGCATCCGGTACATGAGGCAGCACTTCACGGGCAAAATAGTCCTTGACGTTCTCTGTAAGCGGCACATTTTCATAATCGGTCAACTCCGGATCGTGGACAATTTCTCCGGCTTCATCCAATACCGGTTCCCCATCGGAATCCCGAACTCCAAAGGCATCAATCAGCGCCTTTACGAAGGATTTACCGGCTTTCCTCACAGCAGGGGACAACTGCGCAACATGTTCGATAAATTGTTTGGCCCAGGCAAATGGCTTGATTGTATCAAGATATGCCTCAAGCTCTGCTCTCAATACTTCTTTCTGTTCCCCGGTAAGCTTGATCCAGGCCTTTTCGGTTTTCAGGTTTTCCATGGTGGCGCTATTAATATGCAATGACATGCGCAAGGGCCTGAGCGCCCGTATGCGGCGATACCCGAAAACACGGTAGTCGAGCATGCGGCTGAGCTCGTTAGTCTCTGCGGCAGCGTAAATCTCAGCAATCCGATGTATCTGCTCTTCACTGATAATCCGTCTTTTATTGCCTTCATTCTTGATCGATACCCATTGATCTGCAGCATTGATGAGTTGTACCCGTTTGCGCCTGTTTTCCGGCTTTTTGTTGGAAAGTATCCAAAGGTATGTCCCTATCCCGGTTCTGAAGAAAATCTCCGTTGGAAGAGCGATAATAGCTTCAACAAGGTCCTTTTCGAGCAGCCAGCGGCGTATTTCTGACTCTCCTGAACCGGCTCCTCCGTTAAACAAAGGCGAACCGGACAGGACAATGGCTACGCGACCTCCTCCTTTTTCAGGCAGTTCCATTTTGCTTGCCAGATGAAGGAGAAACAGCATGGAACCATCGTTTATGCGAGGCAATCCGGGGCCGAAACGCCCGTTGAAACCCTTTTCCTTGTGTTCTTTTGTTACCGCATCCTGATCCTTCTCCCATTTCTTGCCGAAGGGAGGATTGGCGACACAATAATGAAAGCGATCGTTTGGGAATTGGTCGTTAGACAGCGTGCTTCCGAGCTTTATGTTTTTGGAGAGGTCGCGTCCCGGATCGCTTTCCAGAGTTCTCAGCAACATACCGGTCACGCAGACAGCATGTGTTTCCGGTTCCAGTTCCTGTCCATAAGGAACAAGGACAGGCGGCGCCTTTGAGCAATTGTTGTAATCCGCAACATGATCCATGGCATCTGAAAGAAATCCGCCGGTTCCACAGGTAGGGTCATAAGCTGATCGTATAAGGCCCGGGTTGGCTTCAAACAAGTCATCATCGGGGTCAAGGAGAAGTGTTGTGGCAAGGCGGACAACATCGCGTGGGGTCATAAAGTCTTCGGCGCCTTCGTTAACTTCTGCCCCGAACCTGCGGATAAGGTGTTCGTAGATGTTGCTCATCACTCTGTCCGGCACCACATCGGGGTGAAGATCAATCTCGGAGAAATTGCGGCATATTTTAAAAAGAAGGCCTGCCTTGCTGAGTCTATTGGATGTGTTCGTAAAATCAAATTGTTGAAAGATCACTCTGGCGTTGTCGGAGAAATGCGCCACATAATCTGCAAGGTTCTGGCTCGTTTTGGTTTCCCCGAGACTGCCAAGGACATATTCGGAAGTATTGTAAAAAGGATATCGTGTTATCTGACGTAAGATAAGGTCGAGATCAAGGCCGCTGTCCTTGTGTGCAAGGTATGTCTCATGCACTTCTTTGCGCGTCTGTTCAAGCACACACTCGAGCCTTCTGAGCAATGTAAAGGGAAGAATGATTTTGCCGAAATCGGTATGTTTGAAATCGCCCCATAAATCCTCGGCATTTTTCCAGATAAAATCCGCTAACGCTCCCCCGGTGTTTGGTCCCTCTGCCATTTCATCCTCCAACCTTAGATTGCACAAAAGAGCATACTATAGGCTATAGCTATTTTCAACCATATTTTGCATAAAAGGGAGTATTAATTTGTTTTAACGTTGGCTGTGTATTTCAACCATATTTTGCATATAGCCAATATTTGTTCATTATATTTTAACAAGTTACACTTATTTTATGAACAATATTGTTATTAGTTAAAGATTGGCTAACTATTTTTATTACTTTTTCTGCTCATATTTGGTATTTATTAAGTATGGGGACATATCTCTGGGAAGCAATTAAAGAAATAAGGGAATCTCATGGCTTAAATAAGCGCCAATTTGCAGATATATTAGGTTGTTCGCCGACTTTAATTGGTTACATAGAAAAGCCATATAGCGAATCTCATCGGGTTGCTACGGTAGATATTATCCATGCTATCGCAAAACACTTTACGAACAGCGAAGATGAGCGTAAAGCGCTCGAACATAAATTGCTTATAAAAAGGGCACGCGTACCGCTGGAACAACAAATATCAGATGATGAATTTTTAAAGGAGTTGCGCGGTGACAATAATGCCCCGCCCGCCGTTGCTCCAGCGTACAACAGCATGCCGCTTGAGTTTATCAAATTACTTCAGAAAGATGTTAATGCCATAATAGCAAGTGGCAATTCTCATAAGGAAATTGCAGAAGACAAGAATATCGCAATGATATTGCGAGGGGAATTGTGTATAGATGCGGATGGTATAATAGCTATCGCCAATAAATATGGTTTTTCGCCGGACAAATACCTGGTACTGGCAGGCTATATACCGGAGTGTATCTTGCGGTTGTATAATCACGATGCTTTTAGGTTTTTGTTCGAT
>JAKQLB010000145.1 GCA_029567375.1 Bacteroidota bacterium | reverse complement strand
CTCCATCTGGGTGGCTCCGCCGGGACCGAATGTTGACGGTTTCGAGAGAGAGCTCTGCGCTGCCACGGGGGCGAAGCATGTTGCCGCGCTGTCCTTTGGTACCGTGAGCTGCTGAAAGATGTCCCGGGTGTGACGTTCCAGTCGGAGCCCTCGGCGGACTTCCGTTCGAACTTCTGGCTGACTTGCATCGTGATTGATCCCGCCGTGGCGGGAACCGACCGCGAAAAACTTCGCCTTGCGTTTGAGGAGGCCAATATTGAGTCGCGCCCCCTCTGGAAGCCGATGCACCTGCAGCCGGTCTTTGCCGGGTGTCCGGCGTATGTCAACGGCACCTCGGAGAAGCTGTTTGAGAACGGCCTCTGCCTGCCCAGCGGCTCGAACATTACGGATGAAGGCAGGGAAAGAATAGCAGATGTTCTTGAGAAAGTCTTTAAATTAAGCTGAATAATTGAGATGATACTCTATATTTGTACTTTAGATTATCAGGATAATTTAAAGTGCAAGTTTTAATTATCATGTATAAAAGAGAACAAATATTCAGGGGAAGGGAAAAGGAGAGTGCGTTTTTGTGGGGCGCAAGACAGACTGGGAAAAGTACCCTTCTGAAGATGATCTATCCGGATGCCTTGTACTTTGACCTTCTGCTGGCCAATGAATTCAACCGGTTTCTCAGCAACCCTTCCCTGCTTCGCGAGACAGTTGAGGCAGATAATTCTTCCTCACCTGTGATTATTGATGAGATACAGCGGCTTCCCTCATTGCTGAATGAGATCCAGTGGCTGATAGTTAACCGAAAAAGACAGTTCGTTCTGAGTGGATCAAGCCCGCGTAAGATTGTCAGATCGGGTGGCAACCTACTGGGAGGCAGGGCAATAAGATATGAGCTCTATCCTCTGATATACAAAGAAATACCCGACTTTGAGCTGATAAGGGCATTGAACAACGGGCTACTGCCTCGTATGTATCTGTCAGAAAGGCCTGCCAGGCTTCTTTCTGCATATATCGGCAGTTACCTTCGGGATGAGATAATGGCTGAAGCAAAGATCAGGAATATTGCATCTTTCTCGCGCTTCCTGGAAATCGCTGCGTTTTCAAACGGAGAGATAGTAAATTACACAAATATTGCGGCTGAGTGCGGAGTTAGCGGCCCAACGGTAAAAGAGTATTTTCAGATACTTGAGGACACAATGACCGGCCGCTTCCTTCCATCATACCAGAAAAAGCCAAAGCGCCGGGTGATCCTCTCGCCAAAGTTTTATTATTTTGATGTCGGTATAGCAAATCATCTCCTTAAGCGCGGAACAATTGTTCCCGGCAGTGAAGCTTTTGGCAAAGCCTTTGAACATTTTATCTATCATGAAATTTACTCTCACAGCCATTATTCCGACCTCAATTATACGGTAAATTATTGGCGCACTGCCTCGCAGACAGAGGTTGATTTTATTCTTGGCGATCACGAGACTGCAGTTGAGGTGAAGTCGACTGATATGGCAAATCCGCGACATCTGAGGGGTTTAAATAGTTTTGCTGAGGAATACAAAGTAAAACGACTTATCCTGGTTTCAAATGATCCATATCCACGAAAGGCAGGGAAAATAGATATTTTACCCTGGAGGATGTTTCTTGATAAGCTATGGGCAGGAGAGGTGATCGGGTAGGGCTTGCATCAGGACCAAAGACGAAGCATTTAGATATTGTGAGTTGCCAGTATTTGTACAAAATGAGCAAGAAGGTATTTGTCAGCGGGTGGCTTGATCAGCCCTTCGTCTCGAAGTACTGGCCCGGCGCCGTGATCACGATATCCATTGAGCGCGCCCTGGGATGGAAGCTGGCCGGCGCCGGCGGAGGAGGGTACCTGGTGCTGGTCTCCGAACGGCCGATTGCAAACGCTATTAAGATTAGAATTAGAAGAGAACGTCCAGTATAGATTATCCCAAAGTCCACAGTTTACAGTCCACAGTTTGGGGCTCCGACGCAGGAGGAGACTCAATCCCGTACACGAACCTGTCCCGATGAAGTCGGGAGTGTCGGGACGGCAGCCAAAATATGAATTTATGGGCAAAAAAGATTGGATAAACGGCGAAATATTACTATATTTGGGTATAGTCATCATCGATGTATAATTCAGAAATAAAGGCGTTTATCAGGGAAAAGAGCAGTCTTTTCTGGT
>JAKQLB010000110.1 GCA_029567375.1 Bacteroidota bacterium | reverse complement strand
GCAAATGGGTCGCTGTCAAGCAGGGATACCAAGTTCTGTATGGCTTTTGTTACTGAATTTATGAGTTTTACAGCCAGACTGAATACGCTCCACCATTTCTTCTCGGCAATGGCATAGGTTATATCTCCCAACACGCTTACCGCATCACCAATGGCACTTATGGAATCCACAAGCCCCTGTTCAGCACCGAAGTTCTCCAATAAGCTGCTAATGTCCTTAATCGCTGTACCTATCTTATTGAATGACTCCTGTGTGCGCCTGTCAAGCTCATCGTAAATGCCGTCTATGTCATCAAGTATCTTCTCCTTCATCTCAGGCGGCAACTCAGAATCCTCTACCTGCTGTCTAAAGGCATCAAGCATCTTCTTCACCTCTGCCGTACCTATGTCAGATATATCGCCAAATTGACGCTCAAATTCTTCCTGCAAGGCGTCAAAATCGGCATTGTTGATAAACTCTTCCATGGCAGCTTCGGCATCCGCAATCTCTTTTTCCCATCTGCTGGCGGCTTCGGCATCTCCATCTTCATGCGCCTTTTTAAGAAGTGCCCTCATGGCGGCAATATCGGATTCATACTGCGCAATCTCATCCTGATATGTCTCCTCGTCAGTCTTATACTTATTGCCAAGTTCATCTATGATTTCCGCACGTTCTTTGAGCAGTATGTTTATCTTCTGGTGCATCAACAACTGTTCCTGATAGTAATTGTACGCATCCGTATCTCCGCTAAGTAGTGCCGCATCACGCCCGGCACGCGCTTCCTCTTCGGATATTTCAGGCACACCAATCGCTGCAAGCTCCGCCTCTATTGCGTTTAGCCTCTCCAAATTCAAATCTATATCCCCAAACATCTCATCCCACTTATCCTGCCACTCCTCAAGCACACGCGTATTGAAGGCATCTGCAATCTCATCAGCCAGTTCCGGGTAGTTGTCAAGCGCCCACTGCAAGTCCTTGTTGATGTCGGAAAGTTCCTGCTCGTACTTCTGGGCATCGGTGGCGTATTTGTCCCACATATTCTCTTCCATTGAGCCTTCAAGTTCTGCGAGTAAATCTTCAAGATATTTCAACCTCGCAGCCCAGTCAGCAGATCCAGTTTCATCGCCACCCAGAATAGCCCCTATTAGCATCCCTGCCGCCTTTTTTATCTCATCTTGATAATACTTGTATTTATCAAAATCGTCGTCAAGCCCGTTCGCAATCTCGTCTATACCCTCTTTCCACTCATCAAGTACTTTCGTGTCGTATGCTTTTTGTATCCACTCGGCAAGTTCGGGGTATCCGTTCTCGATAGCCCACTGAATCTGCTTCTGCATATCTTTAAGTTCATCGTTGAACTTTGTGGCGTCATCAGCATAGGTGGAATAAAGATCGGCAAAAATAGTTTCTTTAAGTTCTTTAATTTGTTTTGTGACCTCATTTATTTGTGCCTGATCGGTTAATGAAGAAAGCATCTTTTGTAAAAATGACATTTTTTCATAGTTGTCATCAATACCACTTAGGGATTCATCCAACTTGGTATTAAAATCTTCCAATATAGCCCCGTCAAAAGCAGCCTTTGCCAATTCCGCCAAATTACGCCACTTCTCCTGTTGTGCCGGGTCAGTAGCTTCATTAGCAAGTCTATTGTATAAATCCATGTCTGCAAGATACTCTTTTAATGTATCTTGCTGTTTCATTTCATCTGTTGCGTATTTGTCGTAACCACTAGAATATATTTGGTCTAAAATATCATTTACCTGTTCTTCTAAGAGGCGTATTGCGTCTGCCGAAACAATCTTTGCCTCCATCTCTGCAATCTGTGCTAATAATGCCTGATATTCCTCCCACCACTCCATATATGATTCATCACCATGTGACATATCAGCGTTAAAATTGCCATATGGGAAAAACCTCTCATAATAAGCCCTATCCCATTCCCAATTCTTTCTCTCTGGGTCGTCGTATGACGGCTCGTTGCTCAGCAGGGTTTGATATTCTTGCCATAGCCTCAATCTCTCTTTCTCGATTTCCGAAATCATTTTTGAGGCGTCGCTCTTTAGTGATTCAAGAAGTTGTATATCCACCTCTTCGGATTTATCCTTAAGTTGCTCTATTGCCTTTTCTATTGACTCTATATTTTTATAAAGTGTTTCTGCCTCTGTCGCACCCGACTCCATCGTATTAAATAATACAATACCATATTCGGCGGCTATCTGCTTCGCAATTTCCATTTGCTTGGCATATAACGCTTGATTATTAATCATTGCCTCGTATAATGCAGAATATGCACTAGCAATAGCCCCTATATCACCCTTTCCCAATGCGGCTTTTATGTCTGATTCAAATTTTGTAAACGTGTCTCCCATTATAACGGCAAACACATTGCTTTCAATTATCTTTTCAAGTGACTCTGATAAGGATTCCGAGAATTGAGAAAGTACGTCAGATGACCCACGGGCAAGCCCAGTCATTGCCTCCATTACAGCGTTAGCCATA
>JAKQLB010000096.1 GCA_029567375.1 Bacteroidota bacterium | reverse complement strand
ATGCTCCGTAGGAGCGGAGCTCGAGCACCCGCGGTGCGATCACAAGGTAAAAGTCGCTTACTTATTCTGATCGCTGTTGTGGCCTAGGCAGCAGAAATTTCATACGTGGTGTCATGATCATGACACACCAATGATTTGCAGATCTTCTTAGGGCGATTTCACTACCAAAACTGACCTGACCTTAAAATTTGTTTGAATTTATTAAATTAATCCCATGCTCCCATTTCGGATTACCTTAAATAATATGGTTCCTATAAAGACTATCTATGCCACTTGTGAAACCACCGAGTTCTATTTTGATAATAATGCTGTTATGTATAGCGACTTGCGGTTGCGTCAATGATAGTAACTCAGAAAGTGATAATCTCGTTACAATATGGGCCTATGACTCTTCTGCTGAGGTTGCTGAAAAAGCCGTAGAAATTTATAAGAGAAACCATCCGGATTGCCCGTATGAGTTTGAGGTTGTCTCCTTAGGCCAGGAGGACATGGTAGAAAAGATTAAAATTTATCTGACCATTGGTTCGATCGATACTTTACCGAATATTTTCTATGATGAGGATTACAACTTTATGGAATACATCTCTTATCACCAGGAGTATTTCGTTGATCTTACTCCGCACATCAGCGCCGACGATTACTATCAGTACAAACTCATCAATGTAATTTATGATGATAAAGTCTACGCTATCCCCTACGATTGCGGCACTGGCACATTATTCTATAGAGTTGATCTGATCGAAAAAGCAGGTTATTCAGAAGCTGATATGACTGAATTAACTTGGGATGAATATATTCACATCGGTCAGAAAGTAAAATCTGCAACCGGCGTTGATTTGTTGGTGATTATTCCTGAAGGAGATATGGAAGGTAGGTTATTGTATCAATCTGCAGGAACTTGGTTCTTCGATGAAGAAGGAAATGCAAATATCGCTAACAATCCCGGTTTTGTCTCGGCAATTACGACATTGAAGAGGGTATTTGACTCCGACATAGTCTATAAAGCATCAAGCTGGGATGATATGATATCTTGTATAGGAAATGAAAAAATTGTGAGTCTCGTTGGGGGATCTTGGTGGGCACCGATTATCTCTTCATTTGAAGATCAGAGTGGGTTATGGAGGGTTGCAGAAATGCCAAAGATGACTGGAAGTGACTCATATTCCTCCTATTCTAACTTAGGGGGAGGAAACTGGTTTATTATTAATAAGGAGAACCAGAACTTTGCAACGGAATTTGCCGTCGAGATGTTTGGAAATAATATAGAATTAGCAAACTATGCAGCTGAAAAATATTACGTTATTCCGGTAAACAAAAAACTGGTCGAAGGACTAACAGATTCTGGCACTGAGTTCTTTGGAGGACAAAAGGTTGTCACCTTCATGAGTGAGACTAATCAACATATTAAGCCGGTCAAATATGGTCTGCATACCTATGAGATAACCTATACTGTCGGCGGTTATGTGGGGGATTATGTTAATGGATATCTTTCTCTAGATGCCGCTATCGCCAAAATGCAAACCGCTGCTGAGAAAGTGGTGTCGAGTAGCTAAACTGACTGCAACCATTGTAAGCAAAAATGGATAAACATCTCACTCCAAAATTTATTTTCCTCTTACCTAGCTTGATACTCATCGGTATACTCTCATATTTGCCTCTATTGTATGCTATTTTTTTATCTTTCCATATCGGAAGGGGAAAAAGTCTTGTTTTCAATTATTTTGAAAATTACATGGGATTGTTATCAGATGAAGCATTTATTATTGCGTTTAGCAATTCTCTCATATTTACCCTCATTATTGTTCCTTGCATCATTGTGCTAAGTCTAGTCGTTTCACTTTCCATTCATAAGGTTAAATCAAAACAATTGCAGAATCTCTTTACTGCAATATTATTCATTCCATGCATCACTTCGCCGGTCGCGTACTCGTTATTTGTAAAACAGTTAGCATATTCGGACGGTACGCTCTCAAACTTATTGCGAGGACTGAACTTAGTTTCATCGAGTTATAATATTCTTCAGGAAGTTTGGGGTGCAAGATTATTAATTGCATTTGTGTGTATCTGGGCTTGGTCCGGGTTTTATATTTTAATTTTGTCTGTAGCAATGAATAACATAAATCCAGATATTTATCGTGCAGCGAAACTGGATGGGGCAACCGATTTCATCATTGCCCGGAAAATTGTGTTCCCAACAATTAGACCTATTTTAGCCTTGATCACTATATTAGCCACATCTAACACGTTTCAAATTTACATCGAATCGGCTATTATTACAAAAGGCGGTCCTGGAATGGCAACCTTAACACTTGTAAATCAGTTGTACAAAAAATCGTTCACCTATGTAGCACAGTATGGGTACTCTTCAGCAATTGCAATAGTTATTTTTACTGTGTGTGTTTTGGTGAGTGGGATGCTATTTATTGCCTGGAGCGAAAATGAGGCCGAAAACAGGTGATACTGCCAATATTTTGTTCATTATTGTAGTGTGCATAGTTGCAGTTTTGCCATATTTGATAATGGGAATATCATGCTTTAGTACGAGCGCGAGCATTAAAGGAAATTTGATATTCAGTGATATTTCTCTCTCTAATTTTGTGAGCAACTGGGATTCTCTCATGAATGAAAAATATTTCCTGTCATCTTTGTGGAATTCTTTTTTCGTATCAACTTTGGCTTCATTAGGAGGCGTTTTAGTTGCATCTATGGCGGGATATGCGTATACTATCTATTCTAGTAAAAAAATTAACTGGCTTTTTTTAGCCTCATTTTACTCGATGTTGATTCCAACAGCAGCAATACTGGTCCCAATATTTCTGATATTTAAATATACAAACCTATTGGACACATATCTAGCACTGATTCTTACTTCTATGTCAATCCCCTTCCTGATTTATTTGTTTAAACAAAATACTCGACTATTCCCAACGGAACTCATATCTGCAGCAAAAATTGATGGTTTGAGTGAACTTAGTATATTTTTTAAGGTGTATATTCCATATTTGAAGCCGGTTTATATCGCTGCAATCATGATTTCATTTTTCAATGCGTGGAACTCAATTCTAATTCCAGTAGTAATACTTCAATCACAGTACAAATTTACCAATGCAATATTCTTGAATAGCTTAGGTTCCATATGGTCCGCCGATTATGCTGTGATGATGCTAGCTTTGTTAATCTCAACGTTGCCTCCGTTAGTGTTATTCTTGATTTTCCAACGGCACATCATTAAAACAATGGGAGGAATCAATTAAACCTCCACAAGTATGAGGATGGGCCAAGTTTATCTCAAGATCCCGACATAATACAGTCGCGAATCAAGAGTGCTGAGATACTCAAGGACTTGAATGTTTGCGCCTATCGTAAACTGATCCACTTTTCCTCAGTCACACCCACATGTTTTCGCCCATCGTAAACTGAGCCACTTTTCCTCAAAAGGCTCACCATAAATTGATCCACCCTATCCCCCCTCCGGTTCCATCATTAGCTCTGGAGGGGTTCGTAGGTGAAATCAATGAGTGATATCCGACGCATTGTAGAACTCCATAATCTCTATGGATCCAAGAGACGAGTCGCCAAAGAACTCAATATCTCCCGGAATACCGTAGCGCGGTATCTCCAGCGGGTTCAAGATGTCAAAGAGGGAATCGAAGAAACCATTCTTCCCAACGATCGTCAGATTCAGCGTCCCTGCACTGCTCTCACTCCCGACGTCAGAGACCGAATCCACGCGATCTTACAGGCGAATGCTGACCTCCCGAAGAAACAGCGGTGGACCGGACGGAAGATCTGGGATCATCTCATCAAAGAGGGTTATACCATCGGTTATAGCACCGTCAAACGGGAGGTTGCCTCATGGAAAGACCAGTATGGCCATCGGGAAGTCTACATCGCTCAGGAAACGGATCCCGGGTGCCGCGCAGAGTTTGACTTTGGCAAGACAGATCTCCAGGTCAATGCCCGCTGGGGCAAGTATTCCATGGCTTCCATGGTACTCAACCATTCTCTGTATCGGTTCTCTCACCTCTACCATCGTGAGACCTTGCTTGAGGTTATTGATGCCCACATTCGGTTCTTCAATGAGATCGGGGGTGTACCGGAGACCATCTTCTATGACAACATGGCAGCCATCATCAACCCCAGAACTAAGGAGCTGAACTCCCGGTTTCTTGAATTTTCCCTCCACTATGGGTTTGAACCCCATACCTGCAATGTCCGGTCCCCGCACGAGAAAGGAACCGACGAACAGTCTGTCGGCTACGTGAGACGGCGGGCATTCAGTGAGCGAATCACGTTCTCATCCCTTGAGGAAGCAAACCAGTACCTTGCAGCAGCAGTCAACGAGATCAATGATGGCTTCGTGTATCGCCGGCCATCCCCTCCCACGAAAGGCCTCCTTCATGAGCAAGAAACACTTGCCCCTCTCCCGGCTCTTGAGTTTTCAGCCTATCAATCCCGTTCAGCCAGAATCTCAAAATACTCGCATGTCGTCTTCGAGTCAAACTACTATTCGGTGCCGGATACCTATCCCGGGAAATATATCACCCTGAAATACTCTCCTGACACCGTTGAGCTGGTCAGTGGCAATGCGTTGCTTGCACGCCATGAGCGTCGATTCGGAAAAGGAGAACTGGCCTACGACCTCACGCACTTCCTCAAAACCCTCTCACGAAAACCCGGGGCACTCCCGCATTCCCGGGTATTCCGGCAGTTAGACGAGACAATTCAGCAGCTCTTGCATCATCATTATGCCGGGAGACACAAAGACTTCCTGCCGATCCTCTCGCTGTTCCGCGAAACCTCGGAAGAGGAACTCGTTGCCGCGATCCGGCTCCTGGAAGATCATGGCATGGTGCCCACCTACGAGACCCTGCGATGCATCATCATGCACCAGGCCGTTCAACTGCCGGAGACCTCGTTTCCTCCGGATCGTATCAGCATGGAGGAACCGAATTTCTCTCACTATGATGGTTATCTCAGGGGTGTCCTCTGATGCCTGCCGGAATTGAGGAGCTCTGCCATACCCTGCGTCTCTCGGGGTTTGCTGCGGCAGTACAGGAACTTGAACCGGGTCCGTGCTCCGAGGAAATTCTGGGGTTTCTCCTTCATGCCCTGGAGTCTGAGTACGAACTGAGATTAGCACGAAAACGGCTGAATGCCATCCGGATTGCAGGATTTCCCACGATGAAGCGGTTTGATGAGGTGGTGGTTGATCTGTTGCCGGACGATGGACGAGCGTATCTTTCTGTCCTGAGACAACTGCAGTTCATCGAAGAACACCAGAATATCCTGATGATAGGGAACTCGGGAACCGGGAAGACCCATCTTGCGATCGCTACAGGTATCCTGGCCTGCGAACAGGGATATCGGGTGATGTTCAAGACGACGGCGGGACTTGTCAACGAACTGGTTGAAGCGAAACAGGAGCGACGGTTGACATATCTTCTCCGGCAGCTGAAACGAGTGGATCTCCTGATCCTGGACGAATTAGGGTATATTACCTTTGACCTTGCGGGAGCTGAACTCCTCTTTCAGTTGCTTGCATCCCGGTATGAGACGGGGAGCACGATGATCACGTCAAATCTGGTGTTCTCTGAGTGGGTGAAGATCTTTCATGATAAGGCACTGACAGCTGCTTTGCTTGATCGAATCACGCATCGAGCCCTTGTCCTGAATATGGCAGGAACCAGTTTCCGTCAGCGGGAAACACCCAAGGGTTCATCAGGGAGGAGACAAAAGTGATAGCTCAGGTGGATCACTTTTAGGTGAGCCTGGTGGATCACTTTTAGATGAGCGAAAACAATTTATTCATAGAGGTTCAAAAAAGAATTAAGTCAACTGAACCCGGGGATTGTGGATTGTACTTCACAGCTTATACCCTTATTTTAGCCATGGTTTTTCCGAAAGATTAAAACAAGAATTATACCACGACGTGATAAATAACTGACCAATAGCAAATGATTTACGGGGATATAATGCTATCAAGAATCAAACGATTGTTGCGTGGAGCCTGTATTAGAGATACATTGTACACCCTTAACCCCTGTGACATTCTTCTGGTCCGACACGATAATGACTGCGGTTATACATTCCAGGGAAAAGCATATGCTCACCTCATTGACTCTTTTGGAGATTTATGCACCAAACAGACATTGAAGGTGCGGGCTGTTGCAACA
>JAKQLB010000092.1 GCA_029567375.1 Bacteroidota bacterium | reverse complement strand
TTTCTGATCCGCGGTCAAAAGTCCAAAAAGTTCGATAAATTCACTTGTGCGCCCATTGCCATCACCATTGGCAGTGGGCGTATATCTTTCCATTGGAACTTCAAATCCCATCAGCCAAGCCTCGGATACTCCAAGGGCCATTCCGAGTATTGAAAGTTTCTCCTGCCCAGGCTCAACCTTACCGGATACGTACTGGCTTAGCGCATTCTTCTCAAGCTTCACGCCGTACTTATTGCAATAAGGTTCTGCTGCCTCAAGTATATCCACTTGCCGCAGATTACGAGCTTTCATCAGTTGTTTCAACCTATCGGAAGTAGAATACTTTTTCAATATTATCACACTCCTTCGAGGATACGCTCATTATAATACGCGTTGAATAAAAGTTCAAGAGAATTAGGAAATAAAGTTCAAAAAATATGATTCTATCTAACCGGAAACAAAGTTCAAAAATTATGACGAAAAGTGTTGCAAAAGAAAATACCGTGTGGTATATTGAGCATAGGTTCAAAGACATTGAACTTTTTTGCAGAAAGGAGGCGCAAAACAGTGGCATATGAATACAGCAAGCTCTTAGGTCGTATCACTGAAAAATTTGGCACACAGGCAAAATTCGCAGAAGCTATGGGATTGTCAGAACGGAGCTTGTCGCTCAAGCTCAACGGCAAAGTCGGATTCAAACAGCACGAGATTACAAAAGCTTGTCCGCTCCTTGATATCACCGAATCTGACATCACCGGCTATTTTTTTACCCTAAAAGTTCAATGATATTGAACTTTGGTAAGCAAAGGAGGTGAGCAAGTGAACGAGACCCCCAACGGAAAATACATAACAGACCCTATCAAAATTGAGCTCGCAGCCATTCCCGATTATGTCCGGGAGGATCTCGCCCAGGCAACGCTGGAAAGCATAAGGTCTTTCCTTCGACAACCGGGAGGACGCGAATTCCTGGAATCAAAAAAGGCTGCAAAGAAAGCAAAAAAATGAAACGAAAGGAGCAAAACCAATGGAAAGGAGCATAAGAGTCGTTGTTATCGAGCCGGACAAGCCCGCCAGGATTACCGAAATTGGTGATGGCCTGGACTCTATGCAGGCTGTGGTTGGCGGATACATACAGGTCATTTCCGCCCAAGCCATACCAGGCGGCAAAAATCTCAGCCGAGATTTGATTCTCGTTCTGAACGAGGAAGGTAAGCTGGACGATCTGCCGTACAACTTCAAGATTTGGGACGGCGCAGATTACGTCGTTGGTACCTGCTTTGTCTGCAAAGAGAAGGACGATGAAATGGTGGGACTCTCTGAGGAAGAAGCTCATTCAGTGATTGGGCTTTTCGGGGAGGTGTAGTGATGTACTATCGCACTTGTTCTATCTGTCACAGCAATCTGGATCCGAATGAGAGGTGTGAATGCGAGACGAAAAAAGAGACCATCCCGCTGCCACGGGAAAGGCCTCTTGCCAAAGTAACTAAGGTCAGTTTATCAGCGCCATCGCTGAAAGTCAAGAAGGTCAGGGGGTGTCTGAATGGCTGAGGAATTGCGGGAACTTCGTATCAATCGACAGCTGCCGGCTAAAGAAATGGTGGAAGTCGTGAGGGATATCTACCCCAAATACGACAAGACCATGCAGAGTAAATGCGAACGCGGCGACGAGTACGGTATTCAGATCAGGCCGGATGCCATGAAAGCACTATATGCCCGCTTCGATCCGGCGCACCGGAGCAAGCCCAAGAAAAAAGGAGACGGTCACAAGTACACCTGCCGGATCTCCTGCCGGCTACCAGACGAACAATACTTTTTACTTCAAAAGCATACCAAGGCCGATGGCCACCGGACTATGCAGGACTGGATTACATACCAGGTCAGAAACTACTTAGTCCAGAAGGGAGAATATTTCATGAACAAGACTATTGTCGGAATCAACTACAAGAACAAGCACACCGGAGAATTCAGCGGTAAAACATACAACTACTTCTGCGAGCTGGATGCAAAGGTCGGAGACATCGTTAATGTTCCTACTGTGAATGGAGACTCGGTCGCAAGGATCTGTGAGGTCGATGTTCCCAGAAGCCGCATTGATGAAGCGATCATTCCAATCATGAAAACCATAACCGCATTCGCGGAAAGTCAGGAGGGTTAATAGTGTCACAAGAGCTTATCAGTATTAAGCAGCTCCCCGTCATTGAGGAACGGCTGCAATCCATAAGTGAAGCAATACAGGAGCAGACCTCCATGGTTCTGGCTCTCGCAGTTACCGAAGACACCGTAAAGGAAATCAAGAAACGCCGGACGGAACTCACCAAAAGCTTCAAGATGCTTGAGGACCAGCGCAAGGCCGTAAAGTCGGCAGTCATGTCCCCCTACGAAGCATTTGAAGAGGTTTACAAGAAATATGTTACTGACATCTTTAAGCCGGCAGATGCAAAGCTGAAGGCGCGGATCGACGAGGTAGAAGCCACCCTCTTAAACGAGAAAAAAGCCGAGGTTGCATCCTACTTCCAAGAGAAAGCGGCAGCTCTCAAAATCGACTTTGTGACGTTCGACGAGCTCGGTATCAAGGTGCTGTTTTCTGACAGCATGAAGAAGCTGAAAGAGCAGGTCGATGGTGAGCTGAACAAGATAGCCGGCGAGCTGGCTGTCATCGCCACTTTAGACTTCCCGGAAGAAATTCTGGTCGAGTATAAGTACAACCTCAATCTTACCAATTCTGTACTCACGGTTAAAACACGGCGTGAACGATTGGCCGCCGAGCTGCAGCGCAAAGCAGAACTGCAGAAGCCCGCTCCGGTCATCGAAACCCCGGCGGCTCCAGAACCGATTATCCCGGTTACACAGGAACCGCAGGAAGTGCCGGAGGAAATCCCTGAAGCCACGCCTGAACCGGAGCAGTCGCTTATCACCATCACAATCAAGTGCCATTCCTACGATGAGCTT
>JAKQLB010000082.1 GCA_029567375.1 Bacteroidota bacterium | reverse complement strand
TGGACACCCGCATGCTGACGCTCAAGGTGCGAGAGCAGGGAGTGATGAGGGCGGCCATCGCCGTGGGGGAGAGGAGCGATGTGGAGGAGCTGGATGTGGTGGCCATGGCCAGATCTCAGCCTGATATCTCCAGCCGGGATCTGCTTGGCGATGTCACCTGTCGGGCAGCCTACGACATAAAGGGCAGCGGACCCCGACTGGCAGTGATAGACCTGGGGATCAAGAAAAACATCTTGAGAAGCCTGGCCTGCCGGGATTTCGATATGACCGTCTTTCCCTCTCACAGCAGCATCTCGGAGATAGAGGCGGCGAGGCCTGACGCCCTCTTCCTCTCCAATGGACCGGGAGACCCGGAGAGGGCCGAAAAAGCCATAGAGGCGGTAAAGCACTTTGCAGGAGCGATGCCCATCTTCGGCATTTGCCTAGGCCATCAGGTCATATCCCTGGCTCTGGGAGCCCGGACCTTCAAGCTCAAGTTCGGGCATCACGGCGGAAACCAGCCGGTCAAGGACCTGGAGAAGAAGATCGTCTACATCACCTCCCAGAATCATAACTTCGCCGTGCGACCGGAGTCGGTGCAGGATACAGACCTCGTGGTCACCCAATTAAATGCCAACGACGGCACAGTGGAAGCAGTCAAGAGCGATAAACTTCAGGTTTTGGCGGTTCAGTACCATCCCGAGGCCAATCCCGGACCGCTATGTACGGAAGATCCATTCTTCGGATCGGTGCAGAGGATGATGAAAAGCGCCGCAAGAAAAGCCGGGAGGCGGTAGATATGCCCAAGAGATCCGATATCCATAAGGTCCTGCTCATAGGCTCCGGCCCCATTCAGATCGGCCAGGCGGCGGAGTTCGACTTCTCCGGCTCCCAGGCCTGCAAGTCTCTGCGGGAAGAGGGCATAGAGGTGGTTCTGGTCAACTCCAACCCTGCCACCATCATGACCGATCCGGATACGGCGGACAAGGTCTACATCGAGCCCCTGACTCCGGAGACGGTAGCCAAGATCATAGAGAAGGAGAGGCCGGACGGGATAATAGCCGGAATCGGAGGCCAGACCGGATTGAACATCACCTCGGAGCTGGCGGAGATGGGTGTCCTTGAAAAATACAATGTGGAGGTGCTGGGGACATCGGTCCGGTCCATTCGGGAGGCGGAGGATCGGGATCTCTTCAAGAAGGCCATGCAGAGGGTGGGCGAGCCCGTTCCCAAGAGTCGGGCGGTGAACAACCTGGATGAGGCCCTGGAGGTTATGAAGGAATTGGGGCTGCCCTTGGTGGTAAGGCCAGCTTATACCCTGGGCGGCTCGGGGGGAGGCATAGCCAAGACCAGAGAGGAGCTCTTGGCCATATGCGACCTCGGTCTAAAAAGGTCCAGGATCAGCCAGGTTCTCCTGGAGGAGAGCGTGGGAGGATGGATTGAGCTCGAGTATGAGGTGATGAGAGACTCCAACAACACCTGCATCACCATCTGCAATATGGAGAACATGGACCCCATGGGAATTCACACCGGCGAGTCCATTGTGGTCACCCCCATTCAGACCCTCTCGGACAAGGAGATCCAGATGCTGCGGAGCGCCTCCATCAACATCATCCGGGCTTTGGGCATCGAGGGAGGCTGCAATGTTCAGTTTGCGGTCAAGGACGGCGAGTACCGTGTGATAGAGGTCAACCCCCGGGTATCCCGCTCCTCTGCTCTGGCCTCCAAGGCCACAGGCTACCCCATCGCCCGGGTCACAGCCAAGATCGCCATCGGCATGACTCTGGACGAAATCAGGAATGATGTGACCAAGGAGACCCCTGCCTCCTTCGAGCCAACTGTCGATTATGTAGTGACAAAGATACCCCGCTGGCCATTTGACAAATTCGTCCGGGCCAACAAGAGCCTGACCACAGCCATGAAGTCCACGGGGGAGGTAATGGCCATAGGAAGAAGCCTGGAGGAGTCCATGCAGAAGGCCATCCGCTCCCTGGATATAGACAAGGAGCTGGGATACTCCGGCAAGTATTCCCAGTGGACCGATGAGGAGCTGCGCGGCCTTTTAGCCGAGCCCACGGATGAGAGGATATTCGCCATTTACATCGCCCTGAAGAGGGGCTGGAAGGCGGAGGAGATATCCCGGATCACAGGCATAGAGCCCTACTTCCTCTACCGCATGGAAAACATCCTGGCCATGGAAAATGATATCAAGGCGGCTCTCAATCCTGAGGTCCTTAGAAAGGCCAAGCGCGGCGGCTTCACCGATGAGCAGATAGCCCGGCTGACGGGGAAGAGCCGGGAGGAGATCACGGACATGCGCATCTCTTCCGGCATCATTCCCACCTATAAGATGGTGGATACCTGCGCCGCCGAGTTTGCGGCCAAGACACCCTACTATTATTCCACGTATGACATGCAGTGTGAGTTGGTCCCCTCCAGCCGCAAGAAGGTTCTTATCCTGGGCTCCGGGCCCATTCGCATCGGCCAGGGGATAGAGTTCGACTACTGCACAGTTCATGCCGTGATGGCCTTGCGAGAGCAGGGCATAGAGGCCCACATAGTCAACAACAATCCGGAGACGGTATCCACAGACTACGACACCTCGGACAAGCTCTTTTTTGAGCCGGTGACTCTGGAGGATGTGATGAACATCATCGAGAAGGAGCAGCCCTACGGGGTGCTGGTTCAGTTCGGAGGCCAGACGGCCATCAACCTGGCCATACCCCTGGAGAAAGAGATCGCCCGGCGGGGCCTGCAAACTCGGATCCTGGGCACCAGCCCGGACAGCATCGACCTGGCCGAGGACAGGGAGAGATTCAATGCCCTCATGAATGAGCTGAACATCCCCCAGCCCCAGGCGGGCATCGCCTACTCACCCGATGAAGCAAAGGCGGTGGCGGCAAAGATAGGCTATCCGGTCCTGGTTCGGCCCTCCTATGTCCTGGGAGGGCGAGCCATGGAGATCGTCTACGACGAGGCGGGGCTGGAGGTCTACATGAGAGAAGCGGTGCGGGTCTCCCGGGAGCATCCGGTGCTTATCGACGACTTCCTCCAGGATGCAGTGGAGATCGATGTGGATGCGGTGTGCGACGGCAAGGATGTGCTGATCGGGGCAATCATGGAGCATATCGAGGAGGCGGGCATCCATTCGGGCGACAGCGCCTGCATGATCCCGCCCCAGACCCTGCCCGGCGTGGTTCTGGAAGTCGTAAGGGACTATGTGCGAAAGATCGCCCTGGGCCTCCATGTGGTGGGTATCGTCAACCTGCAGATGGCCTACAAGGATGGGACGATCTATGTGCTGGAGGCCAATCCCCGCTCCAGCCGGACCATACCCTTCGTCTCCAAGGCGGTGGGCCTGCCCCTGGCCAAGATTGCGGCCAATGTCATGATCGGCAAATCCTTAGTCGAGCAGGGCTATACCCAGGAGCCCAAGGTGCCCTATGTCTCGGTCAAGGAGGTGCTCCTGCCCTTTGACAAGCTGCCCGGCGCGGATGTATTGCTGGGGCCGGAGATGAGATCTACAGGAGAGGTCATGGGCATAGACTACAACTTGGGACTGGCCTTCTTCAAGGCGGAGCTCTCGGCGGACAACTCCCTGCCGGTGGAGGGCATGGTCTTCATCTCGGTCAAGGATGAGGACAAGGCGGCGGCGACGGTAGCGGCCAGGAAGCTCTATGATGCCGGTCTCTCCATAATCGCCACGGACAGCACGGCGGAGTATCTGCGCCGGTCTGGGCTGCCGGTGGTGCGGGTGAACAAGATCTTCAACGGCAGCCCCAATGTGCTGGACTATATCAAGATCGGAGAGGTCCGGCTGATCATCAACACCCCGACGACGAAGCAGTCGGTCAAGGACGGCTACCAGATCCGGCGCAGCGCTGTGGACTATCATGTGCCCTACATCACCACCATCCAGGCGGCCCAGGCGGCGGCGGATGCCATACTCAAGGCCAAGAAGGACCAGATAACCATCAAGGCCCTGGATGAGTATCATAAAGAGGTTTACTACAGCTGAAGGCAAGTGGTGCCCAGAAGGCGGGCTTCCTATAAGCGAGCGGCGGGCAGGAGCCTCCGGTGGGAGGCCTCCGATCTTTTTTCCGCCACTCTAGCCAAGCCGAAGGTTTTATATTGCAGTATGGGATAGGAAAGGTGCTTGCGGGCCCGTGGTCTAGCTGGTTATGACGTCGCCTTGACATGGCGGAGGTCATGCGTTCGAATCGCGTCGGGCCCACTTGAGCCCAAGTAGCTCAGTTGGGAGAGCGTCAGACTGAAGATCTGAATGTCCCCGGTTCGAGTCCGGGTTTGGGCATAAAATTACTAAGTAACTATGTCGCTTGTATATTGTTTTTGTGCATTTAGTTTGGAGATTTCGTCATTTTTCACTTGAACTATCTCTCATGCCCGTGTTGAAACTTTAAAGATTTTATCCCGATCGGCGCATAGATTTACCTGTAAATTTGTTTTTGGCATGACAGCTATTCCATCAAAAACAAATGCAAGAGATTCCTAGCAGATTAGTCTTCATCTCTCTGACCTTTTATTTGGCTGCTTCAGAATAATTTCCTGCATCTGCCAAGACCCAAATTTCGCAGTTGATCTAATATAGAACGCAGCCTTATTTAATAAATAGGTCATCAGAAATGAAGACAGGAACTGCTAATCTCCCCTTGCATGGTGGCTCTGCCCCGCCGTGGCTATTCAAACGCATGCATGTCCTAGCTGGCGAGATAGTGGAGGTTTTGGTCTATGAGCACGGCCAGGAGGAGTTCCTCCGCCGAATATCCGATCCCTATTGGTTTCAAGCCTTCTCCTGCGTTCTGGGATTCGACTGGCACTCATCAGGAACAACCACGATCACAACTTGCGCCCTGAAAATGGCTCTATCGCCTGAAAGACACGGTATTGCGGTCGCTGGCGGCAAAGGAAAGACCTCCACTAAGGCATCTACTGACATTAAGAGGCTGGGTGAGAGCTTTTCCCTTACGTCAGAAAAAGTGGATGAACTGGTTCGGGCAAGCAGGATGAGCGCCAAGGTGGATAATGCCCTTGTGCAAGACGGATACCAGCTCTATCATCATGCCTTCTTCTTCACGGAGAATGGAGAATAGGCGGTGGTCCAGCAAGGAATGAACGATTCTTATGCCCGGCGTTATCATTGGCTTTCCGACCGCCTAGAAAGCTTCGTAGAGGAGCCTCACAATGACATCTGCTTTCAACGCCAAGAACAAACCGTCCTAGATCTAACTGCTTCGGAGAGCCGTGAAAACCGAAAGGTCACTTTGGACATCGTAAGAGATGGGCCATCGCATTTGGGCATACGCAAAGCTCAGCGCAGCCTTCTGGACTTCGGGGATATTAAGCCAGCCCCTATTCCAGAGCTATCCATGCCTAAACGGCACGAATTGATAGCCCTCCTCGATATAGGTGAAGCAGGCAGAAAAGCTCTTGAGTTGGCCTATGAGATTCAACCATCCAGCTACGAAGAATTGATCGCGCTAAAAGGGCTGACCAAGAAGAATAAGGGCTTTGGCTCTGATATCCGAACTTGTATATGGTGCAAGCCCAAGCTGGAAAGACCCAGCCAAGTTCAGCCTTGCCCATGGTGGAAAGGACGGAACGCCATTCCCAGTAGACAGAACGACCTATGATAGCACCATCCAGACGCTCCATGAGGCAATCGAGGAAGCCAAACTCGAGAAGAAAGATAAGTACAATGCCATCAGGCGACTTGAGCAGTATTCAAAATCTAGTCATATATAACTAAGGCATGGTCTGCGATTCTATCTTTGCCTAGCTCTAATGATAGGTCAAAAGGAGATCTGAACCAGCATGCTTACTAATTTTACTAATTCTACAGAGCAGAACTAATTTTAAAACCGATATGCTACGCCGCCAAATTAGTAAATTAGTAAAATTAGTTCATTTTGCAGCATACCCAGTAGATATTTGAAGGCGTGTTCCTTTCAAGTCTTCCTAGATACAGACAAAATTTTCTCTATAATAACAATCAACTACTAATTTTACTAATTTACTAATTTCAAGTCTATTGCTAGCGATTTCTTGAATTAGTATAGGTCTCAAAAATTAGTAAAATTAGCATTGCGTTCGTGGCATCACTCGGCAGGTCTGACTACGATCCCTCCGGTTTCGGCATCACAAGTGAGCCGAAACCTCCGGGTTCTCCGTCCTCCTCCCCGAATTTGCGCGAAGAATATGTAAGGGCGCATTTGAAAGCCGAATCAAGGCGGTATTCTCTTTTGTACTACCCGCGGGTAGTCTAGTCGATGCTACCCGTTTTAGGGTAGTTGCGGGTATTGTGGGCAGTTCCGGACATCTCCCTTCAAGATAACAGCCCATGTTTCTTTGGTTCAGTTCTGACGGAGTATTCTTTTACCTGCACTGCTAAGATCAAGTAAGTCATCGAGTGGAAGCATAGTCAATTGTTGCTTTCCGAATGCGGATGTCTTCCTACACATCTCCTTTTCTAGTGATTCATACAGAAATTTAAATAGAATAGGCCAAGAACATTGGTATTGAAACCATTTGACAGAAGGACTGAATATGAGGCGAATCGAGATTTTGACAGCCGCCTGTATAGTTGCTCTTCTGGCAACATCTTCAATAGGCTGGGCGGCAGCGGCAGATGAAAATGAAAGCTATGTATATGTATTAGAACCAGAATCAAGAGAAGACCTGATTAACTTTGTGAATGAAGCCAGTGATTTCGTTTTGGATCAAGGAAAAGATAAGGCCATCGAAGTCTTCAATGATCCCAATGGAGAGTTTGTGCGAGGAGAACTCTACATAATAGCCTATGACTTCAACGGAACCCGCTTGGCGCACCCGTACCTACCTAACGGGATAGGTGAGTATGCTCTCAATGTTACCGATTCCAATGGAGTTGCTGATGTTAGGAACATGCGCGAAGTGGCAAGAAGGGGAGGCGGATTCACTTACTATATTTGGCCTAATCCTGCGCATTCAAATGCAGAAGAGCTTAAGCTAACCTATGTTCTCAAGGTAGACGAAGGATTGTGGTTAGCAGCCGGAACTTATCTGAGAGTGCATACCCCCATCTTCAACAACGAGTCTAGAGAGGATCTTGTGGCCTTTGTGGTGAGTGCAAGAGACTTAGCGCTAGGTACTTCTAAAGAGGACGCTCTCAATGCCTTCAATGATCTTAATGGAAGTTATGTCGAGGGAGACCGCTATATCTTCGCCTACGACTTTGATGGTAACGCTCTAGCACTTCCCTTTCAGCCGGAATTATTAGGCGATAACAGGATCAATATTACCGATTCCAATGGCGTTGAATACATAAGAGATATGATTGCTCTTGCCCAAAGTGAAGACGGCTTCGTTTACTACATAAAACCTGATCCTGCTGAGAACATGACACAAGGGTTCAAGTTAAGCTATATCACGAAAGTGGATGATACGTGGTGGTTAGGAGCAGGTATCTACGCCTAAAGAGCCATGCTTAAGGCTTATGGGTCATATGAGCTATGTGGATTAATTCTCCCCATATTTTATTATATCTATTTTTCTTATTACAGTTAATAGCTGGACTGAACCATATAACCCATATCATTTTGAGCATCAATTCCTGTTTCGCTGCCACCGGGGCTACATATCCAATTTCCATGCCAAGAAACCTACTGCAATCAGTCCATATTTGAGCAGATCATTCTGCTCACTCTTTGCGAATATTCTATTCTGCTTATCTTATAATGTTCTTTGTAGAGCAGAGTTCATATTTTCCTTCTTAATTATATATCTATCTGTCGAACATCTGCTTTAAACCAAAAGATTTATATCCTTTTAAAGTAATTGTTATTTGCTTACCATTACATATGAAACAGGATGGACAGTTATTAGGAGGGAGTAGCATAAGAGGGCGGCCAAAGAAGAACAAAGAACTACTGATTGGCAGAGCAGGGCGCAATGCAATCGAGCACGAAGACATTGCCAGAGACTCTCGCCGATGGGAACGCAGGAAACTTACTATAGAGCGATTAAGGGAGTAGCAGGAAGCAGAAACAAAATAAGAGGGGGTAAACGGCTCAGTGGTGGCTTATATGCGCATGAGGGTAGTTTCCGAGCCGTTTATTACTCTAAAAATATCTTAATTAGTATTTAAGATTTACCTTTAATCATCACGTTTATCCAAACACCGAAGGATAAGTATAGGCAGTGGAAAGGCGGAAGTCTCCTCTCGTCATAGGTCACCCCCCCCATACATCTACACGGGAGGAGATAGAAGCCCATTAATTTTATCTGATCATGGAAAGGGAGCAGGCGGCTCAGGAAAAAGGGATAGCTGAAGGGATAGCTCCTGAGCCGTCGTTAGGTAGCCAACTACCTGATAATAATAACGGAGTATTCGTAATAGTATATAACTCTTTCTGCATTCAACTAATGACATGGGTTATATGGGCTGTTTTCACTACTCTTCTACTAACTCAGTCTTCTCTCTATAGCGCAACAGTAATGATAATGACCCATATAACCCATATTGTTCCATGAAAGCATGGCCATCCTTGCCATCCATTAATTAGGAGCGTTCTGGTATATTCTCATCCTTGCGCGTCTCTTCAATCTCCTATGCTTCGACATGTTGCTGGTTTGGCTACTAGCGGATTTCGTGGCATTGCGCTGCATGTCGGGCTTGACCTCCTGTTTCAGCATCATCAAGTGAGCTGAAACCTCCAGTCTTCGCCCTCCTCCTCCTGAACGTTGCTGACGAATATGTTACCGGTTCTGGTGCACGATAATCGATGCGATCAAGTTGTCCCTGCTGCTGCAGCCAAAACTGAAGCGGAGACTCTTGATTCAGATGGGCGACTAAATGCCTCCGAATCGCTTGGAGCGCGCTAGAAGCCCGTTTGCTGCCCTTAAGTGTCAATAGGTCCCACCACGCATTAACCGCATTTTCTATGCATGTCATAATATAATATAATTGTGCTATGCGGGCATCATTCTGGTGTTGAAAAGAACAGCCATGCTATGAGTGTGCAGACTCCTATAACTGCCAAGATAGTTAAAATCGCGTCCATTCGTTGAGTTAGGTCGATCATTTCACCATCCCATATCTGCGATTCCATCGATCTGCGTGGCTATCAAGACAACAAGAAGGACGCAACTCAAATTCTCGGATAGCCGTTGTCTAAGAAGCTCACCAGGCTGGAGTCATTGAAGTCTGCGCTCATCGCGGTCTCAGGTTAAAGAATATGGGCTATATGGGTCATTTCTTCCACTCCTTTATTAACTTTATATTTCTCTGTAGAGCTGAGAGTAGTAAAAATGGCCCATATAACCCATATCTCTTTCAGTTACGCGCGTCATTTTAACTCTTTATGGACGAGCATGTATCAATATATTATATTTCAAGGTAAATGATATCTCCTGTAAAGCGGATCGTTTGAAATTATTAAATCGTATTTATGATCAGTAGCTATCGTTCTATACAGTTGAGATTAATTAGGATATCTATTAATAATAGAAGTGCCATTAATAATGTAATTGGTGAATTATATGAGACTGAGGGTAGTTAGCGCGAGAAGTGAGATTCCGAATCTCAACCCAAATGAGAAGATGATACACATGGCTTTCCGAGCCAGCAACGTAGACTTTCTCAATCTAATGCAGAGATGCCCCCGGTTGAGAATGATCCAGGTTCCTCCATCCTATATGAGAACAATGTCGGATGCCATCCAAGTCTTCATGGATATGCAAGGCATTGAACTTCTGCAAGGTGATGTTTGGGGTCATAGGAAGGATCTTGATGAGTACTTCACAGTCGAAGACGAAACTCTAAGCGAGATCCGATCTATGGCGGCAACCGGAGCGAGCATAGATGATGTTACCACCGAGATGCAAAAGAAGGCAAGACTGGGATCTGATCTCATCAAGTACATCGCCAAGACCAAGGTAACTGCCTGAGCGCTGTTATGGGAAAATGGCATGTACGGGGGCCGTTGTTCTCATTAATTTTTATGTATATTTTTTAATGAATTGCTTCAGTAATCGTCTGTAAGACTTTTGGTTGAGGTGCCATAAGCATGGAGATGTCTTGCATAAGTATTCGCTTCCGGACTAGACTGTGATTCTCGCAGAAATATCGAACGTGCCCGCAACAATCATATGCGTTGCAGTTCAATACTCAGTCGGCTCGGAGAACTCCATTGCACCTACCCAAGTTGCATGTGTTTCTTTCCGAGCCACATCTCATCGATGCATAGCGTTTTTATCAACATCATTATGCGTAGCCGCGATACAAAACCGCGATCAACAGCGACGATACTGGTTAATTCCAACAAGTCCTTACCGCTATCGTCTATAGACACTTGTCGTATATCTATATAGATACCACAATGCGAATAAAAATAAATCAATATGCATAGCTGCAATTGTTTGTCAATCGTAAATATCGATATCTACCGCAAGGTTTAAATTTGTTCTACCTAAGATTATCGTCTAATGCCGAAATACAGCAACGGCAGACTAAGGGTAGGTGTAATGGAGTGTGAAAAAATGAAGAAAGCGTTAGCCTTAGCATTGGTCATCTCGATGGCCTTTGTTGGAACGATGTTTGCACAAGCCACGCCTGATATTGGAGCCAATCCCTACGCACCGGGACAGCAAGACCCCAATCCAGGTCATGACGATCCGGATGGCAAGGATGGCGCGCCTGGACAGACCGGCGAGAATCCCGGAAATGGAAATGAACCGAAAGGGAATAAATCGTAAAGCCGGGTAGGGGAGAGTATGGGGGTAAGAGAGAGTGATTGCACGTCACTCTCCCTTCTTTTCTACCACCACTAAGCGCCATGATCATCGATCGAGAGCTGCTGTTTACGATTATCGGATTCGTAGGCAGTGTCGCTCTTCTTGTCATAATTCTAATCCGACCTTGAAGTTGCTGGTCGGGGAACGATACTGCTTTTACACAGAGCGTCTCTCCGATCGCATGCTTCATAAGAGTGCCATGTAATCAATGGTGGGCTGGAGCTTATCGTTATCTACCTCTAATATCAACTCCGGGCTCCGGCCCATATTTCTAGTCGGAACAGCTTTGCCGCTAGCTTCATTAACTCATAATGGTATCTTAAAGCGGCCCGGAGCATTCCCCAAATACCCCCCTTTCACCACCGTGCCGTTAGGCGGAGGGAGACCCCATATCACTCTCGGCTATTTCTTATCCCTTCGCCGTCCGTCGCAGCTCGATCCCGCCTTTTCTAAGCCGAAAGAATGATTAATCATTAATGATAATGTTAGTTGTGATAAGGCGAAGTTTGTTTTTGGGTGCGCCATCCTCCTCTACGGGCTCTTCGCCTCTCCCTCCTTAGTATCCGAAAAGACAATTAATCATGAATGATGATTGGTTAACTGCGGGGCGAGGGACATGCTCATAGTTCACTCCACTGGCCAATCCTTCGCCTCCTCACACATATCAGAGCGCGATCAGAAGAACGCACGACCTGCATATAGGTGATCTTGAGCTTCTATTCGGGCTGCAAAAGACGTATTGCTAGATTTGAAGGCTATGGAGCGTGGAGCGTGGCCAGATCGCGAGGATCGAGGCTGCGCCGCACCATCCACCCAGTGGAGTGCGGCTCGCCCCTCCTACCCTGTTCGTAATAGTCCGAGATGATTTTTCAGCACTGCGATCGTTATTGGTGAGCGGCCTTAGTGTACGTGCATTGATGCGATTCAGTCGCCCATGCTGCAGGAACCTGGACAGAGCGGAGACGCTGACCTTCGACGGGCGATTGAATGCCTCCAGGATCGCTCTCAGCGCTCTTTACGCCCTGTTGCTGACCATGAAGACTCATATATTTCCACCACGCATCAATCGCAGTTGTAGCGCGCTTTTGAAGCAGGTGGCAGCTCATAACGACTGAGTCGATCGCCCTGAATAAAATGCAAAAAATAAGGGATGGATCTATCCGGATGCGCATGCCAAACAGAGCTGGGGTTTTTAGAGCAGACCCCAGCTCCGTTGCTCTATTCTTTCGGATCGAACTTTATGGCTTTATCGTACACGATCTCTGAATAGGCGGGTCCTGTCTTTGTAGACTCTTCAAGATACATCCTCCATCCAATGAAGACCGGCTGATCCAGATCTATGCCGTAGGCACCCATATCAGATGGAACCTCAATGCAGTGTGGATCGCCTTCACAATTCCTTGCGAACTTATAGACGTAGAAGTACTTTGCGTTGGGATTGTCAGGAAGATATTCCTCAGCAGTTCCATTGAAATCCAAGTCATTGATCATTGCAACGCCGTTCCAAACATCCGCACCGTATAGAACAAAGTTCTCGTACATCGCTTTTCCAGTGGCTACATGGTTAACTCCAAAGACGATGATGAACTCATTAGTGTCATTGCCCAAAGTAATTGCAGGGTCTCTCAAGAAACCGTAGTATTGTGTCAGATCAGGGAAAGGTGGAGTCGGTGAAGAGACAGTTTGGTTTCCGGTCCATAAATAGCATGCATCGTTGGGAGGTCCGTATGCGTCGATTCCTCTTTGAATGGCATCACTCCCTATGATGCCTATTTGACTGGTTGGAAGCTCTGTTGGATTCAATCCGCTGTATTTGTTGAGAATCGCAATTCTAAGTTCTTCAAGATCATCCATAAGATCAAACTCTGTCGTTCCTGTTCCGCGGACTCTCAGTTCTGGATAATCAAACGGATCTAGCTCCGCCGTCTTGTTAGGAGTCACACGGAAAACAGATGCGGGTGTATTAGAGATGTAATTGTTGCCAGCTTGCTCATCTGTAAATTGAGTTGGACGGAGTAATACATTAAATGTATCGGAATCATTCTCCACACCCATATTCACCATGGATGATGGAATCACTTGGGTATTGATTACGCCATCTGAGTATCCCGCTGATTGGGCAGCTGCACGGATGCGCTGGTCAATGCTCTTATCAGCTGTAGTTACCACCATTGTAGTCTGGTTGAAAGGATTACCAGGTTGGCCGTTTGGCGTCCCTTCAGTATTGATAACGAGGTGGTTCAATGTATCTCCTAAGGTGCCGTAGATCCATCGAGTTTCATTTCCATATGTTCTATCCATTAAGTAGAGATCAAAACTGAAGTATCTACACTCTGGCGGTGTTCTTCCCACGAAAACTATTGCTTCATCTGGGCGAAGGCTGGTGAATGGTGTTATGTTCGCGGTCACTCCAAGCGCTTTCATTAATTCAGAAATGATTCCCTTAACCACTTGACCAGATGGTGGTGGAATGAGAAGATTCAAATATTTTGTATTGGGATTGTTTCCGTATGCAGAAGGTAGCACTCCGTTATTATATACCTTCAATAAGTCAAAAAAAGCTAGCCCGCCTTGCTGTACGGTGAAACCATCTTCTTCCAAGGCTTGCTTGAACGCATCTACGTCACCGATATCCACATTTACTGCGAGTCCTGTTCCAATTGTGAGAACGAACACGACAAGTAATAATATACAAACTCTCATATAGCACGTTCCTCCTTAAACTGATTATCATTGATATCTACTTAACACTTTGGTTAGAGTCTGTCATAGAGACAGTGCATAGTGAAAACGTCTCCGGAGATTCGCACGCATCATGTACACATGGGTTATATGGGCCATTTGCTCCACTCTCTATACTGATATTGTTTTCTTCATTATGCGATCAGTAGTAGAAATGACCCATATGGCCCATATCGGAGAGTGAAGCACACGACATTGCTTTGTTAGCCGCCAGTCTTTTATACAATTATTCATGAATATATATTTGAAATCCCAGAATCGGGTGGACCAAAATGCACGATCTTAGTAGGGAAAAGCATTGGATCGTATTATATCTGCTTATCACCTTTGGTTTGGATTCAGTAGCATCCGGCGTTGGTCCAACAGAAGTGGTCCTCTGGGAAGACCCTGGGTACAGCGGACCTAGCTTTAATTACTCTATCAATACTAACAGGGGAGATGCAACTCAGGACATCTATGCCGTGTTTGCGCTTAACGATAAGATATCGTCTGTAGAAGTGGGATCGGATGTCAAAGTAGCTTTTTATCGTCACAACTTCTTTTGCGGACCCTCAAAGGTATTCGAGGGATCTGTTCCCTACCTAGGCAACTACTGGAACGATCAGATGTCATCTCTAATTATATTCTCCAAGGATTATGATTTTCCACCTGGAGTGATATTGAGTGAAACCGCTCCCAATACAGTAACTGGATTTGAGCCTGAAACGCAGTTCTTTCCCCTTATTGAATATATAGGAGAGACTAATGAAGAAACCGCATACTATGACATTCGTACTGATTACACCGGATATCCCTATAACAATCTTGATTTTGAGTATGTGATCATTCAAGGAGATGTAGAAGCAGAAATCTTTGGCGAACGCAATTTGCAGGGTCCATCTATCGTGCTCCCAGCGATAGCGAACGTCTGCTCTAAAGAAGCAGAAAGCGAATACAATGGAAATAAGTTCTATAGACTGAGCGGATGTGTTTTGAAGAATGTAGCATCCCTGAAGGTCCGGCAGATGGAACCAAAGGACAGGAGTTCTTCTATGGGGACTTCAGCCGGAGGATTCATTTCAGAGCCGGGAAGTTATCAGACAACAACATCAAAAGGCAGTGCTCCCCGGATAGTGGATGTCTCATGGAAGCCGAATATCAGGGCGATAGAGGTGACTTTCGACCAATTTCCTGTTGACTTATGGAGTGAACAGTGGGAAATGTATATTGATAATCAAAAAAAGCTGGTTGCTGCGCCTCAAGGATCTCCCAATGTTCGTCCAAATGCTGCATTAGATCAGCATCCAACAGGTGTACTTGTAGGGACACTTCCCTGGCTAAGTAGTTTGGATGCTACCGATTTCCCTTGCTGTGGCACTATCAGATTCTGTATACCGGGAATTGGATGCACTAATGAAATGGAATTCAATCTTGCAGGAGAAGGATGCAGAACGGCATCTCCCAAGAATTGCGGGTCAGGACAACAATCCCAAACGCAGGAGGCACAGCCGGTGGGATCGTCAGATGTCATTACTGGACTCGTAGTTGGAATTTCAGAGATTCCAGTCGATTCATCGCCTTCACCCAGCACTGGAATCGAATTGGAATATGATGTTGATCGACCAGGAATGAATTTAATGCAGGGCTATGTCCTTTCAAGTCCAGATCCTTGGATCTGTGCCAATGATTGCTTCCATAATCCTGAGTGCAAAGCATTCACTTATGTCAAACCTGGATTCAGATATGCGGATTCTCCGTGTGAATGTTGGTTGAAGAATGGTGTTCCAGATCCGGTAACTCAAGAATACTGTGTCTCTGGTGTAAAATGATTGGAGGAGAGTGCTTTCATCGACTGCATCCCACAATAATTATCGATGTGGCACTATGATACCATGAGCTGGGGATTGAGGACCAACTCAAAATCTAATGGGTTCCCTGTCTCGAAATTCCATCCGGTGGTAACCTCACCTTCAAGCCCTCCACTTTTAATAGGCGTATAGACCCATTCGACCGAGTCATAGCTCAGATCTATTGTTTCCAGCGGCTCCTGCCAATTGCTCGCCTCGGCGCTCGAAACCTGAATGGATTTAATCCTGACATCATAGAGCGTGTATTTCATTATCGGATATCCATTGCGAATAATTTCGAGCTTCGCCGCAGGAAAATGACTGTCTTCGCAGGCTTTTAAGTAAATTTCAGGCGAGGTTCTGTCCAGAAACTTGATAATCTGAAATTCTCCGGTTTCTGGAATTCTATAGCTAAAGTTTAAGACTTCTATCCAGCCTTTGTGTTCCGCTAAAGTGACATCCCCGCTCATGCCATCCAGGAAGAGATAAATTCCATTGGCGTTTTTGTCAGCAACCGGTCCCCCCATGGAGTCAAGTGCAGATTTTCCAGCTATATCTTGCACGTAGTATAGGGATGGAGATTGAGATTCTTGATCATATTCATCCTGGCAGGTCTTTTCCGAGCCAGAAGAGCATCCATCTTCGATAAGGCTATACTCATATTCATGGGTAAATCCTTCGTCAGGGATCTGGAATTGAATTTTTCCGCAGCAGGGAAAATCTATATCAGTCAAACCTGTTATCCATGGATCGGCTCCAATAAATAATCCCGTTGCAGATTCTGCCGGAGCGTTTGGCCTGACAACCGCATTTCCTCCGCCACCTTCCATTGGCCATTCTTTGCCGTCGATGTACATTGTCCAGCCGCCCCATTTGGCGGGAAATTTATCGAATAAGATCTCGATAACCTTCAGATTGGCATTCCAACGCACATCAGTTATTGTAGCGCCGCTAACAGCTGGAATAAGGATAAGCACAGCCACTATGATCGCTATTAAGACCCGCATCGTATCTCACCAGCATCCGACTCTATATCCTCTATCTAACCCTGACCATATATAACTAATAATAGTGGAAAAAGTTATTGGTCGCCGCGGATTTGTCTGCTAGAGCAATATAATCCAATCAGATCTGGAGAATGAGTGTATATCGAGTCTCAGGCGGGCTTCAACACCGATCCACAGTGTCCTTTAGAGGAACCAGTCACTTTCGTGATGGCTTGGTCCCGCCCTAGCTCGACTCAAAGCCGGGCAAATGCAAGCAATGCGCTGGAATTTCACACAGCGTCCTTTTTACAGGAACTCGTAGCACCGCCAGATGCCGGGCCTGTTGATTGCTCCTCCGCTCAGCTATGTGTCGCGCCCTGGGCCTGGCGAGAACTCCGGATCGAGCCGATATTAAGATGCAAGATCCTGCCCTCACTATACCAGTTCAGCCGCAAGGAAGGCCAATAGTCTTATGATCTAATAATCATAATTCTTAAGAGTGAGGTATGGATATGGATGAAAAATTAGTATTTGGTTTAGCGGCTCTAATGTTTGCGACTATTGGATTGTCAGCGGCGGAAATCCCTAATCTCGTTGGGAATTGGACTGGTTCGTATGAGGGATACGCAAATGGTATCGGTTATAAAGCCGCAAATGAAACTGATGCTATAACTTTGGTGATATCGGAGCAGCAGGGTCGTCTGTTTACTGGCAACTTGAGAGAAATGGGACAAGGGACCGCAGCAGTCTCAGGCGTGATCGCTTTGGATAACCAGACATTCTACATGACAGAATCCGATGGAGGATATGATATAGGCACTGTCCTCACTAGTGACACGATCGAATTGTTATATCTTGAGGATGGCGAAAAAGGCGGGGCATTCATCGATGAATTCCATCGAGTAAAGTAAAATTTCAATTAAACCTTTTTCCTGATCCTGAATTGAGATGCATGAAAAAGAAGCGCGGATAAACAGATTCCGCATATTAAATAAAAAAGGCGATATTCATGAGGTTAATCAAAGTAGACCAAGTAGCTAAAGAGCCATGGGCAGATAAATTATTTACCGGTCCAGTCACCTTGCAGGCAATTATTGGAAATGACCTGAGTAAAAACTTCTTGATACAACAGGTAAACTTCAGCAAGGGTGTAAGGAACAAATTTCACACCCACTCTACCGAACAAATACTCATTGTCACGGAAGGCGAAGGTATCGTCGCCACGGATAAAGAAGAAATAACCGTCAGACCTGGGGATGTCATATTCATTCCGGCGGGAGAGAAACACTGGCATGGTGCCGCTAAAGATTGCACCTTCTCGCATATTTATGTCATGTCACCTGATCTGAAAATAACGCAAATTGAGGATTAGGATATTCCCCAACGAGTTCTGCTTGGAGGTCTTGCCTGCTATAACACCATCCAGGAGCATCTGGATTTGCTTGGTCGACAAATGGCCATCATCTCGTTCCATCGATGTCCAGCCATTTATGGGCATCATAGCTTCCAAGCTGGCTTTTAGCTGGATTCATAATATTGAACTCAAGAGGCAATGCAGGATCGCCTGGCCTTCGTGGCCCCTGCCTCCGTTGGAGGCCACTCCAGCCCGGCTCCTCTCCTCTGCGTTGCTGAGCATGATGTTATAGTGCGAATCTCCCTCCGTGCTATGGCCGTCTCAGCCCAATGTCAGGGAGGCCGGACGGACTTCACCGAATAGGCCCGGCAATTCCACTATTATCCGGCCTTTGCGACAAAATAGAAATCGCTATTATGCGGCATTTATTCTGTCTTTATCAGAAAAGAACTCTTTAATTGAGTCCTTTAGCGAATCGGGAGCGATTCATGGACGATCTTTTAATGGGTCTCTCAATCGTCTAATTTGGTCATACAACATTAGTAGAATTGCAATACCATTAATTGCATAATAAATTGTAATAAGCTTAGTAATAGGCTTTGTTGGTGCTAGATCACCATAACCAATTGTAGCTAAAGTAACAATTACAAAGTAAAGGGAATCCAGCCAACTCCACCCTTCAAGCCAATGATAGAGAAAAGCACCAATCATAATATGAACTGCCGCATAGATGAAGATGGGACGAGCCATTGGGTCATGATATAGATCAAGAAGGAGAAATCGGTTTAATAAAGGTAATCTGGGTGGCCTATTTTTGCTCATTCATTATGCACCTTATTAGTAGGCACCTTATAGCTTTATAAGAGATCGCCTTATTCTTATGCTGCCGCAATATTCCTTAGTGTCCTAGAATTATTAAATATTTTTCCATTACACTCTGAAATTGATCAACTCCGAAAGAGTCCATACATGATCTGTGATTCCTGCCGCCATCATGGGCGTCCTATGCATCCATTTTCTTCCGTTTTGGTCTATTCGAGTCATCAAACCTTTATGCGTCTTAACGAAATGAGATATTCCGAAATAGATATTTAATGAAGAAATAAGGAGCTTCTTCCTTTTGGAGAAACCAAGTGTCTTTCTTGTTAACCTTCGATTTCTTTCGCGTATTGTGAGGTTGTTTCTTTCAATGAAGGCAGTATTGATATGACTGCTAACAGGAGAGTGCGCAATTGCCTCCATTGCTGCATCCTTTTCCCCAAAAACGACCTCTGTGTCGACTCCAACAACCCTTCTGCCTACTCTAGTCTTAACGACTCTTGTATAAATCAAATCTGGAAGAGGCAGACGTTTAGGAGCCTTACGTCCGGGAGAGACTTCAACTTGCTTTATCCCTTTCCTAGTTCCATATACTCTCAGGATGGCTTTTTCGTATAGATCCAATTCGTCCGATGTAAAATGAGGGGTACTACTATCAGTTCTTTCTTTTACTGTTCTTATAAGCAGGTCTATCTCTTTTTGATTTCTTTTTCCGACAACGAATACCATCACAACTTTATTAACAGGATCAAATGCGATCATGATCCAGGCATTCCCATATTCTTTCAACAAGCACTCAAGTTCAGTCAAATTCTTTTCTTTTTAAAAATATATCACCATAATTCATCCAATTGACATTCATCAAGATGATAATTAGTCATAAGAGTCGCAGCAACATCCTCCATGTGATCTCCAATACGATTTATTATTGATCCAACTGTATCTTTACTTACACCGACAATGCGTGACGTTGCGCGAATTCCATTGCCTTCACTCAAGCATTTCAAGATTTGATAGACCTTCTCATCCGGCAAATGGCATTCAAATAATGGAGTCCCTCTTCTCTCTGAAAATGTTCTCTTGCATGTAGTGCACTTGAACAGGTTCTGTGTTTCTCCCGTGCCATATTTCCGAACGAATATAATATTCCCATTGGCTCTATTTTTGTGATCGATGCAGTCTTCATACGGGCAGAAAAGAGTTGTAGCCCTTAATTTCATCATCTGATGGTATGGTTCATTCTTAGCCTTCCTTGCCATAATCCCCTCCCTAAAATATTCCCTTCGGAGGAGATTATAACACAATCTATTATTAATAATTATAGGACACTAAGAAGCTTTTAGGACTCTACAGGGAAGATGATGG
>JAKQLB010000072.1 GCA_029567375.1 Bacteroidota bacterium | reverse complement strand
AACAGCGAGACTATTTCCCCATTTTTGAATTTTTGTTTCCATTTTTGTCCTTATAATTAATATTGTATCTACATAGAAGATACATAGAATCTTGGTAGATTGCAAGTACTTTAGATACGAAATGTTTTAAGCGTGCCAACGCTCCGCATAACCGGCTGGCAATGGAGCGCAGCGTAATTGCCAGTCCGAGTTGATGCGGTTGTTAGGCCTTTTGCACCACATAAAATACATATCCATAGCTATCTTCCGAGCAACCAAAGATTCGTATCTCCTCTATTGTTTCTGCCGCGAAGGCTCTGACTGATTCGTCAGGATGATCAAGTAGCGCTTTGGCGCGGGGCTCCAGTATGTCGTAGTACCCCTTGATCCACGCCTCTCTCGGTAGGGTATGCATAGCAAGGACATTATATCCAGCGTCTTCAGCTACGATCCGATTTTCATCGGCACTATGCATATCAGGATAACCAGATTTGAAGAACTGAAGCACAGCATCAGGGGCGTTGTTTCGCAACCATGACAGTTCGCTGACAACTGCGAATCCGCCAGGTTTTAAAGCGGCATGCCAGGTCCTGAGCGCGTGAGGAAATCCAATGTTGTAGGCTGCTCCCTCAGACCAGAGTAAATCAATCTCTCGTAATATACTTGGAATGTTTACCATATCCATGCAGTGAGTTTGAATAAGGTGTTCAATTCCTGCCTCCTTGGCGCGCTGTGCAAGGCTATCAAGGAACGGTTCGTAGGAATCTACGGCATGTACCAGGGTTTGGAGCCGCTTTGCCAACGCTAAGGTATGCCTTCCAGCCCCGCATCCTGCGTCAACAATGACTCCATGGACAGTCTGGGGAAGCATGTCGAGCACCTTCAACGTATCACGATTACTCCCCGGCCCCAGCTTCTCCATGCCTCCGAAAAGTAGGTCAATTGGATTCGCGTCACTCATGTTATGTTCTCCTTTGTCTTTGGCCTAACATTATGATTAACCTGCCACACACCGATAGTAAATCTATCCGGTCTGTGAGTAACAGATTATTTTACCATTAATTATAACTGATTTATCGATTCAAAAGACAGTCAAGTCGACCGGATAGAGAAATATCGTGATTAGCATTAAATGAATATATTATAAGATATTATGACAGCACTGGCAAAATTACTATCCGGTCAAATAGACCGGATAGCAAAGTAAAAATACATCTTGCTTTGAATGGTCTGCTATCTTATATTGAAGGTGTACAAAATAACACCAAATACTCATCAGCCTGGAAGGAGGCTGTGATGGCAGAGAAAAAACTCATCGATCAAGTGCGCGATGTCATCCGCACCAGACACTATAGCTACAAGACCGAAAAAAGCTATGTTCGCTGGATTCTCCGATATATCCTATTTCATCATAAATGCCACCCCCAGGAGATGGGAGAACCGGAGATCGCTGCCTTTCTCACCCATCTGGCCACCAAGCAAAATGTCTCCGCATCCACCCAGAATCAAGCCCTTAATGCTATCGTTTTTCTATATAAACACGTCCTCCACAAAGAGCTTGGTACTTTCCAGGATATCCAGTGGGCCAAACGGCCGCAGCGCCTTCCCGTCGTCCTGAGTCAAGACGAGGTCCGCCGCGTTTTGCAGCATCTTTCCGGGCGGGATAAAATTATGGCCTGCATTTTGTACGGCGCAGGCCTTCGACTCATGGATTGCCTGCGGCTGCGTGTGAAAGATATCGATTTCGAACCCCGGCAAATCTGCGTTCGCTCCCCCTGGATGCCCTGAAATAGAAAAAGCGCAATCCAGCCCAGCTTATGAACTCGATTGCGCTTTCACTTCCATACAACTCCTCCCCAGGAATCCTATTTTATTGATTTTACAAAATATATCCATTGAATGCAAGTGAAATGCAGG
>JAKQLB010000061.1 GCA_029567375.1 Bacteroidota bacterium | reverse complement strand
TATGCGGTGTGCCATCACTCAAGCCCCGTAAGCAAGCAGCAACAGAGCCCGGTGGGCTCTGAGTGGTAAAAAATAGAGGACGCCAAAAAACATTTTTCGCAAAACTCATCAGCAAAGTGGTCTTATTTTTAAAAAACTGTGGAAAATGAAAAACTACAACTGAAGACTCAATTTTTCAGATGTCTCTAATAACAAATGAGAAACAAGGTTTCCGGAATACTGATTCTGTTTCTTTGACAGTGTCATTCCAAAATAACCAAAAGCCAACTATCCCCCATCCATCGGAACACAACAAATACATCATTTTCTTTCCAAACAAGATTTGTTTTCTTGTGCTTTAGTAAAACTCAAAGCCAGTCCACACAGAAGAGACAGATAAAACCTGTAGGCTCCGGCAATAAAAGTAAGTGCGATGGCGAATAAAAATGTTGCAAATAACAGGTATAATCCCTCTTGATAGCATTTTTCAATTTTCAGCCCACGTCCAGGAGATTGAAATTTTAATGCGAAATGAACTGAAATAAAAACCATCATTAATGCAATAAAACCAAAGAGGCCCAATTCACAGAGTATTTCCAGAAAAAAATTATGTGGTGTTAATGTTTCCAGCACTTCCGAACGTAGAATATAGAGATCACCCGTGTTTAGTAGATACGTGGAGAAATTCAAGGCCCCTATTCCAAAAAGAGGATTGGATAGAAACGCCTTCAAGGCGATTCTTATCATACCTGCTCTCTCGATATTGCTAGCCATCTCCGGGTCAAATGATGAATGCCAACGCCAATTTACAAGAGCAGTGAGATAGTCTGAGCTTATAGCTACCACAAACAATATCATCGCTGCTATTGAAATTATTGTTAGCCTCTTGTTTTGTTTATAAAAATGCAAGGCAAGATAGAAAGTGAGAGCCGCCAGCGCAAGCCATGCCCCTCTCGAGAAAGATAAAAAGACCATGATTGTTAAAAAAATCCCAAGGAGTAAAAAGCTAAGGGACCTTCGTTTAATGAAGGGTATAATCAGGCAGAGTGCGAATAGAGCATCATACGGATTGGGGAGGCGAAAACCGGTATCTGCCAGTCTTCCCGAAACAAGGAAATAGAAAGAAATTATCGGATAGCCCAGCGCCGAGATGAATAACAACCAATACACGAATCGAAATGAAATATGATTGCGAATATAGAAAAAAATCAATAGGGAGAGTACCAGCACTTCAGCCCATTTAATAAAGGCTTTGATGGATTGAGCAGGCACGTAGGCAAAGAGAGAGGAAGTTAAGATAGCTGTGAGAAATAATATAAATCCTAATACGAATTGTCCAAGGGGTTTCGTGTTGAGCAAAGAGATTTTCATTCCCCGAGCCATTATTATACTCAAACAACTCAGCAGCATAAAAATGAGCAGGGGCAATTCAAACAGGTGAAACTCAATATTTGAAAGAGTTATGCTCATCTCAGGTCACATAAATTTGTGGAGATAGGTTAGAAATTAATTTAAGCAGCTAGAGATGGTCGCCTGATCAAGAAATGGTTCATCAGCGCTTTCGAAGCCGTCCAAAAGGTTAGGCTCGATATCTATGCCCTACATTTATCAATTTGTAGTAGATCCAAAAAGTAACATAATAAAGGGACCTGATCACATAGGGGTAATCATAATAAGCATGTTTGGTTAGGACTCGCCGCCTCTCCTGGTCAAGTTTACCGCTTGCAGTGATACTATGTTCATGTAATCGGAACCTGGTAACATATACCCCCAGATGCCGTCCTTTAACACCTGGCCGTGACAAGGCCCTGAGTATATAGTCGTAATCAGAGGCATAACGATATGTGATATCATATCCGTTTAATTTTCTGTTGAGTTCGGCACTAATAAAAAAGCAAGGGTGAGGAACGAACGAACCATGAGTGGAAAGGAGCAGCTTTCTGAAATTAACATTGAAAAGCCTTACTTTTTTATGGAAACCATTCTTCACCTTAATAATATCCCCATAACAATAATCCAACCCATGAGTCTTTATAAAATCTGCCACACGGCTTATCACATCTGACTCGGCAAGTGTATCATCCGAATTTAAAATCAGAATATAATCACCTGTTGCAATTAAAAGTCCTTTGTTGATGGCATTATACATTCCCTCGTCAGCTTCGGAAATCCATCTCGAGATACAACGCTCGTTGCGTTTGATAATTTCTACAGTGGAATCGGTAGAAGCACCATCTATAACAATATACTCGATATTGGAGAATGTTTGCGCATCAACACTATCAATGGTTTCCTGGAGATATTTTTCACTGTTAAAACAGACTGTAATAATAGTAATTTTCATTTGAAAATCCGCTGAAATCGGGTTTTTCAGGTCCTGATAGGTTGCGCTAACTAGCTGGGGTGGCTATCCATTGTTCAATATCGTACTGCTCCAATTCATATCCTAACTCATTTAGAAAAATGAGCGCTTGATAGGTTTTGTATGAAAACCGCCGCACCCATTTCTCGGATAATTCAAAAAGTATAACTGGTTTATGCTTCCTGATAGTATCCATTGCACCTCTCAGTACCAGCAGTTCAGCGCCCTCTACATCGATCTTGATATAATCCAACTTTTCGAGCCTAACGATCTCTTCGATGTCATCCAATTTTACAGCCTGTGCAATTAGGTCTTGCTTATTGACTTCGTCTGGATCCAGCTTGGTAATGTATTTAAATGAATCGCCATCGGTCAATCTAAGATTTTGTGGATTGTACCCACAGATCCGCACTGGTCCAGATTCATCGGAGAGAGCTAAATTAAAAAACTGTACGTTTTTACAGTCATTCAAGGCGATATTATTTAGAAAAAGTTGTCCGGTCGCAGCATCAGGTTCAAAAGCGAAGACTCTACCGTTTTTTCCAACCAGTTTAGAAAAGAATAGTGAATAAATGCCAATATTGGCACCTACATCGATGACCACATCGCCTGCTGTTATTCTTTCCCTAAATTTTTTTAAAGTGGTGTATTCAAATGATTTCTCGTGCCTCAATAACACTTGATCTTTAAATGCAATCTCAGCAATATCACCTTTGCTATACAATTCGACCTGCATATCCGGGAATAGCTTTATAGCTATTTTATCTTTGACAAAAAGTCGGTAATAAATTCCTCGCGCTTCCCGAAGATACAAATAAGCAAGCTTGCCAGTTTGTTCATAAAGTAACCTGCAATTCATCATCATGATGGCAACAAATCCTTTATAATCTGTGTATATCACGGAGGAATACAATATCAGCCTGCAGAAGCATGCCGTTTGTCTCATCAATGAACTCACATTCCACAGAAGAAACATAAAAACCCAGATCTTCTATTTTGCGCTTCATTTCATCAAATAGGATTTCGCCTCGATAAAGTCGCACAAAGGATGTCTCCAATTGAAGGGCGAAAATGTGTTCGAAATAGCTAGAAGCCCCATCAAGTATCTTTGCCTCATAGCCCTGAGTATCAATCTTGAGAAATACTCTTTCACTGACACCCTTTGCCTTCATGAAGCTGTCGAGGCGAAAAACCTTAATTTCCTCGTTTGCGATATAGGAAGCTTCAGCAACATGTAGGGTCGTTCTTTCTTCCATGGGCAAGATGGAACTGCTGACGGAGTTTGCTGAAATATTTAGTATGGCTGAAGTATCTTTATCTCCAAGTCCAGCATTTACGGTTGCCCATTTTCCATCCCTCTGCGCTTTCCGGCTGAGTTTATCGAAAGCAGCTTTTTGTGGCTCAAACGATATGATGGCGCCGTGAAAACCCGAGCTTCTCAGACCTGAGGCAAACTGACCGGTATTTGCTCCTGCGTCTATACAACAGTGAACCTGATTTTCAGCCAAGTATTTAATGAGAGCACGCCGCGAACGTGAGGGGTAGCGGCGTAGATCCAGCCCGGCATAATTCAAAATACAATTGAATGAATGGTAAATCTTTTCTTTAATCTTCACCTTGCGTAGTTCCGTCAATAATGCTTAAGACCTGTTAATAATGGATTTATAAATTGCAACGAACCTGTCATGGTACAAAGTATATATCATGACGGAGAATAAACTCATGAATAGCGCACTATGAAGCCAGTTATTCTGCACACAAAGCTGCAAAATAAATACAACGAAGGAAGCCAACAGAGTCAGCTGACCCATTATTTTAATGACGCTCGTGTCCCTGTAATCCCGGCAGAAATCAACCGCTGATATTATTAGCAGGAAAATGCTGCTCGCAATGGCTACCGAGGCCGCCCCAACATAGCCGAATGGAGGGATAAGGATCAAGTTTAAAACGATACTCAGACCTGCCTGGATTGCCAGGAATAACAAGTACTTCTTCTGTTTTCCAGAAAAAAGCAATGGTCCCAGGAAGACTGCGGATAGAAAGGTCAAAAACAAAGAAATCGCCAGAAGCAACAAAGGGATTTTAGCATTCAAATAGAGAGATCCATAGATCATAAAAATCAGTTTTTTATGTAGCAAAATCAATGGAATGCTGGTAACACTTCCAATGTAAATCAATAGTATAGCATAATTTTTAATAACACGAATCATGGATTCCGGATCACGCCAATATCTTGAGAAATAAGGTGCAAATACCATCAATGCCAGTGAAACTGTGCTGCTAAAAGGCAGAATAATCTTATAAGCTGCCTGGTATATTCCTACGTCTGATGGTGTATGAATGATCCCTAAAATGATTGTGTCAAATGTATAGTATATCTTGATGACCACCACAGAGGCAGCCATTGCAAGGCTTTCCCTCAAATAGCCATGCCAGACAACCGGGCGCCAGACGAACGTGGGCATGTGCGTATGCTTTTTAAGCAAAAAGACTGCAATCAAAATAAGTGTTATGGCCTCGGCTGCAAATCGCAGCAGCGGTACGACCCAGAGCTCACCACGATCAGTAACGATCACACCAATCAGCGTGAGGTAAAAAAGATGGACCAAGACACGCCAAATAGCAATTCCACTCATCCTTTCTGAACCCTGAAATGCAAATTCCGGATTCAGTGCCTGCGTAAAAATTCCCAATGCACTGCCCCAGCAGAGCCAGCGCATCTCAGCAGGCATCGGCCATACTGCCACAATCACCGCGAATGGGAGAGCCACAGCCGCGCCAAGCAGCAACCGCAGTGAGAAAATTGCGCTAGAATATTCCGCCAGGCTTTCCGGCCTTCTGGCAATTTCCCTGGCGCCGAATGTTCCTAGCCCCATATCCATGACCAGAGCCAGGTAAACCATGATTGATTGCACAAAAGCCAGACGCCCGAATCCTTCGTCAGTCAACCTGCGCGCCAGCAGAATGGTTATCACAAACGCCAATATACTGGAGACGGCCTCCCCGCTAAAAAGGGAGACGAGATTCCCGGCCACACGTCTGGTATTTTTCACCGCCGGCCCCGCCTATTCATTCAAGCTCAACCCAATTCCCATTTCGCTGCGTCCGCCAGGGAATTTCTGGCCTTCGACTCCCGCCCACTCCGCATCAGAATGTTGAAAGTAAAGCTGTACAGAACCATTTCGAATAAACTCATAATTGGTTAAAAATAGGAGTGAGTTGGCCTTCTGTAAATCCCCAGCAAGAAAATCAACATATTCTGGATCAGTCAAATAATAGTGCGACCTGTAGAGATTTCCACCCATATTAATCCCTGCTGGATTAGCACCGTGTCGGGTGTGTTCCCACACTGCCCGAAACAGCAGCGGGCGACTGTAACGATACTCCAACTGGATGAAAAGATCTTCGGAGTTGGGACCGAGACGATGCCCGAGGTTAGTGCTGTAATGCTGAAAATTGGTTACACCGTCATGGGTATATGTATATGGCCTGATGCGCGTATACTCCCCGCGCAGATCGAAGCCGTCAAGGCCAAAAAGATCGACATGATGACCGCCAACGAGTACTGCATATTTATTGCCGTAGAATCCAGTGCCAATCTTACTGCTGGTAATATCATCCAGCAGCAGTTCCACATAGAGCTTGGTTTTTGGCAGGAGCTTTAACTGCAGATCCAGCCCCATCGCGGCATTGTCGCGGTCGCCGAGATAATGTTCAGCCGATCGAAAGAAGTTCAGGGGATTTAAATAGGAGGGTTCGAATGAACGGCCACCGTACAAAATCATCTCATGCAGTCCAAAATCCAGAAACGGCCATGGCGAAAATTCAATCCGATGCGCAGCAAGATATTTTTCCTGATGATTGCCGATGAAAAAGTCGGAATTGTAATGCTGCAGCACCGCCCAGAGCATGGTAAAACGAAGATGGCTGGCGGCAACTTCCATCTTGATCTGATCGTATGAAGTCGGATGATCGGAGATCATGAGCTGGCCCGCATAGCCTGGCCCCCAGCTGTTGCGGTCTTTGCCAACCTGCAGGGTCAGCCAATTGCGCGTGAAAACCACTCCGGTGACGGTCTCGTCATAATCCATTCTCTTGCCACTGCCACTGCCCCTGACGAAGCCCAGTCCTTCGCGGGTAAAATTGACTATACCCGGATACTGCCGGGTCCCCCACTCCTGGTTGTCGCGGGCATCAGAATAAAATCCGATGTGTTTGCCCAAAGTGCCACGCAGGGCGATGCCGCGTTCAAGATGGTTGACGTGCTCGGTGGCGGAGAGCGTATCCGCGTTCGCTGCCAAACCATCAAAGCTCACCACCGGATCGACCCAGATCCGCAGCGGCGGGGTCGACTCCCCAGGCAGGTCAAGCGAAAAATCAAGCATGTTGCGGCCGTTGGCGTAGAGCAGATCCGGCGCCCAGGGATCCACCCACTTGTGGCGCGTCAGCCTGGTCCAGCCGGTGGATTGGCCAGTAATTTCCATACCAAGCTGCTCGAACTCCTCACGCAGCTCATTTTCGAGAAACTCAATCTGCTCCCGCTCGGCACGGCTGAGTTCCTCCTTGCGGGAGAGGAGCGGCAGCAGCTCGCGGGCGATCGCCAGTCGGGTCATGGGACGGGTGTCCCCCAACAGACGGGGAAGCAGACCGCGGGTTTCGAGGCGGTCGAGATAGTCATAAATCCAATGGGATGTCGGCATGAAAGTGGACTGGGAGCAGGCTTGCGAGGGTAAAAGGACCCATCCGATACAGAGAATCGAAAGACCCAGCAACAGGCAGATGCGATTGACAGGATGGATCACGGTGCAGTTCTCCAAAGGCTAAACCGTCCCATCGAGGAGGTGGACAATGGCTTCACTGGCGTGCCCATCGCCATAGTGCGCTGTTTGCTGCGCCGGCGGTGAAAAAGTGCGAATGGCGCCGAGAATACGGTCATAATCTGAACCGGCCAACAGGTTCCAGCCGTCCTCGACGGTCTCGACCCACTCGGTCTCCTCGCGCAGGGTGATGCAGGGGACCCGATAGAAATAGGCCTCCTTCTGCACCCCCCCTGAATCGGTGACGATCATGCGCGCGTGGCGC
>JAKQLB010000024.1 GCA_029567375.1 Bacteroidota bacterium | reverse complement strand
GATCTAAAAGACAAAAGACAGGTTGCGCTACTACAATATCTACCGAAGGGATATTGACTTTAGGGAGGGCGTGATTGAGAAGCAGTTTGTGCTTGTAGGAAGAGTGCCTATAGACTCAACAGGAGTGGGGTCATATACCGACAGTAGCTCTCTTAGCCTTGCTGATATTAGTTATGATAACAACCCCGCACCCATGGCTAAAATGGCCGCTGAGAGAAGCGGTGTCATTTTTATGGCAGGCATTGAGACCACATCTATTGTATTCCCATTTAAGTTCGATAGATACGTTGAGATTGCGATCAACAACAATAATTCAACTGACTATGTTGCCCCAATCATACAGGTAAAACTAACCAAGTCTGCTTGCGGTGTCTCCTCATTTGACCCTTACCTGTTGAGCCCAAACAAAATCAGAATCATTGCTCAAGACATGAGAACCCCTGTCCCCGTGGTCTGCAAGCTTAATGATGGTGATCTTGATTGCTATATCATGCCGCCATATCTTAACCGTGAGTCCATAAACCGGTTGTACCTGTGTCTCGCTAACGATGAAGATGGTGTTACAAACCCGCTATGGGACACATATAACCACGGGAAGTTCTTTGTTTTTGGCGAGGATTACTGGGGTTCGCAGCCTATATTCGACATCTCAAGGCCGATGCGCCTTGGGCACTATATCTGTACTAACGTCCCATACTCTTTCTCATTTATCCCTAACCATGGGAGTCTATTCAACCTATCTGCAATGCACCAGAACGGAATAGTCAAAAAACTCAACGGCAGAATATCTGAATATGTCCCGGCAGAGAACGATTATACTGTGGCACCATATGGCGAAGAGACGGTTATATCTAATAGGGCTTACCGCCTAAGAGCCGACAGAAGAATTGAGTATGAGGTTCTTGTCTCGCCCACTCCACCTGTTCTCATTATTTATGAAGGGACGTTTGTTCCGGCAGGGCTCAGGTCGCCGTCATTAAATCAGCTATATTCAGAGTTTATCACGTGTGGCAATTTCACCATTTCAGCATGGTATCTTAGTAGCATGGGTGTGGTAAGAATTGGTTATCGCGTAAAGAGCGCTACCACAACCCTATATACGCCGATAACAGATATCATTTCTCATGCGAGCAAGGCACCTATAACTATAAAGCTGATTGCCTATCTCAAGAAAAGATCGCTAAAACTAAGGATGCACATCAGCACAGCAGTCGCCACCGCCACGGTAAACTATGACAGCCCTGCATTCATTCTTGATGTCGAGCTAAGCAAGAAGCTCGTGATAAACAACCCGGAAGACAAGGATGATTACTATAGCGTTAATGACGATAACGTGTATTATGTATCTCGTTTTGATTTGATGGAGATGCCAGACCTGTCAGAATCAGAAGCCGCAAGGCTTATCGACGCGACAGAAAAAGGGGCAACGTTCTTCCGCGCGCCAATAGGTAAATCTGATTCCGGTGATTTTGCTAATGAGAACATCGCATTTGAAAAAAAGAGCGTAGTACAAGAGCCAGGTGCGAATACGGTTGTCTGGTCAAACATATCCGGTAGCTCATTCCCCTCCTTAAACAGCAAGATATTTGCCGAGCCAGTAACCGGGATAGTCATCGCTCCCTCGTACATGAGAATGCAGTATCAGAACACCCTCGTTGTCTTTACCCGCAATACGTTAAGCCGCATTATCCTTGCTGACGATCTTGCGAGCATGGCCGCCTCTATAACTAATGAGATCGAGGAGTATAGCTCAGGTGGGCTATACGCTCCTGGCAGCTTGTGCACCGGTGGCGGGGCATTGTTCTGGCTATCGGAAAATGGTGTTCTGAGATGGGATAGAGAAGGGCTCTCTAACATTTCTTTTGGCGTAATGGATATCCCCGTCCACAAAAACTATGCGTCAGTGTGGATTGATGCTCGATCCCAATACCTCCTGCACGACAAGACAAGCGGTATCAGTTATGTGTTCCATGACCAGATTCAGAAGTGGACGGTATTCACCGGGCTCGGAATAGATAAAACAGCGTCAGTTAATTTTGGCGAAGAGGTGGAAAACAAAGCCATCTTTATCTCTAATGACGGTAACATTGTGGAATACCCAAGCGCCTCACCAGATGAGGACGCTAACTACAGAATAAAAAGCAAGGTCTTTTATCTCGGTAACCGCAGGATCGTCAGGTATCGCTTGCGCGTAGGATCAGTAGATAGCACCTCGGCATTAGTTAGCAACGATATATTCGGAGCCGAGCCGGCGGAGTACAGGGCGGCCAATCCCGAGAGATTCAAGTGGATTATGTTGCCAATAACGGCATGGGGAGAATCTGTCCAATTTTTAGTTGACAATTCTACTGGCCTTCGCAGTATTGAGATAGACCTTAAAGAAGGAGTATAACATGCCTTTACCGATGCTTGCTCTACAGGTAGCCCCAGCAGTGATGAAGCTCGGGTACAGCCTATTTAATAAACCAAAGCGCTCAGATTATGAGAATAAGCACACCTCGGAAGCGTTGAATAAAATCATATCCAATAACCAAGCCGACATCGTAAATAAAACCCTGCTTAACCAGACGACATCTGCGGCAAAAAGTCTTGGAGCGAGACTATATCAAAAGGCTGAGCATGGGCTCGACGTAGCAGCGAATAAAGGATTGCTTTCCGAAGGGCAAAAAGCCAACGCCATGCTTGGCGCTGCCACCAGCATCCAAAGCGAAGTGGGCAATCAGCAACAGCAGGCTCTTCTCGCTAATACTCAACACTCAGCAGCGCTTAATGAGAAAGTTGAAAACGCAACCCTCCAGTTGGCACAGATGAAAGATCAGGCCGCCATGGCATACAAGGCAGACAAGAACGCCTGGGGAGCTAATATCGCAGAAAATGCTATAGAGCTTGGCTCATTGGCTGCCGCTCACGGTGTTAACGAACAGATGGTAAGTAAACTCCAGGAGTCTGGGGCTCTTGATGGGAAACCTGCGAACTTGGCGGACTGGAGCCCAGACGATCTTATGGGTCTTATGTTCAGGATTCAGTTAATGAAGAGCGGCTTTGGCTCATTGGCTGCCGCTCACGGTGTTAACAGCAAACTCCCGGAGTCTGGGGCTCTTGATGGGAAACCTGCGAACTTGGCGGACTGGAGCTCAGACGGTTTTTTGCTTAAGTTAATGAAGAGCCGCCTTGGCTCGCTCTTTGGAGGGTAAATGAATAGCTTATTCCGTCCGGCAAAACCACAGATAAACCAGGACAGCAGCACCGGTATTGACAAAATGATAGAGTCAATTGGGAGCATGATTAACACCAAGATACAGATGGACAACCAGAAGTATCAAGAAAGCCTCAGAGCTATGCAAGCAGAAGAACGGGCTAAGGAGCAGCAGCGTTTTAACTTCCAGTACGATGAGCTTTCAAAAGTGTGGGGCGAAGACGGATTGAAGCAGTTTCGCGACATGGGTTTCGCACCAGAGGCGGCTAATACTTATATGCGCGAGCGCTTTCTTAAGGACTTTGTAAAGCAGCATGAAGATGGATTCACCATGGCTGACGTTGAGGCTAATTCTTCCAAATTAAGCGGAGAGGCATACAAGGCTCTTATGAGCGCAGCCACAGACAACCCTGCTCATGCCCGCCCACAAAAAGAGGCCGACGTTAACACATGGCTTTATCAAGCCAAGCCTAATACTTATGCAGAGTTCACCCAGTTGCTTGTCGATGCCGGTCTTGAGCCGACTAAGTATAAGGCAATGTGGGATGAGTACGACCAGCAAAGACGACGAGGCGCAGAGTTATCTGTGTCTCCACAGCCTAAGAACGTCAATCAGAATGCTACTCTTGCAGGGGCTACTTATCTGAGGGACATATTCTCACAGTTCGGACTTGATATAACCAAGGTTCCAATTGACGACTACAACCCGCATCACATGCAGAAAAGCCTTAGCGCCATCCAAACGCTTCGGGCGAACGTTACCCAGGCAGAGGCAGCCCTACCCCCTCGCGCCCATCGTGGTTACTCAATAGGCCTTTCGCGTGATGGCAAGACCATAATACTAAAGAAAGGCGGTATAACTATTAACGTAACAAAGAAAGGAAAGGTTCACGCATTCAAAGGCGGGAAATATGTGAGCCCAATAAACTTGAGCCCAGCAGAGCTTGAAACCGTAAACGCCCTCAAAGCATACGGATACGAGAAGATAGAGGGGGTATACCGCGCCCGGGTCAATTACCGTGTGGGCGTGACCAATGAATATAATAGGCTCAAAAGCAACTCCTCCCTTGTTTCCGATATTGAAGGTATGTATTGATGTCTAAAATAAGCGCGTTCACCCCTCTCACCGGGGACGATTATGACAGCATAACAAGATGGCTGTCCGATAATGCTGCAACAAAGGAAAAATTAGATAAGGCTCTGTCCGATAACTCAGCAAGAGCGCAACTGCAAGACAAGATCGATCTCATGGAAAGAGATAGCAAGTACTACTCTTACATGCAAGAATACGCGTCCAAAGCCAAGGAACAGCAAGCTCAATTGACTGAGGCACGAGCGATAGCCCTATCGAAAGAAAGAGACCCATTGCGTCGCGCAGAAATAAGCCTTATGGACGGGAAGCAGCTAAGTCAATGGTATGATGCTCGCGCCAAGGCCGACAAACTGCTTGCTGAAAGCCCAACATTCCAGGCTATAAAGCACGCTGAGAGCCCACAAGGAGGGTATGAGGCCGGAGTAAAAACGATACATAATATTAAGGCCAAAACCGGGAAAATCCTTGGCGACGAAGACATGCCAATCGACAATATAACCGGAGCATTGCTAAACTCTGCGCTGTCTATCCCGCTTAAGACTATAACAGCACCACTCTATACAATGGTCGGAAACCACTACAAAGCATCATACATTTATGGCTTGCTTGCCGGGCACAAGGAAAAGTATGGTGGTGGAGATGAGGTCGGGGTTGCCAAGGCATTCCAAAACAAAGAATATGGTCAGGTATTTGAGAGGGCGGCTATTAGTCTCGCAGAGTTTGCGCCTACCATTGCGATGGCAATTATTGACCCATTGCTGGCTGGAGGTGTGTCAGGGACTTCTTCAGGGTTTGAAAAATACAATCGTCTCATCCGGGAGAATCCAGACGTTGATCGTAAAAGCGCGACAATCTCCGCGGCAACCACCGGGGTAGTTAATGCAGCGCTTATAGCTCTGAGCTCTAAATACATCTTAAAAAGCACTCTCGGGAAATCAGCTTTACTTGAGAAGAGTGTGATCAAAAAGCTTATTGAGAAACAGGTGGCAGAAGTAACCGGATGGTCTATTCCTATAGCCATGGCAAAGGGCGCTGCTACTATGGCCACGAAGAGCCTTATTGGGGTTTCCTCAGATTACCTTACTGATGTTGCGCTCGGGCTCCGAGAGTACGATCAGAAAGAGTTCTTTGGTATACTACAAGACTCAGCCATCGACGCATCTATTACCGGTGGCATAACAAGCGGACTCTTCGCTACGTATGGATATCTGAAGGTTTCTGCGCTCAAGCGCGCAGCCGACAGGGTTAATAATCTCGACGGGAAAGTGGAGGCTTATTATGAGATAGATGAGAAAGGGAATATCGTTTACCGTTATGGCGGCCTGAGTTTCAAAAGCAAATCCGAGGCCGAGTCCTTTGAGGGATACGTAAAGCAAATCAAGATAGTTGTTGAAGAGGCCAATGCAGGATATATCAAGGAAGCCATAAGCAAAGCTAAAGCTATCATTAGAGACATAAACTCTAAGTACCCCGAAGCAAACAGGTCTGACAACTTTAACAAACTGATACTCATAAACTCAAGGCTTATAGACGAATTATCGCAGGGCACGCCTCCGTCTGGTGCGCAGCCCCAGCCTACTGGGCAAGACATTGTCCCTGCCGGTGAAGCTCCAGTTCCACCCGTAGTCCCGGAGCCAATGCCTGTCCCTCCAGGAACCACAACTGCGCCTCCTGATCAGCCCATTGATATCGACCCGACAGCGGAGACGGAAATACTCCGTGAGATCGAGGGGAGAAGGGGTGTTGCTTCGCCTCCGCCAGCCCCTAAGCCAAAGCCTGTTGCCGACCAACCAAAACCAGAGAAGCCCCAGACCCCCAAGAAATCTGTTTTAACCAAAGAAGAGGAAGAGAAAACCAGAAAAACACTCTTTGCCGTGGCTACCTCTGCCGTCCCTAAAGGGTCTTCAAAGGAGCAGGTTGCCGCTATTAAATCGGCCATTAAAGAGGCAATTATATCCCATGTTACTGGTGGGAAGAAAAGCAGCTACAGAGACCTTAGTCCAGAAGAGAAGGCTCTTGTTTACGAGGCTCTCAGTTCTGATCGTGGAGACGGTACGAGGGTTCTCGGTGTCTCGTCTGTATCAAAAGAGATACATGATGTTATCGAGACAACCATTAAGGGTTTTGCTACCCCTCACCCAGAGCCGAAGCCCGAACCGGAACCAGAGCCGAAGCCAGAGCCGAAGCCAGAGCCGAAAATAAAGAAGAGTGATCCAAACGAAGCAGAGTATCTTGCAGCAGAGGTAGAGCTTAAAAAAACAGAAATTGCTGACTCTAAGAAAAAGTTAAGATCATACGAGAATAAATTGCTCAGACTCGAGGACAAGATATCAAGGCTTGAGGATCAAGGCAAAGACACCAGAAAAGCTCAGGCCGAGTACGAAGAGTTAGAGGATGAGATAGCCTCACTTGAGGGCGACATCATTTCGGCTGAAGATGAGTTGCATCACCTGAAGGGGATGTTGAAAGACGCTAAGAAGGCAAAGCCAAAAACTAAGCCAGTAACTCCATTGAGCAAGCCTGAGCCCGCCCCATCTTCTGGCAAACCAAAGCTAAGGCCTAAGCAAACGTTTGATCTGCCTGACCCTGAAGACATGGATAAATGGAGCGAGGCCGTACTCAAGCTTAGCGACGACCAAAAGCGCGAACTACTAAACACCATAAACAAGAACATCAAGCTTGTCGAGGAAAAGTTTATGCCTGTCCCGTCCTCTTTGATTGATGCGCGTATATGGCTGGATCGCTACTTTGATAATCTTGAGAACCCTCCGATAGTAAACCTTAGCCACACTAAACCTCTGCAAAACAAAAGCGTATTCGATTACGTGGAAGAGAAGGATTTGCCTGCCTATTATGGTGAGCACATAAAAGGCGCAATGAGCCGTGTTTTCAATAACCCAAGAGAGGTAAAGCGCGAGTACGGGTGGGGCGTAAAAGAAATTGAAGTTGATGTCCACTCACCTCTGGACTCCAATATCGGGGAGACAGAATACACGTTTCTGAACAATACCAAAAAAGCATATTATGACAAGTCTCTGGTGGATAAAGACGGCAAGATAATAGACGGCCGCTACACACCTCTTGCTGAGCATCCAGTTCTGAACAGTACCGATGTGAGCGAAACAAAAATGTGGAGAGGGATCAGCGCAGCAGAAATGTCGTCAATCAATGATACTGGAGAGGTTAAGTCGTTCGGGGACATGAACTTCGAGAGTCAGGCTGGGAAAACATCCACGGCAACTCATCCAGCGCAAGCACTATCCTACGCTACACACTTTGCGGCCTGGTACGACCAGCCAACATTCCAAAGACCAGCATACGTGATAGAGATGAACCGCACAAAAAATACCCATGACGGGATGTCAGGTGAGCTCGAGGTTGATGGCGGAGTACCCGTAAACGAGATAACCAGAGTCTTTGAGCTTAGGATCGCCACAGAAGTACCTTCAAGGCTTTCTCTCTCCAAAGAACACATCGACCCGGCATATAGGCTTAGTGGCATAACATCGTCCTTCAAGGTGTACGTGGTGCGAGAGCTCCCAGAAAGCGAATGGAAGAAGGTTAGCGGCATAGATTACCAAAAAATAAAAGTGGCGCAAGCTCCGCAGTCAACGCCTCAAGCTCCAAAGCAAATTGTAATGTCTGGCGGAGCCCCGATCACACTTTACCATGGCGGCACAGCAGTATCAAGCATAGACCCGTCCTACCACAGGAACGGCATCATATTCTTTACCCCAGACGAAGAGGTGGCAAAGTATTATGGGCAAAACGGGCACATCCTAAAAGCTCATATTGCATACACAAAAATGCTTAACCTTACGAACCCATACGACCGTGCTGTAAGAGATTTCATTAACAGCTATGCCGAAGAGTATGATGAGTGGATCGACCGTGGAAGTGGTGAGGCGGTAAGCGTTTATGATCTGCTCGACTCCGGGACTTTACATGATTATGAGGGGACAGGTAGCGGGAACAGGTGGTACGACCTCTTTGCCTACGCGAGAAACATGGGCTATGACTTAGTTGTGGTTAATGATGTTACGATTGGCACTGACTCACCAAGCTATGTGTTATTTGATCCTGCCAACGTGATCCAGCAAAGCTCAGCCCCGCTTAGTGCCGATATATCTCCCTACACAGACAAGCCTCTATCCCCGGAAGAGATAAAGGCAGCAAGAGCTGACCTTGAAAATAAGCTGTCTGCGATCCCGAGCGGATTATATTCTATCGAGGCACAGAAAGGTTTGTACAAAAACTATGACACTGGAGAGATCGACATAGAGCCGTCTTTCCATGTTGTTCTCAAAACTGATGAGCCTAAATATGTTAATGCTTTTGTCGGCGCTATGCGTGAATATGCTAAAGGCAAAAAGCAGCAGTCTTTTATCTTGACAAAATACTATGATGACTCTGACTTGGATATATTCAACAAGACGGGAGAGAACGGTGGGCAGGTTACGCCCGGGATATATATCAAGTTCGACTCTCCACTAAACGAAGAACAGAAAATGATAGTGGCTAAGCTCGCCACGGAAAAAGGTCTCGCAGGCCTTTCTATCTTTGACGATGGGAGCTTCGCTACAGCGTATGACGCGGGAGATTTATATGGCACAGAAGCAAAAGACTTCCTCGAGTCAGCCTCAGCCTTCGCAGAGGCAATTGGAAACGATGAAGGCGGCCAAGGAATTAAAGGAACGGTTGAGAGCTATGCACAAGAAACTTGGGCTTACACAACCGACCCAAGAAGAAGTGGCGCGGGCTCTTACACGCAACTTGAGCGCTACAGTAAGGATGTCCCCGAAGGGCAAACAGTCTTAGGGTTTAAAAACCCACACACGAGACTTATTGACACCTCGAAGCTAAAAGGGAAAGAGCTCTCTCTCGCAAACATAAATAATGCAATGGCCTCTTCTGGGATGAGCCAGGAAGTGATTGATGCTACCATAGCAATAACAGAGGACATTGTAGAGCGTCTTGCCAACTCTGTTGCCCCCGGCCTAAAATCTGACGATCTGTTTGAGCAATTCTTCTCTTGTATCCAGTACGTTGATGAGAGCATCGATGAGTCCACCATTTCTGATATGCTTAAAAACATGTCTTCCGGGTCTATCCCTGATGCGGACTTCCATACTGAGATCAACCAAAGACTTGACAGACTTATGGATATGTCCAAGACTACTGAAGGGGTGTCCGGCTCTGCCGATATTCGCAAACTGATCACAACCAAGAGAAACGACGTTGTCGGGCAAGGCTTAACCAAGATGCTTGTTTATGAGCTCATCCAAAATAGCGTCGATGCCGGGGCAAAAAACGTGGAGTTTTACGAGGTAACGCCTGGATATATTGAGGCATTAAAGGATAACCTCTCCCCTCTCGCGGCCTTAGCCAACTTTAACCTTTTACCTGATAGCTCAAAGCTCGAGTTGTCCTCTTATACTCACGTAATTATCGCTGACGATGGCAGTGGGATGAGTCCTGATGACGTTAAAACTAAGCTGTTGCGCGTTGGCAACACCGGGAAAGGGAAAGACAAGTCTGGTGCTTACGGCATTGCAAAAACAGGCTTTATACTTGGTACGGAAATGTTTCAGGTGATCACAGTCAAGGACGGCGTCAAGACCGAGCTTACCACAAACTTTGATATGTATATGGAGTCCATGGAGCCGGGCGGGAAGCAGATGAAATTAAACATCGAAAAAACTGATCTTCCTAACGGCACAGTTGTTAACATTGTTTACGATAATCAAAACCGTTACATGAAGGGAGAAGTGTACCGCTATGCTGAATTGTATAGCGGGAAGGCTACCTTGTCCTACACAAGTAGAAAAGTCAGCAGTGCCTATGGGCGGATAGAGGTAAAAAAGGAAGTATTGCCCACGGCCAAAGACACCAGTTCTAAGCCCATCTCGTCATCATCGTTTGAGTTTGAGGGGAACAAATACGACATAACTCTACATGAGACGAACATCGGCACAGAAACAAGAGAGGCATGGCCGCAATATGTTGTTACAACTCATGGCCTTCCGGTGTACGCGACTCCCAGCCTCTACTGGTTAAAATGGTTCGGGAAAGGGGACTTGAAAGTCTTCATAAACTTCACTAAGCTCAACCCAGACCCAGAAAGCAATAACTATCCCTTTATCAACAACAGAACCCAGTTGGCGCACGGGTTCTCACGGGTGCTTGAAGAGCAAATAACGAAAATTATTTCAGATGCCAAGCAAAAAAACGTAAACAGCGCTGTAAAGGAGCTCATCGGGTCTATCAAGAACGGCATAAAAATCGATTCAAACACAATGTATGTGTTGCCCGGCAATGACCAATCTTTAAAGGATGACATAAAGAAACACGTAAAGACACACAAAAAAGTGTACAAAGCCTTCTCTAAGGTAATCTCATTGTTTCACAAATACGTATCCCCGGCCTTCCCCGAAGAGACTATGGTTGGGATAGGGTATAGTAAAGGGGTTGGAGGATGGAGACCAAGCGAAAGGTATCAGCCAGACATAAAGAAAGCCATTGGCAAGGAGTTTTTTGCAGTAAATCTATTTAACTGTCTTGAAAACATCTACTCAAACAGAATATCAAATAAAGCCGTAATGATGATGAAAGACCCAGAGATACTGCTCGCAAGAGAGCTTGTGATGGTGATGTGCCACGAAGCATGCCATAAGTATGGAAGCGACGAATCGGCAGAGTTCTCTTACGCTGTGTGCGATCTTCCCGTGGCGATCGGGTATGATGCTCTGGCTAATTTCAAAGACGAGGTATATTATGAATTATTCAAAGGAAGCAAAAGCGTTAGCATCAATGACATTAGAAAAGCTGGAGATGAAGTTGCAGAGATATTCGCACGAGCCGGGTCAACCGGGGGCATCTCACAAAAGTCCGATGTATTGGGCTCTCGCAACTATGGAAACACTGGCCTTGAGAAACAGCAAGATGTCAATCGAAGAGAAGGAAAAGGTAGCATACCGAATACTGACCGGGGAATACAAAGGGATTATTCCAAAGCAGAAGACACAAGGGTCATCCGGGGGCTTGCTTTCACCTCAGACAAAACAGGAAAGTTCCACATAGCATTAGGCAAAGACCTTGATGCCACTACCGGCATACATGAGCTTGCTCACGCCTATGAAAAAGCGTTGGCACTCGCAGCGACAAAAGACAAGAAAGCTGCATCCATCTACAGCCGCCTGAGCTCATGGCTTGGTGCTTCGCCACACAACTGGAACCAAAACCAGCGGGAGCAGTTTGTATCCGGGTTTATGACTACCCTGTATAAGGGCGTAAACCGTGGCGGCATCATAGGCGAGGTGTACTCGCGCATGCAGAAGCTTATCTCTGATGTATGGGATAATATGAGCGAGAACCCGGCAATAGACCTTGACCCTGAGATTAAGGCCATTTATGATTCCCTCTTTGGGGTTGAGACAGATGCCGAGATATTCAACAAAGACGACATATCCAGAGCCAAGTCTGACAGTAGCCTGATTATCCCCAACGGAACAAGGGGCTCGCCTCTTATCAATGTCTTTACCACCCCGAGCAAATCATACATAACCCACCGCTTTGGGCACGATAGCTATTCTGTGGTGTACAGGGGCGACGGGAAATCAATCCCCGTATCGTTCATCGTCCGTGACAATGGCGATTTCCTAACTATCGATGGGATGAACTGTCACAACTATGCCCAAATCTCTGCGCGGGTTGCTCAAATAGCAAACTCAGTTAAGCCTACAAAGCTAAGCTCGGTAGATTTCCATGCCGACACCCCCGGGGCTAAGAAAATCGTTGAATCATCCATTGAGGATCAGGAAGCGTTTTTCCGTGATGCCCAGAAGCACATAATGCAGCTTATCAACTCTTTACGTGGCAAGTTTGACGTAGCAAAACTGAGAACCTCGGTGATGAATGTACTTAGCGATACCATTGTTATTAAGCTGGGCACAGACCCGGGGGACACCAAGGGGTCACAGGAATACAACGAATACGTACACAAGTTGACCGGCAGATCAAAGCTGCAATACTGCACCACGCTTGAGTTGGTAAAGGCGCTGGAGATTATCGATCCCGGCACTACCAAGGCGTTTTTCAATAGCAACTTCTTTGATGTTGTCCCCAAGCTTGTCAAGCGGATGCAGCAGGAGTTTAACGACTTCACTGAGCAAGGCGAAGAGGATATGCTGCTAATGATTGGGAACTTAATAAAGAGCTACTCTTCTGAGGTAATCCAGTCAAGTGGGGTCAAGTTGAACGCGTTCCGCATGGCAAATGTCCTGATCTCCAAGATGGGTAAAGAGGGGAAAGAGGTTCTCTCTCGCGTATCATCGGGCAAAAACTGGAGTGAGCGCATGGCCGGGCATGGTTCAGAGATTATATACGAGATTAAAGAGCTCTTTATGAACCACCGCAAATCAAACAAGCTTGGTGAGCCATACTACCTGGAGCACCAAAAGATAGCCGGTGCAATAGTCAAGAGTGCCATTGAGCAGGATTTTGAATCTGAGGTGCGCGGGATATCTCAGGACGAGATGCCAACAAGAAAACTCCCACCCCTAACAGAGGAACAGCACAAGCTAATTGATGCACTCCGTAACGAGTATATAAAAAAAGCCGTGCAGCAAAACAACCGAAATGTAAGAGACGGGAAAAGCACGGGGCGCACGATTCATCCCGACGATGTAATCAAGTTCAAAGACCTAATGTTAGAGTTTAACGGTTACTATGAGACCCAGATTATAGAGCTAAACAAGATGATGGGGACATCCGTCATCGGCTTGCGGAAAAACTATATAATGAACGTGCTTGAGGGTATTGCCTCAGATCAGGCCTCCGGGTTAGTCAAGGAAGGTAGAGGAGAGGGTAGCACTAAAGACCTGCTTGGCGAGCCGCCATGGGTAAAAAAATACGAGGGAGCCGAAGGGGTAGAGAATACCGATTACGTGCCCATCCTCACGTCTTACAATGCGTCCATGGCCAAATACATAGCGTTCTACCCTACCATATATTACATCAATAATGTGCTCCCATTGGATGTGTCGCAAACCTTTAACACCGGGTATGAGGATGTTCTCTTTAGATACCTGAAAGGGATTATGGGCTATGCTCCCCCAAGAAGAGGGATAGATCGGTTTATATCGCTTGCCAGAACAAACGTTACATCTGTTGCTCTGTCCTGGAGGCCGTCAATGATCGCCCTCAACTTTATTCAGCGCCACCTATCCGCTGTGTTCGTTAACCCAACTGTGTGGGCGGAAGCAAACAAGATGGTGAACGTGTTTAGCGGTAGGTTACGCAACCCGGACAAGCACCCCAACCTTGCTTCTGCGCTTACCATCCTTCAAACCGGTGGCAAAAACCTGTATGAAGAGCAGATCGAGAAGTGGCGCAGACTTGATATAGACAGGGAACTCAGCACTTTTATCCGCGCATTCAGGAAGTCAACCAGGCTTGCTGAGTTTAACCTGCAAAACAGTGGATTTATGGCCACCGAGCGCGGCAACTGGGGGTTCTCCTATGTAGCCGGGGTATTGCAGGCGGTCATGTCCAGTAAGCAATATGTTGAGGCTCTTAAATCAACTGGGGATAACTCCAAGGCAATAGAGATTGCCCTTGATGATCCAAAAGTTTTTGAGCGTGCCCTTGTTTCAGGGATGGTGGTTAACGCTTCCACGAATTGTGATCCATCTCCGGTCTTTAGCCCTCAGTACTTCACAAAAAACAACTCAATGGCTAACCTTCTATGGTTCCTCCGCTTCGGGATTAACCATGCGGAGATTATGCTTAATGACGCTAATCCGTTCATCGACAATAAAAGCAATTGGTCGCAGGGCATATTCCGATCTATTGTTTATGGAGATGAATCTCAAGCTAATGAGGCAACACGCTTAATGGTGATGAATAACATCGTAGATATGCTAAGTCCCGCCAACATGAAAGTCGTGTTTAAGCATGAAGACAAATACAATAATCGCTTTTCCCGGGAAGACATGAAAAGAGCCTACCAGACAGCAAAGATGGTGAGGGATGAATACAGGAAAAACCTAAACAAGCCACAGCACGGCTACTTCCGCCTGAGCGGGAAGACTATTGTGCTCAACAGCCTTATCGCCTTCCTTGGATACACTGTCGCAGAGTTTCTGATCCAGTATTGGACAAGAAGGCTTATGAGCCTGCAAAACAAAACCTTTGGGGAGGCGCTACTCCCTGATAAAGCCGCTAAGCGCAAGGTAAGGAAAGGCGAAGACAACGTCTTGCTCGAGTCTGCTCTTGGGACAGCTAACCTTACTCGGTTTGTAACCTCGCCGACTCTTGCTGCCGGACTTATGCCAGACATAAACCGGTACAACATGACAAGCGGGAGGGCGTGGACTCGGGCAGGAGTAAGGTACGGAGTTACCCAAATAGCCCCTATTGGAGTACCCTCATCAATCATGCAGGCGATCACTGGGGTCTCCATTGATGAGATGATCGTGGAAGAGTTATACCGAAACCAAAAATAGGTTGACAAAAATATGGCACGCCTACAATTAAATACAAGGAGTTCAAGATGAATATCAACGCAATGCTATCAAGAAAGTTGATCCTTTCAGTGTTCCTCTTTTTTGCCGCTACCATGGCAATGGCGAGAGGGATGATAACGGAAACCCAGTGGCAATGGGTTGTTATGGCCACCGCTGTGTCTTACGTTGCCGGAGCCACCCTACAGGCTGACAGGGACATGTCCTCAATGAAATCCATAAGACTATGGGGCGAGCGCTTAAAAGCCCTATTCTCGAGGGAATACCTTGTGGCCATGGGAACTGTCGTAGTTACAACCGCACTGCTTTTCCAGCGGCACATATCAGGAGATGTGTGGTTCGCTGTTAGCACTGCCATAGCTGGCTCATATAACATAGTAAACGCACTATCTAAACGTGATTACTAAATACCTGCCCTACCTCTTGCTTTTTATCGTCCTTGCGGGCGCGCTCGTCGGTGCGGGGTATCTTCTGGGTCGCAATCGCAACTTTGTCACATCCAATCCCGTCATACACCGCACTACGCTGCCCGTAAGGACTACCATTATCAGGGAGAGTCTCCCGGCTCGCATAGACACAATATACGTCCACGATGAAGCCCAAGAGGTAGCCTCGTACAGAGATATCATCACCGAGGGCAAGGCCACCGTTGATCTTGATATAAAGTTTAACAAAAAGACGGACATATTTTCGGTTAAAACAGACATCTCCGTACTTACGGATTCCGTGTACGTAGAGAAACATGTATATCACAAGCCTAAGCCTATCCGCCCATCAGTGGCACTGGGAACCGGATTCTCTGATGAGGGGCTCAACCACGCGACCTTGGATGCTGGGCTTATCTTTGCCAATAAATACAGAATAACCGCCTTTGCCTCCACCAATAAAACATACGGGGTGCGGGTTGGCGTGGACTTTTAGGAGAAATCATGCAAACAGTAAAGTACAGTATCCGTAAGCTCTTCCAAGAAGGTGGGGCTACTCGTCGTATAGGCCGCAGATCAAACCCTGCCGTCCCTCTCGAGGGAGCCTATATCCCCGTGCAACTCCCGAGTGAGTCAAAGGCGCGTGTCGCCCTTATTGAGGATGTGTTCTCGGATAGTCCGGCCTTCTTTTTAGTAATGGTAAAAAGCAAAGCCTTCGCGATCGTTCCCGGGACAGCCGTGTACAATGAATCCAACAAGCTCGTCTCTGCAAGTGTAATCTGGGCAGACGGAACTCCGGGGGTTGTGTCCTACAATTACACTGACGCAAACGGAAGTTATGTGTTCTCGGCAAGCAAAACCACGGGCTCGTCGGCGCCTAAGAACGCTAAGGAAATCGTAACCAAGGATGGGTCTGGGCGCGACATTGGAGTAATTATTGGAGAAGAAAGAGGAGGAGCCGCTGTAACCCTCGTTGCGCAACCTTTGCCATTTACCGCAAAGCAGAATGATCCGGTCAGCCAAACAGAAAATACTGGGCTCCAGAAGCTCACCTTTTCCCCTCTCACGGCCAAGGTGCAAATTATTAGCGAGGCATATTTTGAGGTCTCAGCAGATGGCGCCGCTTGGAGCTTCTTTGCTGAGGTCAATCCGCTTGTCTCTAATAATTTCTATGTCCGAATCAAAGATACATCAATCCTTGGCGACCTGACCGGGAAGCTTCACTTCCAAGTAGAGGGAACTCTTGCTGGAGAATGTATATTGACCGGACATGTTGGCGACGGAACCGAAACCTATCCTTACCCGGTAGCCAACCCCTATCAGCTTAACGACATAAGAAATGATCTTTCCTCAGATTATGCTCAATATGCGGATATTAAAATGGACACCTTTGGGGACTACGTAACACCCGGAACAATTCTTGGTAATTACGATGGGCAAGGGTACACCATTAGCGACATTACCATCGTAGAGAACGGCGACAACTGCGGCATCTTTGGCCAAATGAGTGGCAACATAAGTAATCTTAATGTAACTAATGCCACAACCAAGGAGTGCACAACCGAGAATTGCTATGCAGGCATTCTTGGCTCCCAGATTACTGGCCTTGTGACCAATTGTCGCATCTCTGGCGCCGTAAACAACCCTGTCGGTAATTCTGGCCTCGTGGCTGGTGTTGCGTATTCCCTCAACATGGTATCAGGGGAAGGGACAGTGATCGGTACATACGCAGTTGGCGGACTGGCGGGGACGTTAGGAACGACCGCCGCTAAATGTTGCTTCCACGGCACAATAAATATCCAAACTGGAATGGCGGGCTTTGCTGGAGGATTGGCGGGCACTGCTAACGATGCCGTTATCGAAAACTGCTATGCCATCGGCACAATATATGGCGGAGGGAGCGCCGTCGGTGCTGCCGGGTTAGCGTGGCATGTCGATTGCTATAGTTCTGGGTCGATTAATAATGTGTTCTGCGCTATTGTCGTAGAGAACGCGCCGGCATACGGGGTCGCATCCCCGGATTCCCAGGAAAAGCTTGTGGCAGATGGGATGTACTGGGATGAAGAGGCTACACTGATTGAATCTGACGGTAATGGAGCGACCCCCCTGTCAACGTCCGATTCCAAACAAAAATCTTCCTTCCCTGAGTTTGACTTTGATGAAGTTTGGGATATCAAAGACGCAGAAAGCTATCCGTTCCTTCGTTGGGTGAATGCACAATGATATGTGTATCGGATATAATGGTTGCTTCCCCCGGGTTTACCCCCGGGGGAGCCAGCAAAGCTATCGACCTTTTGTCTTGGACACACGGAGCGGACGGGCTCCTAACAATAACCGCCCAGGTTCCCTTGAGCGATAGCCTTGAGGTTACTCTTGGTTACGACGAGACAGAGTTCACCTATAGCTATGAATATAGTGACAGCCAAGAGGAAAGAACTGTCTCCATGGTCGCGGTTCCCACTGAGAGCACTATCGCGGCTACTATCAAGGCTCTTGGATATTCAGAGTCTTTTGAGATACCTGCGGTGGCGCGCTTTACTGCTGACCTCAAAGATACTCCCCCCTCTTTGATCGGGCTCCAGCTTGTTACCCCACCCACAACCCAGGCTTTAATTACGATACAAAGTGGGCTTGTCTCATACACATTCGTGGTAGAATCTGCTGTTGCCCAGACAACACACGATGTGTTGCTTCCAAACATGTTCCCCGGGGAAGAGACTACGATCACCCTTGCGGTGGGAGACCAGGTGGCCTCAACCACATTCATGGCAGCCGAGGTAGCGAGGGAGGTAATTGAATCTTCTGGGATAACCCGGCTTACCGAGGACAAGCAGTCTATCGTCTATGCCAGGGGAAGCGGAGCCTATGCTATCTTGACTACCTCAAGTGGGTACAATAATAAGTATGGTGTGCTGGCTTTTGTGATCAACGAGGACAATGAGATTGTGCTTAATGACAGCATGACCTCTGATTATCTATATAGCGATCTCTCCGTTTCCGGGGAGAAACCCTTTTTACTTAATGACGAAACCCCCTTTGGAGTAAACCTCAAATATGCTTGGAGGGGATCAAACACGGATGCGCTGGAAATATGCGTAAAATTATGTCTGCAAGGAGAATAGATGTTTGCTGGAATAGACCTGAGACTGCTCGCCATAATCGTAACCATAGCCATCTTCGTTTACAAGAATTGGAAAGCCGGAGTTATCCGGGAAGAGAGGCAAGAGATGAAAACTAAAGGCCTCGAGGGCAGGATTAAAGAGGTTGAGCTGGATTTTGATGCCACCAGTAAAAAGATAGATGATGCAGTGGTCGCACAAAGGGCTGTGTGCGAAAAAAGGCTGGAGGTCATGGAACAAACATATTTGAGGAAGGATCAGTTTTATGTCTATATGAAGCCAATAGAGGATAATCTTAGATCATTGATTGACGCAGAGCTCCCGGTTGAGTTGGCCAAGATACAGTCCACGCAAGCACAAATACTTACGTCTCTTAAAAGGCTGGAGGATAAGTTTTTTGGCAAGTAACCCAACCCCGGTAGTCACTCCCTAAGCGAGAAAGGGGGACTTTTCAGTCCCCCTCCTCTTTTACTTCCCGGATTCTCCCATCATCCGCGCCATGGCCTCCCTTGCGGCCTCGCGCTTAGCCTCGATAGCACTCCAATCTTTCTTGCCAAAGGTCTTGGGCTTAAAGTTGATTGGGTGTTTGGAGACTGATTCACGCAGGAACGACTGAAGTAGATAGTCTCCCTTAAATCCCCGTATTCTGTTTACCACCTCGGACAGGGCATAATCCGACCCATACTCCATCTTAAGGTCAAGGTACTTGACAGTGCCAAGCAGATGCCAATACTCATGGGGGTAACAGTCATAGGTTTTATCCGAATACATTGATAAAGTGGTCATGGCTCGACGCGGGCTTATCCGTAGTCCTTGAGGATAGCACACGGGGCAGGCCACCGATATGCGGGGGACAAAAGATATGTACCCATTTTTGATGATATCATAGATCGTCCCGAGGTACTCAATCATTTTCATGTCTGGAACCGAGGTCATTCCGTGACCCCTGCACCACGGGCAATCTTCTGAGGCTCTTTCTACCGGAGCCCAGCTTTCAGTTGTTGATGTTTTCCTCATTAGTTTCTCCATCTATGCACCACTGGAGGCGGTGTGCGGCAATCACTGGTCTCCCGTCAATGGTTATCCAATAGTTACTTAGCTTCATTTTGGAGGCTGTGCATGTTGACACCCCCCGATACTTACAATTATCGCAACGGAAGCGGCTTGCTCCCGTAATGTCATAGACCTTTTTCTTTCTTACCGTGAGCATGGTTCCTCCCCCATCCCAAGCATGAGACAGGCGCAGATTCCCTCAGTTAAGGATAGCGGGTGTTGGAGGCTAACAGACCAGATCAAAACCTTCTCACTATCGTCAAAGACCATGGAGGACTTGACTCTCTTCCCGGACAGGGGCATGTATTTGTTCAGGTCTATCTCTGCCTCTGCGGCTCTCTCCGCCCCGAGGACAACAAGGTCACGGAGGTTTGTGTTTTTCTTGACCGCATACAGTTTCGCTCTACGGTGGAGTGCCACAGGTATGCGTGGGCTAACTCTGTATTTCTTCATTTCTTCCTCTTGAATCTGTTTCTTGTGAGGGCACATGCCGCAATCATAATCGCGACCAAGGCCAAGTAAACTATCGTGATGATAATCATGGTCTCTTCTTGTACTTAACAAACCCAAGGAGACCTTGCCGGAATGTAGTTTCGTTTTTCTTACTCATTTGACAACTCCAGACAGGTTCTTGATTTTATCGCTTCGGTAATTGATTCATAGATCATTTTGGCAATAGCCGTTTCTTCCCCGGTAACAACCTTGCCATTTTTGTACTGGCAGGATGCGGTGATCTTCTCGGTGGTCTCTTTGACTTTAAATGTAATGGTAATCATTCTGGTGCTCCAAACATTTCGGGTGTTACGCTCATCTCTCTATGGGGAGCGATATTCATAAGGACGGGGCTTTGCCCACGCATCCTCACCATTAAAAACATAGCGTGCAGATTGTTAGCTGCTGCTGTTTTCCATTTAACCATCCCGGCAGCACGGGCATACCCCTTCACCTCGATATAAACCAGTTCCCAGTCATTGGTCACAACCCGGAAGTCTGGCAGGTATGAGCAATTTGCCCCAAGGATGAAGCGTTCGGGTTCGTAATCCCATACCAGAATCTTGCCATTAGAGCGCAAGGTCTCAAGGTGGTAAGCATATTGGGCTTCCCACTTTGAGCGCATAATATAGCCCTTAAACATGATTGCCGGTTTTTTAGAGGCCGGGACTGTTACGTCCCGACCCTTTTTCGCCATCATGGCTTTGTATTGTTTAGTGGTCATCTTCATTTCGCCGCCGTATGTGGGTGCTGAGAATACCAAAGAGATTCCAGCTTGTAAACGTCCGCCACGGTAGGAGCGTTGTTAATTGCGTTAACCCAATCATCTTCTTCCTCCTGTGCCAGATCGAAGTTCTTGATCTTAGTGATCATATCTACCTTTGCTCTGCTCAACGGGTCTGAGGAGGACTCTGGTTGGGGTTCAGGGGGAGGGGTTTTGCTTTTGCTCTGCCTGGGTTTGTGCTCAGGGTTGTGCCCAACCTCCTGGCTTTCTTTTTGCTCTATCTGTTGCGCATCCTCGTCGTCGGAGGCGAACAGGGACGGGATAGAGGAGATATCCATAGCTGCCTCGATTGTAGGCGGGCGCTTCACGGCTTCATCCATCTCAAAGGCGGATACGATCTCTACGGATTTAGGCATGAGTTTCAGGGCTTTCTTGATGCAGGTCTTGAGTGCCATCTCATCAAAGTTGTCAGACCACACTCCATACTTACCGGATTGGTCTGCCCGGGAGTAGCGCCTCATGTGCTTTTGTGCATCCGCTACGCTCATATAGGCGAAGTTGTATGCACCGGTTTTGAGACGGGCTACGGCATAATACCCGACCGGATCGCCCCTGTTGTCGTCCAGTACCGGGTTGTGCACGATCTCCCGCTTGGTTCCTTTGATAATTTTGAACTCATCGTTCTGATAAACCACTTCAGCATAGAGCTCTTCTGCCAGAGGGTGGCGATAGAATAGGTCAATGTAGCCCTGATATCCGATTTGGAATTGGGCTTCATAGCCTTTGAGTCTGGTGCTGTAATAGGGGATGATGTAGGCAGAGCCAAGGTTAAACTCCAGTTTTAGCTGTGCGGCCATCATCAGGCTTCCCATCAGGCTTGTTTGGGAGCACTGGGCTAACTTGGCATTTAGCCGCACCTGGGTCAACGCTACGCGGCAGAAACGTTCTGCCATTTGTGGTGTTCCCAGAGCCATCTGGAAGGCTGGCTTCATTTGGTTGATCAGATCGGTTACTGTACCCACGGTATGCTGGGTTTGCTGGGTTTGCATGGCTTGTTTTCCGTTCATTTTTTACGCTCCTTTGCGGTGATTTGATAATATCCGGTTGTTTTCTTGTAGTTATCCCACGGGATATCCGGGTAGGCTTCAACCACGGCTTTCTCGTCAAGGGTGGTGCGCTCCCGGTAGCCAAAACTGACGCTAAGGCTCTCGGATTCTTGAGTGTTCCCTTCACCTACCATTTGCTTAAGAGCCTTTTTGAGTATGTCCTGCTCCTTGGTGAGGGAGGTAATAGACTTGCTAATCTCAAGGTATCTGAGGGTGATCTCGGCCACGTCCGGCTCCATGTTATAGGTTCCGCCCTCCACTCTCATGCTTCCGATTGGAGGTTCTGTTTTGTTTTCAAGGTGGGCGAGGAAGGCATACTCCTCTTCTAAAAGGGCAGCGATAAGTTTCTCGTCCCGGTAAACCTCATGGATCACGATGTCTTGTCCCCCGATCAGGCAGCCCACTATGGCTTTCTTCGCGGTAGGCATGAGAGAGAAATAATGCACGACCTGCCAGAGGTAGTACTCCGGGACGCCGTGTTCCCAGTCCCCGGAAGCATAGGCGTTTGCCGTTTTAGCCTCAATAATAACCTCGTCGTTTACCTTGTAGTCAAGATACCCTACGCGGTCTCCAGTGGCGCTCTCAAGCCAATATTCGCGGTTCCCGGGAGCAAAATCCAAGTTATACTCAGAGAGAATCTCGGTGATCACAAAGAGCTCAAGTTTTTTGCCAAAGGCGACGGCTTTCTTTTTGGAGATATCCTCTTTAGGGACGATCCCCAACTTAACCTGCCAAAGTTCATAGGGTGTTTGCCACTTGGATGCGTTCATAATAACGGCAGCATCGGTAGCGCTGATCCGGGGCTTCCCGGAGGTGTTTACGTGTGGGTGTGTCATAACGGCTCCTTCTTAGTTTTGAGATAAGATAATCAAAGCCGTAAATACGTCAAGAACTTTTTGCGCATTTACGGCATTTTTTTAGTCTCGATACGGAAGAGAGTATTCTTGTATCATTTCTCGCTCCACAGGAATACAAGTGTTGCAACAATTTCTATTGCTATAGCTATTTTCATCAGCGGAAACTCGAAACGGAATATGTATGCTACGAGAAATAATATCCCGATTATGAAGGCGATGTGGATGCTGATGTCTGCAATCCTGCGTCTTGTTTTTTTATTCATGATTTGCTCCTTTGCTTATCAGTGCCCTTTTCCGTTATATCTATCGTGAAGTTGTGGTATCCAAAGCCCTTTTCAAAGCCCTTTTCGTCTATCCCGCCATCAAGGAGTTCCTCAAACTCGGCTGCTGCTTTCGCCATGCTCGCTGCGGCTATCTCCTTCACGATTCTAACTTTCATTCCGTCTATATTGGCGGTGGCTTCGCATACGTATGTGATGCCCTCTGGCCTTGTCGAATACTGGTATGTCATCGTAATCTCCTTTTTTATCTGTGTTAATCCACCAAATCTACTCATTTGTCATTCCTTTGGGGTGGGCAAACCCATGTGTAATATGCCCTTATTTGGAAGTGGTTATATATATCGTTCATTCCAATAGTTATGTGCCATTCCTGCCCAATTGGATTCCAGAACAATTCAACAAATCCAGAGATTGTTTCACACAGATATGAGCGCCGCTTTGGGGGATATGTTTCTGGATTGTCGTGGTCATACTCATGGCGCTCAATTATAGCCTGATTCGGCTTCAATGCCATCTGATTCATCTGCTCCACGAGTGAGAGATTGTCAGCTTTTAGCTGTGCTATCTCGGCTCTGAGCTTAGCATTCTCCGCTTCGAGGGAATAGCATCTTTCAACCATGTGCATATATCTATCCCATACATTGATTGGCACATAGTTAGAGCTAAAAAAGCATTTGCGGTTTGTGCATTTAACATCAGTTATGA
>JAKQLB010000017.1 GCA_029567375.1 Bacteroidota bacterium | reverse complement strand
CTGCTGAACCTCGGATGTCCAGAACCAGGATTGTGATCGAGGTACGCCAATAACCGGCTCTAAAATAATCTTCCCATCTTTCAGATCAACAGAAAGACTGTCTCCTTTTTGGAGGTTAAGAATCGTTCTCAAATCTTTTGGCAAAGCGATTTGACCTTTTGCAGATACTGTCAAAGTTCTCATGATAAACACCCTTGTATGTTTTTCTTACAGTAAGAATATGCTTCTTCATCGAATAAATCAAGCTTTGTTTGATGAAGACCATAGAATATCCAAACAAGAAAGGTTAGCGGATAAAACATTTGATTTATCCGCTGAGATTATTTATAATAAAAAGCGAGAACAATTAGGGACTTTGAAAAGCCAAAATTAAGGGGTTTTTTCCGCACCGTATTCCAGTGATTGGCAATACCTAAAAGCAAGGAATAAGTTTTTTGGTATTGCTATTTTATCCATTCAATAATGGATACTTACAAAGGGGTCTGGAAGAAACTGCTGACCTGATTAGAAGGGATTGCGACGTCTGCCGACGACAAGCTTGCCAGCCCTGAATGCAACGTGATTTAGCGAAAAGCCTTTCAAGTCGGAAGTCGACCCGTCGGAAGCTTGTACGGCGGCGATATAGAACAATATACGCGTCGGAAGAAATCATCGCATATCCTCGACACTCACGATGGTCTTCGAGAGTGGCATAGTGGTGGTGAGCTACAAAAGCGAAAGAGAATTAAGAACCTTGATCAAGTCAGAGGAGATTGCAAAGTGAATATCGTCCGGTCAATATCACCAATAGCGTTCCAGAATCCATGCCGTAGGCCTACGTTGTTAGCGGTGGGCAGAATGATGGCGTATCTGTTTGTTCTGCTGCTTGTTGCTACGCCTGTATGTGCTACCGATGAATATGAATCAGAAGGATTCAAGCTGGTCCAGGCAGCCGAGGCGGGAGACGCCGAGGCGCAATTCAAATTAGGCGTGATCTACCATAGGAACAAGGCATATGCCGAAGCATGCAAGTGGTGGGGCAAGGCGGCCCTCCAGAATCACGCCAACGCACAAATTATGCTTGGTATTGCCTATCATAACGGCGAGGGCGTCCCGCAAAATTATGTTAACGCGATAGACTTGTATCGACTTGCGGAGCGGTCTGGCAATGAAAAGACCAAAGCCGTTGCCAGGTATCAACTCTCCATCATGTACCTGAAAGGGGAAGGAGTGGGGAAAGATGTATTTGAGTCGGTACGACTGCTGAAGCTTGCATTGGATGGCGGGATCAGCGAACCAGACGCCAAGATGCGAATGGCATTGCATTACCGCCATGGTTATGGCTTGGCCAAAAGCGACACCGAAGCGTTCCGTTGGTTTCTGAAGGCGGCCCAGCAGGGACACCCCGCCGCCCAATATGAAGTTGGGCAGTGCTATAAAAACGGCATCGGAGTCCGGGCCAATAAAAAGGAAACGGAGGCATGGCTTTCAAAGGCGGCCCAGCAGGGACATATTGCTGCTACATTTACAACGCCTGTAAATGCGCAAAGCTTTAAAAAAGGTCAAGTTATTGAGTCTCGTGATGAGATCTCTTGTTCAAGTTTTGGAGACATCCAATTCGCCGTCAAAGGAATGCATAAATTTCAAGGTCAGCAGTACGGAGCAGCCGCGTTTAAGGGCTGGATAAGCAATGCTGATTGCAGAAATCTTCCAGAAGGAATGACCCTAAAGGTACTAAAAACCCAGCCATTCGATTCCACATATGTTGGAAAGACTAAGGGGGTATTGGTAAAACTACCTACAGGTATGACTACGTGGGTTGCAAGATAATCACATAACCGCGTAGTAGCAGGAAGTAGCTATTCCCCCTACCCACGCCACCCGGTAAAAGTGTGACGGAGTAATATATACCTGGGATTGCCTTTGGTGTAAGCCTTCCGGCAGTGGGATATTTTCATAATCGGGAGGTAAAAGATGACCGTAGCGGAACGGAGCGCCCATTGGCAGGGCATCATAGACAAGCAGGCAGCAAGCGGTAAAAGAGCGGCGGCATATTGCGGGGAGGAACACATACACGCGGGTCGTTTTTATTTCTGGCACCGTAGATTCAATGAGCATCAACCCTCCCCACCTGGTTTCCTGGAAGTTGTTTCCCGCAGATCGGCGGAATCTTCTTCCGGCATTTGCATCTGAGTTGGGGAAACCTTTGTCGCTTACAAAGCGCCGAAAGGACTCGTTTTCGACGAACTGCTTGTAAGCCTGCGTGTTGTCCTTCAGCAGCATCTGCATGCATCCCAGGACTTTCAGCGCATAGTCCGCTAACCCCCCATGGCTAAAGAAAGATTCTCATGAGCAACAAAAAGAGAAACGCCGCTATCTATGCCCGCGTCTCTACGGACCGGCAAAAGGTCGATATGCAGATTCACGAGCTGCGTCAATTCGCTGCCCGGTCCGGTTGGAATATTTACAAAGAATACATTGATCAGAGTTACAGCGGGGGCAACACCAAACGCCCGGCTTTCACTGCCATGATGGAGGCGGCCAAGAAGAGGAAGTTTGATGTTCTTCTGGTCTGGAAGCTGGACAGGCTGAGCCGGTCCCTCAAGGACCTCATCATCACCCTGGACGATCTGGGGGCGTGTGGCATCGACTTTGTGTCCTACGACAACAACCTGGACACGTCAACACCGACAGGCAAGCTCGTGTTCCAGATCGTCGGCGCCGTGGCCGAATTTGAAAAGGACATTATCCGGGAAAGGGTCGTTGCGGGTCTGGCTGCCGCCAGGAGCAAAGGCAAGCGGCTTGGCCGGCCTCCAATACCGCAAAATGTTCATGACCGGGCCGCGAAGATGCGTGCAGAGGGGCTGTCGTTCAGAAACATCGGCAAGGTCCTGGGGATTGACGAAGGAACGATCAGGAAAAAGGCCCATAAGAAAATGCAGGCGGCAAAAACAGGGGGCCGCGCTGCTGCCTCTAATTGACGAAAAAGATTTGTTGCAACTTACAAAAGGCGGTCGGTTACATATCTACACATTGGCAAGCACAGCATTGATAGTCAACGCAGAGCATCACCTGCATCGGTAGTCAATGCAGTGGATGCTCTGCATCGTACCACGCGGCAGGTGGTGCACAGCCTCCCTCCTCTTCTCTGTGCTACGCGTCTCCTGCGTCGTACCACGACTCAGTATATTAAAAGGCTTCCTCTTTCAGTAGTCCGGGCCGCAGATCTTCTCCTTGGTTGCCGGTGAGCGCTTGTGTAGAGCGGGGCCTAAAATAGTTTTGACTTATCTTCTCCTTTGAGCTACATTGTAGCCCAAAGGAGAAAGTTTTATGACGATAAAGCAAAACACCGTTGTCAGGGCAAGAATTGACGGGCAAGTTAAGGCCGAAGCCGAGGCGGTTCTTGCTTCTATTGGCCTTACGACCTCTGATGCTTTCCGCATGATGATGTTTCGTATTGCAAAAGAAAAAGCACTGCCATTTGAGCCGCTTGTTCCTAATGAAGAAACCATTGAGGCTATGAAGGCCGCAAGGCTTGGCAAGCTTGTCATGGTTGGGTCCGCCGATAAACTCCTTGAGAGGCTGAATGCGGAAGATTAGATATACTAATCGGTTCAAGCGCGATTACAAGCGGGAAAAAACAGGACGGCATAGCAGAAACCTTGATTCCGCCCTGATGGACATTGTGAAGATGCTTGCCGCCGATGTGCCATTGCCTCACAACAATTTCGATCATCCACTTTCAGGTGAATGGGTTGATCACAGAGATTGCCACATTAAGCCTGATTTGATCTTGATTTACCGTAAAACAGAAGACGATTTTCTCGATTTGGTGCGTCTTGGTTCGCATAGCGAAATAGGGCTATAGCTAACATTGAATGGCATCCATACTTTTCTTGGCATTTCCGTTCCACTGTATCGCCCTCTGTGCCAATGTAATTGAGACACTTCCGAAACTATTTTACGGTAGCGCGTACCGGGATAACACGGGAACCGTATGTCGAATATTGATGCATCCATGCTTTGACGCCGCGGTCAAACAAGAAACCGCCTGCCTGCTCCCCTTTGGTTTCCGAGGACCATATCCAGGGGCAGCTTATAGAGATCGGAGAGGCTGCAATCAGGACATTTAGGGGTGCATGGCATTGAACTGTTTGAGGTGGGGCCGTTCGGTCGTAGAGACTTTGCAGTTCCGACTGGGTCGGCATCCGCCAGTCTGTATGCCCTCCTCCGCGGAAGTCTTTGCAGTATTGCTCCGCTTCTCTCCAGTTCAGATCCTTGCCGTTATCCCGTAACGGCCACATTAGCTTCGTTTCGGTATCGAGAACGATATCGCCGAAAACCACGAACCGTTCGGGAGAATTATGTGTTTCTGTGGTGGTGGTTGTAGGGACAATGGCAGTGGTAGTGACTGCATCCCTTGCCATATTTGCTTCTCTGTGCTGTTCATGCGGCTCCTGTTTGTTGGACGGCAAAAATGCTTTGCTATCTCCCGTGGCATTTTGTGGACCTGGCGGTTGTGTCGGTGGCTTTTTGTATTGTCCTGCCACAACTGCAATCATGTCTCCACAATATTTTTCTGCCGCAGCAGAGCCGCACATGTTGTCGTCCTGGGACCTCCCCTTCATTTCCAGCCCATACCTAAGCGTCAGGATCACTTTGTTGCCCATGGTAGAGGATGCCGCAGATCCCATCTTGCCTCCTCCAAGATCTTCTTGACCGCTGGCGTATATGTACGATTGGACATTCAACGGTTCTATTATCCCATCCAAGAAGTATAGCCACGGGCACACCCTTAATGGCTTGAGGAACTCTTCTTTCTCTTGCGCGCTCATTGTGGCATCAATAATCGTGGATAGCAGATCCGCGAATTGTTTGTTTCGAGAACGTCTAACCTCTACGATCTTGGACAACTTAATGTGCGCTTGGAGGGTGTTCTTTTGGTATGCAGCCAGCGCTAAAGCTGTTTGCACGGCGCTCATTATTGTCAGATATCCCGCGGCCGCGCTCATTGCTGGAGCCATGGGCGTGGCCAGTCCTATTTTTTCCAAGCCAAATACGGATAGGCCTACGGCAGTACTAAAACCTTCCCGTGCCGCATCTCGCCCAGGCGTGTACTTGTATGTCCTGGCCTGCTGAAGTCCCAGCTTGATTTCGCTGAGTGACATCACTCCATTCCGCTTCATGGCGATGTCTATATCTTCGATGCGATCGAATGTTCTGATCGGGCTGTAGTTTTTCGGAGCCGCGCACCCTGTCGTCAAGATGGCCAAACATGCGGTTATGGCAATAGCCCTTTTGATCATGAGCAACCTTTTTAAACCTGAGTTTGGAAATATGCGCCAACGCTGCCTTGATGAACTGGACGAATAAAAGGCGCGGATTGGCCGGGAATTTCGAATATTTTGGCCAGGCGTCTGTCTGACGACGGACCTTTGATCTCCGGCCCTTTTGGACGTTAAATAGCTTTTATCTTGTATGTTCGGTTCTCTCCCTAACAGCTATCAATAGCTCCGTCATTCTTTGTATTCCACCTGTGGCGACAAAAGGGCGATCGCTTTGGAGATGGCTATATCCAGCATGATTACCTCCTGACCACTGAAGTATTCTTTTGAGACTAACTGACCATTCTCAGTCAGACTGACTTCAAGGGATTGTGTATTATTCTTCTGTCTGGCAGTAAGACTGAGTAACTGCACGAAACCATTATTCTGATAGTGTTTTAGCGATGTTGCCAGATCAATTCTTGTCCCCTGACTCGTCTTTCTTTTCCAGTAGGCCTGCATAAAATAATTCAGGGTCGACTTCACCATGGCCAGCTCATAGAGGTTATCACAGATGACAAAATCCCAGAAAGAAACACTAATGCTGGTACATCTATTGACGTGGCTCTTACTTCCCGCTTTAAAGGTATGCTGTCGTATCTCAGCCCTGGCCTCGATCCTGATCCCCTTGTATTCAAATTTAACCATTTGTTTCTACCTCCTGCCATAGTTTGGCCAGATATGATGCCGATGCCTTCACTTTGCGCTTCTGGCTCAAAAAATCGGCTATGGGGCGGAACCCAACGCCTTCATCCTTTAGCTCTTTGATCTCTCCCCAATGAGCCAGAATTTTTCGCCGTAGTACCGGCGTTCTCCCTTTTTTAATGAGAGTTGCTACACTGGATTTGCGTAGAGAGGAAAAATCATCGTATTGTTTTTTTTCTGCCACTCTGTAGCCCCTGCCCTTAACTGTGTTCCAACCGGCGTTGCGAGCGGATAAAATAAAAGCGCAATATTTGTTGATCCTCCCAGAAACATCGGGGTGCTCATTCTTTAGCAGGTATGATTTTTTCACCCCATCCTGGAATATATCTATTACTTGCTCCTCATTCAACGAAGCTATCCAGGAAAGGACCTGTTTTCGTTCCTTTGCAGTCAACCCGGTTATTAGATTAAGTTGATCTTCCAGAGTCATCCGTTACCCTCTTGTATAGCCCAGTGTTTCGCGCAGACGAAAATGAGAGGTCTCCAATGATGTCTGCTGCAGAGCCTGCTCGTGAGTCATTCCATGCTGCACGCATTCCAGGTAACGTTCCGACGCAAAGTTGTGCTTTAGGGCATGTGTTCCCCGGCCAGGCACGTGTTGGCCAGTTGCCCTGGCGGCCTGATCGATAGCGGCCAGATAGCCAATATAATCGCTCTCGAGACTGCCGTGCCGGGCAATGTGCTCTTCGAGACGATGGTATGTTTCACTTGACACGTAATGTACTGTTTCCTTACCTCCCTTTTCCACGGCTGCGACAGCTCCGACAGGCAAGCCGGTAACCGGATCATCAACAATACCTCGCAACCCCTGTTTGGTTAAAGGGTTCTTTAAGCGCCTGATGCTGGGAGCTCCCACACCTTCCGCTCTAAGCCCACCCTCGTATTGGAGAGATGCCTGCAGTTGATAAATTCCTTTCGTAATTGACTCGATGAGCCGGATCGGATCTGGGTAGGCTCGGTTATCGAAAATCTTACTCGATTTTGGCAATAGTCGCTTACTTCGGGTATAAAATTCCATCCGAATGTCTTCCGTGTCAAGCTTCGGTTGTTTAGGCATATATCTATCAATATAGTGATTTGTTCCGTACTCAAATTTTCCCAGGGCTGACAGAATTGTCTCCATTGTTTGACGCGATCTTTTATGTTTCGCATAGTTGGCCAAACGTTCCTCCAAATAGTCATACATGTCACTCTGAACAGCTTCTACGTCGAGAATGGTAGTCCGACCCCTGAGTTTCATAAATTCCACAAAGCGGTGGGTTTCGTACTTATATACTTTCCACGCGCCAAATGAGCGAATTCCCAAGGCATCATCCTGCTTTCGTTTTTTGAACGAACGAATCGAATGAAAGACTGCCTCCACCTGGGAATGCAGTGATGTGGGCCATCTATGAGTCATAATGTACCGCATGTACCGCTAGCTATTACAGCCTATGCAAAATGTGCTAAGATGACATGCTCTTTTTATGGCACTTAGCTCTGCTAAGGCCGGCGGTAGCAGCTCCGCCTAAGGTAGAGTCCGTCAGGCCCGTGGCCGTTTTTGTGTGTTTGCGCCTGTGGCCAATCCGACTCTACATATGGATCGAATCACAGGTCCTCTTATTTCGCTGTCAGATAGTGCCTTGCCAGTGCACCGGTCTCAAGGGCATCTCTTGGACCTTCCGTTATCGGCTATCTGGGCAGCATACGGTCACGCACGGGAGAGGTACGCATAGTACCACGCATGAGAGGGCTCAAGTTAGGTTGGCCAGTCCCGTATGGCGCGCTGGCAGGATGCCACCCGGACATCCGCACATTATGCGCCGGCAAGAAGTAAAGAAATACTGTGTCGAAAACCCGTAGGGTTTAAATTCTTTTGAATTTGTTTTGTTCGTCTTATAATGAGATTGCATCTATTTAATTATAATATGTTTTTGCATTTATTGATCTTTGTATATTATGGCTATAATATACATTAGTAGACACAGGATGTCAAGATTTTTTGAACCTTCAGAGGCGTTTCAGACATGAACTGATAAAAGTGGGGCATTCGGTACCCTCCAGGAGAGTTATCTTTCCTGGTCAGTAATTCATCAAAGTTGAAACCTTGTTTTTTGGAAAAGATCGTCTTTTTTCTCCATTGACAAAGTAGTCCGATTACTTGTATCATAATGACCATACTGGTCGATATGATCAATAGGAGGTTTCTATGCTTAAAACAATTTCGGCAATGCGGGCCAGGCAAAGCCTTGGCAGGTTGATGAATGAAGTAGCCCTCAAGGGAGACGATTATATTATTGAGCGGGACGGGCAGCCCATTGTAGCTGTAGTTTCCCTTGACAAATACGGGGTAATCCAAAAAGAGCGTGGAGAAGCCCAGGCGCTCCTTGGCGCAATCCACCAGAAAATGGCTGGCACGGATATTCAGGCGCTTGAAGGATTGATTGCCGAGGCAATCAGAAATGCCAGGGGATGATAATGCGAATCGTCCTGGACACAAATTTGTTGGTTTCGGCGATTCTTACTCCTGGCGGCAAACCGGCGAAAATTTTAACCGATATATTGGCCGGATCATTAACTCTTGTAATTTCTTCCGAACTTATCGCCGAGGTAAAACGTGTCCTGCAATATCCAAAGCTGGCCAAGCTTTTGGAAAATAAAAGTGTGTATCAGGAGGAAATAGAGATCATGCTACACAAGCTAACTGCCATTGGTGTTACCACTCCAGGCGTTTTGAATCTGGACGTGATCAAAGAAGATCCCGCTGACAACATGATTTTGTCCTGTGCTGTAGAGGGTGAGGCAGATTTTATAATTTCTGGTGATCATCACCTCACGCAGTTAAAGGATTACCGTGGAATAAGGATTATTGATCCGAACACCTTTTTGAAGGGCTACTTTCTGGAAACAGACTAAACATTGGCAGACTGTTTGAGGACTTGTACGATCGCTCTCTTTGTTTTTCTATATGAAAAGCAACAGCGGCCGATATAGTTATGGGTGGCTTTATCCGTCAGCTTCTCCACAATTGATAGCAATAAGGACTGTTTGCCAGGTGGAAGACGAGGGTTTTAAAGAAAGCAAAGATTAAATCTGGCCAATAGAGAGTTCGGCGCGCCGAACTTATCTGAATATAAAAATGGATTTTAATAACCTTATTTTTGATTTGTTAAAGGGACACAGGATAGGATTTTTATTCGTCCCTACCGCCTCTATAGCCTCTCAGCCCTTTTATAATTCTATACCGTCTTCCTCAGCGTATTTCTTAATCAAGAAAGTAAAAAGCTGACCCGGACTTTTTTTGATTTCTCCTTCGTTTTTTGTCGCTTTAACTTCTGATATAGTTCTGTAGATTGTCCTTTCATCCAATAAACGTGCGACCTTTGCATAAAACGGCTTGCTCTTCTCATCCCCACAAACCTCTAAAATGTCTTCAACCAGGCATTCAATACCGATTTGCTCTTTTTTACTGACAGCAGTCTTTTTTGTTTGTCCTTTCCAAGGTGTCCCATTTCGGATAAAAACAATCATATCTGTTGCGCCGTCAGCCGCTTTCACAAATTCTACCTTAGACAATAATTTAAAGCCTTTTTTTATAAGTCCGTTACAGGCATCTTTAATTGTTTGTTTCCTTTTTTTTGCTTCCTTTGCCTGGACCGGAATTTGACTTGCAAGCTCTAGAACTTCTCTTTTGTATATAGGCTTTGATTTAAGTACCTTTGATAAATATAAATAAAGTCGTTTTTCAACCCCGGTCAAGCTATTCCAGAACTCTTGATCATGTTCCAATAGAAGTATATTTGCTTGAACACTGCGGCAAAGCGTATCGTTTACTTTAACTTTTGCAAAAGGTAGTTTTTCTTGCCGAGCATTTTTTCGTTTGAAACGCGATTCATCCTCATAAAAAAACAGATTGTCAATTAGGTGAAAACTTTCACTGACATATTTACCAGCTATACTGTCATAAAAGGCGTTCGTGGCAGTGATCATTATACCAGTGAGGCAATTCAAATCTCGGATTATCCGATCATAATTTTCTCTCACATCGTCCAAATTTCGTCTTTTTAAAATATTCCTCACGGATCCGTAATGAATTTCGTTACTGGCAAATCCTTGCTCTTTCCAAAGTTGGAACAAAGTAAAAAAAGTGTCCATAGTACTGATTGTACCAAAATCATATTCTTTGGTTGGTGTTACTAGCCATTCCCTGGATATGATCATCCCATCTTTACCCATGATGGTATCTCGATATACAATAGATTTTTTGTCTTTACCTACTTGCTTATTGGATAAATTAAAGATGGGAAATTCTGCTAAAGAAAGTTCGTATTGATCTAAAGGTGGTCTTTGAGGTTTTTCCTGCATTTTTTAAAACGTTATCCTTTTTAACGTTATTTAAAAGTCTTTATTTATAACGTTCTTTATCGAGGAAATACGCTTGAATATTCGCATATATAAAGCTGTATTGGTACTTAAGACTACGGTACATGGTACTTAAGACTACGGTACCTATTGGTAAAATTTCCCTCACCTGTTGATAACTTTTGCTGACATTATTATGGAGACATCCTTCCACTAAAGATCGTGGTCTTTTTCAGATTTTTCTTGCAAGTAAGGCAAAAATATTATCAATTTTATTTTTCAGAGTTTGCAAATCAGATAGAAGGGACTCTCTTTCTTCCTGCTTAATTTCTTCATAATTAATTTTATCAAGAAATGTATTCAGTGCTTGTGCTCTATTTCTGGCGATTTCTGCCGGTGTGCGTACAGTTGTTTCCGTTTTTTTTCTGGAAATATTGCGAACGGCATCGCTTTTAAGCTTACCCTCTTTAACCTGATTAAAAAGTGCGATCATTGCATCGGTCGTTCCCTGCTTGGCAATTTCTACTAAAAGACGTCGTGGGTATTGTTCGGCGCGCCGAACTTCTTCTTTAATTGATTCTGGTAACCGGTTAATACTTATAGTTTCTGAAATAGTTGACTTGGCCTTGCCAATGGCAAAGGCAAGCTTTTCTTGGGTGTAGCCGTGATGTTCTATCATTTTGCCCAAGGCCTCGGCTTCCTCGACAGGGTTCAAATTTTCCCTTTGTAAATTTTCTACAATGGAAATTTCGAGAGGATCCCCTTTTGTTAAAAGTGCCGGGATTTTTTCTAAGCCAGCCATTTTAGCGGCTCTAAAGCGTCTTTCGCCAGCCACTAAAAAAATTTGTCTATCTTCGGTCCTTCGGATGATAACCGGCTGCAGGACACCTTTTGCTTTTATTGAATTTGTCAAGTCATCAAGGGCTTCTTGATCAAAATATTTTCTTGGTTGTTCCGGATCTGGCTGAATTAAATCGATCCCTATATGATAAAAAGTTCCTTCTTGGTCGCCGTTTAAATTAGCGGGGTGGTCATCTTGTATTGGCCTGTCCTGAGCCAGTTTACTTGTTTTGTCAGCTAATTTTTTTCTGATGTCAGTCATAGTCTTAAAAACTCATTAGTTAATTGTTCATAGTCTTGCGCGCCGATGCTATCTGCTTTGAAATCGAATATCGGCTCCTGGGCCATTTGAGATTGGTTCAATGCTTCATTACGTCTTATATAGGTATTAAAGATTAGATGCTTAAAAGGTTCTAACTGCTGAATAACCCAATCATTGCTAACCTTGTTTCGGATGTCATACTTGGTCAATACGATCCTTATGAAATCAGCCTTGTCAAAATCACCGTTTTTGACATGATCGATGGTCTCCATTAGATCAGAAAACCCGTCCAAGGCGTAACGGCCCATTTCACAAGGCACAACGATAAAATCAGAAGCATATAGGGCGTTAATGGTCAACGTCCCCAAGGTTGGGCGACAATCAATCACAATATAATCAAAGTCAATGCTATCAATAGCCTTTTTTAGAAAGGTTTCTCTAAATAGTTCTGGCGCTAGTTGCTGTTCTATTTTATCAAGGCGGATATGCGAAGGGACAATAAAAAGGTTTTCGGTTTTGGTTGGCAAGATTGTTTCTAAGATAGGTTTTTTCTTGGATAGGACGTCAATAATTGAGGCGGTAAAGCTTTCCGGTTCAATTCCGAGACCAATGGTTGAATGGGCTTGTGGATCCAGATCAATCAAAAGCGTTTTTTTGCCTTTTCTGGCCAAACCAGCAGAGAAGTTTATTGACGTGGTAGTTTTACCGACGCCACCTTTTTGATTGATAACAGCGATGATGTTTTTATTCATTACGGCGACTTAGCCTGGTCAGCTCAGGGCTTTTTCAAGCCCCCGGCTTTAGCCGTGGGGTGGCTGACAAAATCAGGGTTTTTTTAATGTGTCGTGAGTGCCAATGGTTCTTAAAATATAAAAATCTTCCGCTATCTGAAAGGTAAATCGGTAACTGTGTGTGACCCTGCATTCCCAAATGTTCCTTGGATCTTGCATCTTCTTTGTGTTTAATGATGGATGTTGAGGATTTGTAAGCAAAAAAGCCAGTTGTTTTTTCGCGAGTTCTTGAATTGGCAGAGGTAGCTTTTGATATTGTCTTTTAAATTTCTCGGTTGGGTATAGCTTCATTAATTTTTACGTTAACTCTCCATGGCTTTTGCGAAATCTTCAACGTTATCGAAAGGGCCAAGCATCCTGCCTTTGGCAATGTCCCTGTCCGCTTCTTTTTCACCTTCCTGCCATTCCTTGGTATAAAAATATGCCAAGTCCGATTGCACCACCTTGACGGGCTTTAAAACCATATTGCCGTCAATTTCTTCAATTTCCAAATAGTCGCCTTCATCAATGTTAAACTTTTTTCTTATAAGAGAAGGCAGCGTTATTTGGCAGTACCTTTTCACCTTTACTAAAGGCATATTTTTTACCTCCGTGTGTTACTTCATGTAACAATAATTTCAATTAAAAATATTTGAAATTCACGTTTTTATAGTACCATAGCTTGGGAATTTGTCAAGCCACTTTGAAGGAAAAAACTAATTTAACTTTCCTTAATACGTTCAAGCAATTTTAAAGAAGAAACCGTTGATACTGTCAACGGTCTTTTTAAAGTGAGCCATTTTCGGTCGTGAAAACTGAGCCACCTGGTTTTCATGGTTGGCTCAGTTCAACGCCCTCCTTTCCGATTTTCCCACGCAGCCGGTAACTGTTTCCCTTGATGTTGATAACCACGCTGTGGTGCAGCAATCGATCCAAAAACGCCGTTACAATGACAGGGTCGTGAAAAAGTTCCGTCCAATCGGAGAAGGCTTTATTGGAGGTGATAATGGTGCTGGCCTTTTCATAACGATTGGCAATGAACCGGAAGAAGAGATTGCATTCTTCTCTGTTTATAGGCGTGTAGCCGACCTCATCTACGATCACCAAAGCCGATTTATTATATCCCCTGCCTCTCCCCTTACGTTCGGCGCCATGATCCTTTTTCAACTTTTCAATCAGATCCTCCATGGTCGTAAAATAGATGCTCATACCGGCTTGGCAGGCTTTCAGAGCAAGAGCTACGGCCAGGTGGGTCTTGCCGACCCCAGGGGGTCCAAGAAAAATCACATTGCCTTTCTGGCGGATAAAAGTCAGGTCGAACAGCGACATTACCTTCTGCCGATCCAGCTTAGGTTGAAAGGTAAAATCAAATTCTTCAATGCCCTTGGCAAACGGAAGACCAGAGATCTTCAATGATGTCTCCACACGGCGCTGTTCCCGGCAGGCAATCTCTTCTTCCAGAAGTTCATCGAGAAAGGAAAGATAACTCTTTCCTTTCTCTTGGGCAGCATGCATCACACCTTCCAAAATCTCACTGATCCGGGGAAGTTTGAGTCGTATCAAGCTGGCCTGAATGCGATCGACAACTAAAGTATCGCTCATACCCTCACCTCCACGGCCACATGGTCATAGATATGAATAGGTCTGATCTCAACGTCCATTTCATAGATCGGCTTCCGTGGGCTGATGGTACATTTGGCCCGTCCCTTGACAGATCTGCCATAACCGTATTTGCGTTTGTTCATCTCGCGATCTTTTTTCAACGCTTCATAAAATCTCGGGTCTTGAACCAGATGACCCTTTCCTTCAGGAATTTCATAGGTCACGATCAACCTATCATCAGCGAAGATCCTCATGCATCTGTCCTTGACTCGCAAAACAAGATTCGCTCCCACCAAGGTATGGGGGACAACATAGCTGTTGCCTTCAAACCGGACTGTGCAGTCTTTATTAACCTTACGGTAAATGCGCCAGGACGTGTCGAATGCCCGGCGAGGCAGTTCCTGCAAATGGGGCCGCTCACGATCAAACCGCTCCGATATAACCTCGTGGGTAGTCCCATGAACCCTCCGGTCCTTGAGTTGAAACCAATTGAAAAGATCAGTATTGGCCGTCTCACGACAGATAAATCCGTAGCCCCGCCAAAAACCTTCGCGGATAAAGTGATACGGTCGCTCAATTTTCCCCTTCACCCAGGCAGCATAGGGAGGTGCCACTTTGGGCTTGAATCGGTAATGCAATGCAAATCCCATCAGGGTGTCGTTGAACTTGTCCTTGCCGGCGATCTTTCTGATATAGACGTTCTTCATCCGGTCGTAGAGAATCTCCTCGGTCACTCCGCCAAAATAGTCAAAAGCACGAATATGGCAATCCAAGAAGGTCGGCAAATCACACCGCTCAACAAACTCCGCGTAGATCCGCCGGGAATAGCCAAGAATCATCGAAAACAGATAAATCCTCCGGATCGTGCCAGCGGCATCCTCAATCTGAAACTCCCCAAAATCCACTTGGGATTGAAAACCTGGCTCCGTCTCAAATCGCATATACGCAACCTGCTGACGCTCATCCTTGATATCATGCACCGCTCTTTTTACAATCTCATAGCTCCCGCAAAAACCCAGCGGTAGAAGATGGTCATATATCCAAGTGGCCTTGTACTCCATATCTTCTTCAAGCCAGGCAGAAATGTTGCCCATGTACGGATCAAGCATGCTCTTTCTGACTACCTTACCCTTATTGGATTCAGGGTATCCCTCATTCTCAATATACTTGCTCACGGTATTCCGGCTGATTCCCAACTTCCTGGATATCTCCCGTTGGGTCAAACCCTTCCGTGACATTAACAGTATGTCCAAAACGGTCTCCTTTTTTTCAATGCGCCTCCTCGCTTACACTGAGATAAAAAACTCTCTCATACAACCTTACCTCAGCAACTTCACCCCTTAAGTGGCTCAGTTCCTGACGACCATTTTTGGCTCAATTTATCACGACCATGAACAGATACGAAGGACATCATTCCCAGGGCATTACGATACTCCGCCTGGACCACGCTGCGGACGGGCAGCTACTCATTTCCATTAAGTGCCGGTGGATGGAGTTTTCTTTACACTGTGTGCAAAGACGATATCGGAGTCACGAATTCTTCTTGAAAGCGTGATTTTGGGATAAATGAACTTGATCGCAGTGTACAACCCGTAATGCTCAGGTGAGACAGAGCAAAAAATCAAGGGTGGCGGTTATCGAGCATCTACAAGTCAACGGTTTTTGATTTTGAATTAAGGTGAGGATTACCACTTCAAAGCTTCAAGGCACGGGGTTCAGATAAAAACTGATATTTCAAGACCATAATTATTTGAGCATTTGAGATCATTTTCGATAAACTTTGACAACCATGCACGACGTGCCAGTATTTAAAAAAAACAGCTCACCTATACCACCAGGAGCATCGAGTAAAGCATCATCCATGAGTGCTAATTCTACACATGCTGCTGTCTTAATAACGATATGCGTGAAAATATCCTCGTACAAATTGCTGTCGATTCGTTTAACGGTTACTCTTACTCGCGAGGGTGGGACTAAGCCGGTGTTTTTCTCTGGATATGACTTCTGAGGCATTGTCCTTCGTTCTTGATTTTTTCTTTGCTGCTGGGAACGTTCTTCTGGTATCGGGTCTCTGTAAGAATCTAGAATTTTGCATTTGTAGTTGGGGTCCGTTGGAATATTATCTGTCATTAAAATAGAGCCTTTAGCATCCACACAACGATATAAAGTAGCACACTGAATAGATGTTGAAAATGAGAAGAATAAAAGCGTCGAAACGATCATAAAAATCTTATGGCTATTCTTTTTCACTTCATAACTCCTTGATAACCATTACGGTATCGGTTATTGAGATTGAAGCCTCATATTATACACAGCGCAATTAATAATTGCGCATTGATGGGCGATATGATATACTGCATTCATGAAAAGATTAACCATAACCGATGCATCAACTATCGTTCTTGGATTGCAGGATGAAATCCGCCGCTCAGAAGAATCGCGATACGACCACCGCCTGCATGGTGTATTGCTCGTGGCCCAGGGTATGAGCTGCCCGGAGGTCAGCCGTCTCTTGGGGGACTCACCGCGCACGGTGGAATACTGGGTTCGCCGTTTCGAAGAAAGAGGCTTGGCTGGCTTGGTGGAAGGGGAACGTTCCGGGCGTCCCCGGCGCTTAACGGATGAGCAAATGGACGAAATTAAGCTGGTACTACGGCAGCCACCCGAGGCGGTGGGGATCGCAAGTGGTCTTTGGGATGGGAAAGGGCTATCTGCCTTCATTAAGCAGCGGTATGGGGTAACAATAGGGGTTCGCCAGTGCCAATACATGTTTAAGTCCTTTGGCTTTCGTCGGCGTAAACCACGCCCACTGATCGCCCGTGCCAATCCTGAGCTTCAGGAGACATATAAAAAAAGTTCGTAGATTTGCCGCTGATCCGAGCATTGATCTGTGGTCGATCGATGAAGTCCATTTTCAGCAACATGGATCACGGTGCTTGATGTGGGTGCCTCCTGAGGAAAAGGACCCTGTATTGTTGCATCACCCCACCCGTAAGAGTGTGGGCTATTTCGGCGCTGTTCGTCTGCGGGATGGGAAATTGGTTTTCCAAAGAGAGGAGGGAAAGTTTAACGCCATGACATTCCATGCGTTTCTTAAACGCCTCCGGCAGGCCAGTTCTCGAAGTGGGCGGCGTGTTATTGTGATTATCGACAATGCCAAATATCATCATGCCAAACTCCATGCTGATTGGAGAAACAAGCAAGGGGATAAATTCATATTGGATTTTCTGCCTCCGTACAGTCCTGATCTCAATCCGATCGAGCGTTTATGGAAATTGACTCGTAGACTCTGCCTACACAACCGTTACTTCCCGACCCTTGATGATGTCGTTCGGTCGGTGGAGTCCAAATTCACGGAATGGACATCAGGCAACGAGGTGGTTCGTAAATTATGCGCAATTACATAATGCGCTATGTATAATGAAAGTTTACAAAATCCTTTTCCCCGATACTTATCCATTACGACCTCTGAGCATCTGCTATCCATCCTAAGAAGTAGCATCCATTAGAAGCAGGCAATACGGAATTCCTTTAATCGCTCTCTCTTTACCATTTGTTCATTCATATGAAACGCTTATTGAGGAGGTTTGCTGTTCCACACGGCCAGCGTATCCGGTGAGCCCTGACTGCGAATTCCATTGTCCGTCAAAATCTCTTCAGTGGCGTTGACCATGTCCTTACGTGGGAAGATCATTGTTTCACCGCCACGCTGTGAAAACTCAAGCTTGATAAAATCGGTTTTACTGTCCCTGAGTACCTCCACAAGATGCTTTAAGTTCTTAATAGCAGTACCATTGATGGCCTTCACTACTTCACCGCCCAGACTGGAGTAACCTTTCACCAGTTTGTGAGGGAAGGCGGGTGAAGACACGACAACTAATTCCTCGCCATTGAATGCTGGTTTATCGCCCAGTCTTGTGGCGAGGGGACTTCCTACAATACTGAGAGCAGTGAACAGGTTGTTTTTAGAAGAAATTATTTTACCGACAAACTCCAATGTGGCCTTGGAAAAGACAATGGGTCCATATATGAAAAAGGATGGGTAGGCGCCGTTCAGGCTGGGGATAAGGAGTGGGCGGTTGACTACTGGGGAAACGTTAACCGACAGTGCCTTGCCTCCACGGACCACAGTGAGAGGAACCCGTCCCTTCTTTGCAATCTTCTGAATGAAATAACGAAAGTCCACACGGAGGTTTGTTTTGAGTTTAACCATCCCTTCATTGTCGAGTATGTTATCGCCGATTCTGTTGATTACATCCCATTTTTTCAAGGGATAGGTGACGCCTCCATCCACCGGTTCATGGACCACAATACCCTCTACGTCCTTGTCCAGTTTGAGAAAGCTGCGAAGTGCCGGATTTTTAGCACTTTGCAGGTCATCGAACAGAGCCGGCTTCCCATCGTAAACGCCGTCGGCAATATCCCGGAGAAAAATTTCCACTTCTTCGCAGGGAATTATATAGCCGATATTCTGCGCATCTCCGCGGCGACTGAAGGCAAGACCGATCATTTTGCCGTCCACTACGGCAGGTCCACCGCTGTTGCCGGGATTGATAGCGGCATCGATCTGAATTCGAAGTCCCGAAACAGGATAGCTATAGCTCGCAAATTCAATGCGAGACACAATACCCTTGGTGATTGACAGGCTTATGCCACCCACCGGAAAGCCATAGGCCATGACAGCATCCTTTACATCGGGAAGGGTGTTGGCCCTTTCCAAAGGTTGACGGTTGTTGAAAAATGTCTCATCCTCCAACTTGAGGACGGCAAGATCAATTCCCGGTGCGATTGCTTCAACAGTGGCGGAGATCTTATTGCCCCCCTGATTTGCCTGAACCTCTACTTGACTTGCGTAGAGCACTACATGAGCGTTGGTAAGGATGCGCTTCCCCTCTATAATCACACCACTGCCGCTTGCCTCTTGAGGGGCATGTTTTGTCCAGGGTTTGCTCGGATCGGGATTGCGCCTAGTGGCAAAGATTTTGACTACGGCATTTTCAATTTTGAAGTCCGCAGTCGGGTTAGCATTTGAGCCTTCCAATCCGTAAGCGGGGGGAAATGGCGCCATTGCACCGAAGATGATCATCACCGTGGCGATGATGGCAAAGGAAAAGGGATATTTCATTGTTTGGAAAGAATTCGAATTTTTCATATCATACTTCAATCTCTAACAATGTTGGTGTGGTGTTTGAGGCATGCAAAACCATATAATGCTGTTTCTCGAATAGAAGATTAGATGATCACAGGCTCGATCATCCAATTGTGGCATCTGTTAATTGAATCCTTAATTTCATCCTCCTTGGCCAATTTTATTAATATATCACGATTTCTTTTTGTTTTTTTGTCCAGGAAGTCCATCCCTCTTCCAATATTTAGGGCAACTTGATCAGTCATTATAAATCGTTCATGCGGCAAGGCAGGCAATCTTTCGTCTGGTTCTTTACTTTTATAAAACCTGACCTCGATCTTTAAGTTAGATAATCTTCCCCTTTTAATCCGAGACAAAAGTATCTTCATATGGTCATCTGTGCATATTTCAGGTTTCCTGCAATGAATGACCACTTTCTCGATCTGCCCAGCGTTAACGACTTCTTTTTCTACGTATTTGAATAGCGTCGAAAAAGAATATTCAAAGTTGTCGCCGAAATATTTTCCAAAAATTGCATCACAGATTTCGATCCGTTTTGTATGCATGAATACTTTTTTAAATACTTCTTTTAAAAAGTCGGTTTGATCTAATTCACTATCCTGGAATAATCGCCCATTGCTGGCCAGATTTGACCGTTTCGATTCAAAGCCCGATTCATTATAATTGTCCAAGGCTCCGGTTTCTACCCTCCCTGAAACATGAGCTATTTCATTTTCACCCGCAAGCAGAAAATCCAAGAGTACTTTTTCAGCCTGTGCATAAACATCTGCTATGTTGATGCTTTGTATGACATGATTAGGAATAAGGTGACGTATGAAACGTCCTTGTTTTTTGAGCTCCCCCAATAACACCATAATTTTTTTTCTTGCGTTGCTCGGCGGCAATTGGTCAGCATTGCTATATACTGCTTTCTCCCATCTGTTATCTTTAAATTCAAAGAGACAGCAGTTTTGGCAAAAACCAAGAAGAATGCCAATTAGGTTCTGTATTGCGTAAGGTCCGCCATTTTTGGCATCCAGAATCACGTCCGGACTCATATAGACATAAAAGACCATCTCAATCTCCAAACATCTCTTTAAAGGATTCCTCGAAGAACCCATGCGGCCAGGGATCGATAAATTCGCCATCATCATTCAGACGTAGCTCTTTTGCCTCCGTACCTTTGGCCGTTTTATCGAAATATATGACCGCCAAATCTTCCTTTTTCAACTCACCTTTACGAATGAGTTTTTGCAAACGTAAAATTATATTTTCACTATGCGTTTCGATAATGAATCTGTTAGGCAATGGCTTCTCTGCGCCATCTGTGTTATTAGCGTCCTTGGTGTTTTCGGGCCGGATGCAATATGCAAAGAAACTGCCCAGTTCCGCCTGTTGAGCTGGATGAAGATGAAGTTCGGGTTGCTCAATAAAAATCGTTTTCCCTTCGGCCAGCATGCTCTGTGCTATAATTGGCAAAACCTGACTTATCCCGTAACCCACATCAGTTACCGCGAGATCGATTCCGGAGTCATTTACCAATCGTATGGTAGAGATTTTTACATCCGATGAATCACTCGCGAGTTGCACGATCTTGACTTGATAACCAAGATTGAGGCTTGACAGTTGCTTGTTTACCTTTTTAACCAAGTCAGGATTGGTAACTAAAATTTCATTCGTATATTGGCCATGCTCCCCAACATATGCCGAGATAATTCCGCTGAAGAAAAATTTCCTTTCTGGATTCTGCCGAACGGGGCCTAAGTGTATGCAATTTAAAAGATACTCTTTGACCCTGTATGACGAAGCCAAAATCAGCACAGAAATATTATCCTGATCCGGGAGGTCAAAATCACAGCTTGTCAGATATTGGGGATCGTATCCGTTTAATCCAACAGGCATAAATTTGGATAACACCAGATAATCATTGGCAAATAAGACTCTTGTTGTCTTCATCAGGCATTTAAGGAACCTTATTTGCCGCTCTTTTACCATTTTACGGGCTAAGATCTTTTCTTCTTTCGTCAACGTAGATGTACTATTCCAATCAATTTCAGGGTACTCTTCACTCAGTAGATCGAATTCATCTTTCCATTGCCTCCACCATTCATCTTCTTTGATATGTTTAAAGTATTTTTTCCAGTATTCATGATCTTCGATTTTTTTAAACTTCATATAACGTTTAGGGGATGTTCTATAAATACGCCATTGGCTCTCTCTTAGTTTTTTAGCTTTTTCATCGGCATCATCTGGAAGACTCTCCATACTTTCCGGTGGTTCGTTGACATAGGTAATGATCGACGTTGGATCTTCTCCAACAAGCAGATCGACCTGGGTCACGTGGATTCCTTTGGTATTCTCGAAAGAAAACGTAATTTTGATTCCTAGCGGCAGAGATTCAATGCTGTCACAAAGGTTATTCAGTCTGTCGCTCCCTCCCTTTGTTTGCGATATATAATCCTCAGTGGGAATGGCATCGTATAGACCAATCGGGGGGGATATCTTAAAAGTCAGTGAAAAAGAGAGAGATTCATTATGATTGTGGATGAATTCAGAGAAATTGCCCAAATCAACAAGCTTCCCCTTGGGCAGCAAGGTCTGTTCATCACTCATTGATTCTTCTATGGTTTGTCTCAACATTAAAATAGCTTGAATAAGAGAGCTTTTGCCGGAGGAATTCGGTCCAAAGAGCAGCGTGATCGGTTTTAGTGGTATCCGGGCTGTTTTTGCAAACGCCTTGAAATTTTCAATGCCGATTTCTGTGATCATGGGAGGCTCCTGTTGATTCGGGTTCTTGTTTATGTTGACGATGTTGACTTTTTATTTAGCAGGGATCGTGCCAGCATCGTGAAACAAACGTAAATATATAATATAATAGGAGAATAATTTATGGCCATTTTGCGCCATCCAGCTAATAGTAATCTACGTTACCTTTGAAGTAATATTTATTACCTTTTATGCTGCCTGTTCGTAACAATAGTTACGGTATCGTCGTCCTCGGGAAGCGCGTGGCGGAAGCGGCGGAATACGCAATCCTGAAAGCATCTTCACAAAAAAGTTAAATCAGGGAATATGGATAATCATCGCCGTTCCACTTTCAACCCTTCTATCTTCCCGTAATCCCTGATGTTTGACGTTATGACGGTATAATTGAGAGAAATCGCCGTGGCGGCGATGATGAGATCATGGGCGCCGACCAGAAGATTTCTCTTGGCCAGGGATGCCCAGATACGGGCGTAGATGCGGGCCACGGCCATATCGAAAGGGAAGGTGGGAAAGAATTCCATGACCTTTTCCACGAACGCCTGGCGATTCATTTTCCTTACCTCCGTGTCCGCGCGCTCGACGCCATGCAACAGTTCGGCAACAGTGACCACGCTGATGCCGAACGGCTCATCCTCGCGGCCACGAATAATTTCTTCGATCTCCTGACGATTGCGTTCCAGGGTGATTATTTCACTGGTATCGAAGATTACGCCCATGACGATGTCTCCGGCAAGGCAGGCTGATTGCGGATAATATCTTCCAGGTCGGCGGCAAAGGCATCCTTTTCTTCAATAGCCGGCAAGGTTGCGAGGTAGGCGCTGAGTTCCTTTAATGTTCGCCCGCCAAAAGGTTTTTCGGCCGGTCCTATCGTTGCCGCCGGTTTCCCCCCCCGCAGGATTGTGAAGGACTCTCCCTTGTATTTGATGGCATTGAGTAAATCTGAAAAGCTTCTTACGGCATCCGTAGCACTGATAGTCTTGATCATGGCCTCGCTCTCCTGCAAAATATGATTATTTGATTTTACATAATCACGAAAGGATTTCAACCAATTTTTCCAAGCTCACAAACCAAATTTCTCTTTAGCCCGCTTGCGGAAGGTGTGGGGCTGGATCCCCAGGAGCTTGGCCGCCGCTTCCCGGTTGCCATCAGCCTGACAGATGGCCGTGGCGAAGTAGGTCTTTTCCAGTTCGTGGAGTCGCTGTGTCAAGTCCATGCCGTCGGGAGGAATTGCCACAGATGGCGGCGACAGCACTGATAATGGTCCCGGAGTTGCGGAAGCATGCAGAGATTCTGCTTGGTTCATTGATATTGATTGCCTGACGTCCGATCCTTTCATCGAATCCTGCCTGGAATTCGGCAAGGAAGCCGGGGCGCTGAGTTCCGGTGGCAGGTCTTCCACCCGGATGACGCTTCCCTTGGCAAGAATGAAGGACCTTTCAATGGCGTTCTCCAATTCCCGGATATTTCCCGGCCAGAAATAAGAGACGATGCGGTGCATGGCCTCGCGGCTGAGCTGTTTCTGCTGCCGCCAGCGATGGTTATGGCGAGACAGGAAATGATCGACCAGCAGGGGGATGTCTTCCTGACGCTCCCGGAGAGCTGGCAGACAAATATCGATGACCTTGAGGCGATAATAGAGATCTTCCCGGAATTTATTGTCGCCGATCAGGGCGGCGAGATTGCGGTTCGTCGCCGCCAGGACGCGGACATCGGTCTGAATCGCCATGACCCCACCGACGCGGGTGATTCCACCATCCTGGATGGTCCTGAGGATCTTGGCCTGTGCAGGCAGGGGCATATCGCCGATTTCATCGAGGAAGATGCTTCCCCCGCTGGCCAATTCGAATTTGCCCTTTTTCTGCTGGATCGCCCCGGTGAAGGCCCCCTTCTCGTGACCGAAGAGCTCACTCTCCACGAGGCTCTCCGGGATGGCGGCGCAATTTATAACTATGAAAGGTTCCATTTTCCGGGGGCTGTTGAAGTGGATTGCCCGGGCGGCGATTTCCTTCCCCGTCCCCGTTTCTCCCTGGATCAGGACGGCGGCATCGTACTGGCTGACGGCCTGAATCGTATCGAGCATCGTCGTCAGGGCCGGGCTTTTGCCAATCATGCGCAGGTCGCCATATTCCCTCAGTATCTCTCCCCGTTCCGCCTCCAGCTTCTCTTTGCGGAGCAAAAGGGACGCCATATCGAGGTCCTGTTCCGACGGCCAGGGAAGGCTGGGGAAGGACTCCAGGGAGAGGCGGATTTCGGAGACCGCCGGCTGTTGGGGGCGCAAAAACCGGGGCGGGGTGATCTTCAAGAGTGTTGCCGGGACGGCCCCCGATTGGGCTAAAAGAAACCAGATCGTCTGCATCTGCGGGGTCCCGGAAGGTGTGGCGATAAAGTAGCGGGGCTGCGCCGTCGCATGTTCTGCCATGATCTCCCGGCAGTGGCGGAACATGTGGAGGTAGAGGGCTTCATAATCCGTAGGATCGGGGATATCGATGAATACAACATGCGTGGGGACTTCAGGCCATTGCTTTCCGATTTCAGTTTGCAGAGAACGGGCATTAACAAGGGTATTGGGTGTTGTAAAAATGTGGATCGTTGCGAAGGAACGTTCTTTCAGAAGCGAGAGTACAGGGCCGTCAGTATAACTGCCTTGGACCATCTCGGCATTGAAGGGATCGCGAACACCAGCAAAGGTGAGAAGAATATTCATGGTATTTCCCTTACCATGAAGGACACTAATTCGGGTAATGAATTCCATCGGTGAATAGTGCCTGCATGAGATTTAAACCATGTAGTCGGGTTTCCTCCAATACAAAGGTTGAGATTTGTTTTCTCCGTTTGCCGCATGGCTATCAAGCGGTGCCAAAGTAGTTCAACTAAATATTAACGTTTGTAATCTTGCATATGAGTCGAGATTGACGTTTTACTGCTTTCAGGAAGAAGCGGCAGGCGTCTCCATCGGCAAAATCTATGATTCGCATATTGTACAGTACGATCTGTATTCAATGCACCGACATGGATATCAAGAGTAACGACTTGCAGATGAAATTGATAGGCAAGGCAGGACCTGTTTTTACAATGACTGTCAAATCAAATATAGGTCTGGACACATTAAGCCTGATGCCTTTATGAAGCAGCTTTTCAATCATTCCATTCAATCCATTTAAAGATTCTTTGAAAGATCCTCCTTAAACATCCCCCTAATTGCCTATCCAGATCGCGCTGCTTTCCAATAATACGCAAAATTATCATACACATAAACAGACCAACGTCTCACTTCAAATCAGTTGGCACGCTTCCCGCAATATCTAAAGTCAAACAGACGCAATCAAAAAATAAAAATAAATGGAGGACACAGAAAATGAAAAAGACCTTAGGAACCCTGGTAGCGGCAATCGTTGTTGTTCTTTGCACCGGAACTTTCGCCCTGGCCGAGTATGCGGCGGCGGGTGTCGGCAACTTCCCTTACTTCCAGCTTGGATGCCTGATCGTGGGCGGTATGGTGATCATCAGCCTGAAACACAAGTATGAGAAGATGTACACGGGAGAGGTCGCCGGTGTTTTCGCCCTCTACACGGTCCTGATCGCCCTCTTCACCAATCCGGTGATCGAAGGCATCAAGAACATGGTCGGCTAATAGACGGGATCAGCAATCTTTAGAAAGGAGGACAGGACGATGTCGGCACTGCAACAAACCAAGAAGGCTCTTTACCACAAATACAACCCCGTGATGATCGTGAGCGCCTACGGATTCGTCATCGCTATCGCCTCCCTCCTCTTCTTCTACCTCGGCTTCAAGATCGACCAGTACTTCGGGACGGCCCCCAACTTCATGTTCGGGATGTTCTTCCTGGCCCTCTTCCTCTCCATCGGTCGTCTCTATCAGGAGGCCTGGCTGAAA
>JAKQLB010000133.1 GCA_029567375.1 Bacteroidota bacterium | reverse complement strand
TTGCCATTATGAAAGATGTTCCCGTAAAAACAAAGGACATTTCATACGCCCTGTATCTGAAAATGGAAGAGTTTATGCCAAAGAGGATTAAATGAACTGTACAGGCAGATTTGCCAACGCAGAAGACTATATAGACCTGCTGTGTAGTGGCAGTGTCGAAGATTTGAGCCTTATGGCTAAAATCAATGGCTATCTTGACATAGCAGCGTCTGATATTCATATGGCGATGGCGGCGGTTGGGGCTTGTGATTGCACATTATCAACTTATGCTTTAGATTTTCTAAAGAAACTTAATATTATAGACGCAGCACGCCTCCACAACTGTCCATGTGCCAGAATAAGCGAAGAACAACGACAGGCTTATACAGACTTTGTAAACGAAAACCTTCGTAGAATAATAAACGGTGAGATCGAACTTTGCGATGGATATATGGGATCAATGCAACCTGCTTATGGAACTGCTGAACAAAATCTTACCGTATTTAGTGCGCCAGATATTATATTGAGGCGCATACAGAGAGAAGGATAAAATGGCTTGAGGCGGTAACAAAATAAGGGTTGTTGCGTCGCAAAAACCTGTTATCACTTTTGGCGAAAAGGGATTATTGCTTGTAAGATACAACGGATGGCTTGAAGAATACATTGTAAAGACTAATATTGCGAAATATAGATTTACTAAGGACAAAAGAGAGCAGTATGTTGATGCAAGAGACAGAGAATACTTTGTAAACGAAATTTATGATGGCGTAAGGATGTTTGATGCTTAGGACAAGGGTAACATTACCACCTAATTTTAAGGAGAGATTAAGTCCAGAGAGGATTAATAAGGCTGTTGAAAAACACCTTGACAAATCCTACGATAGAATAAAATCTCTTTATGCTGAAACCTACGCAACATGGGAACATAAGCCTAAGTTTATCTTTGAGAAAAAGATGGAATCTAATGGTATGCGATACAAATATTACACAGAAGATGAGATTTACGGGTATGTTCATAACGGGACAAAACCACATGACATATATCCAAGAGGTGATTATCCGTTAGCTTTCCCGTGGGCTGGCTTTCCTGGCGCACATGAGCCACGAACTGAGCCACGCATAGTGGGAAGCTGGGGTGTCAATACACACGAAAACGGAATGTACTTTTTCCGTCATGTTAGTCATCCAGGCATAAAGCCAAGAGAGTTTACAAGAATGATTTACGAAGAGATCGAGCCAATTATCACTAAGCAACTTTTCGCAGAATTACGGAGGTGATATGGAAGAGGAAGTAAGAACAAAGAAATTAGCAATAGATGTTATCAAGGTAACAAAAGACGTAGCACTTGTACAATGGATAGAAAACAAGCGCAGAAAAAGAGGTTATATTCCTCTGTCTAAAGTTGAAACCGACAAGGTTGATGAAAAGGTTTTGGCAAAGGCAAAGCCGTATGGAATACCATTCGCAGATGTTGTAAAACTAAAGGCTTCAGCCCAAGACCTTGAAGATAAGTTATATGATAAAAATATCTGGACGGCAGAGGATTTACAAAAACACTCAAGAGAGTTACCAGGTATTTTACAATCAATTTATGCGGTAGACATGGCTGCTCTACTCACGGCAGCACGAAACTACGAAAATTAGGAGGTTTACATGAGTGATGTTTTAACCCAACTCAACGGTGCTGTTTTTATTGCCCCAGACGGCCCAGGTACTGCCTGGTACTATCTTGGCGATTGTGCATACGCAGATGATCTTTCTCTGCCGAAGTCAGCCAGCACCCCTATATTTTGCTACTCTGCACGGACTGGAAAGTTCGTAAAGCGTGGCAGTTCAATGGAAGCGCCAGACAATGGTACTATTACCGTTTCATCGCTTCTGGAACGCACAGCCAACAAGCTTGAGCAATTACGCTGTAGCCCGACGCTGTATATCGCACAGACAGCTTGCGGTATCAAATCAGACCTCAAAAACGCAGACAGGGTTTGGCCATTAGTTCATGCGGACATTGAGAGTATGAGCTATTCAAATCTTGCACACTATTCTGATGACGGAGCTTCGGAAGTTAGTGTGGACTTTGCCTTCGACCCCGATGTGCAAATGATGGTCTTGTTGGATATTACTCGCCTTACCACAGCAGATACAGACTCCGTAAATGATGTTGATGCTGTTTCTCTTGCCGTTTGTGCGGGCGCTGGCTGTGGTGATCCTGTCAGTCCTGGAGAAATCGCATGGACTGCATCTGATAGCGCCGCAGGCCCTGCTGTTGGCACGCCACAGATTACCGAAAACTATGGCGCATTATGGACTGACGCAGTGGCTAATCCATTTGCTGCTGGTATGAGCATTATGTCATCTGCGATTGTCGATGTTTCACCAACCGTACGACGCATTATCGTTGGTATGGAAGCCCCCGCTGGCGCACAGGGCATGATTGCCTATTCAGACGACGAAGGCGCAACAT
>JAKQLB010000129.1 GCA_029567375.1 Bacteroidota bacterium | reverse complement strand
TTGACGATGAAGCGGTCAGATTGTTCGATATTTCAAAAATGTCGTGGATTAAAAAGAATCAGGCAAAATACGAGAACCAGCAGCGACAGCCGGAAAGAAAGTATATATCAGGGGAGAGTCATTACTTCAACGGTCAGCGTTATATCCTGAATGTTGTTCATCACACCGGAAATCCGAAAGTTTCAATAAGAAATAAGAAATACATCGAACTTCTCGTAAAATCAGACTATACGCAGGAACAGCGTGAAAATGTTCTGACAAACTGGTATAGGAAAACCCTGAAAGAAAAAATTCCTGCACTGGTTGAAAAGTGGCAAAAGATTGTTGGCGTTGAGGTTGCCGAGTGGGAAGTGAAGAAAATGAAAACCAAGTGGGGGACGTGCAATCGGGAAGCGAGGCGTATCTGGTTAAATCTTGAACTTGCAAAAAAGCCGGAGCATTGTCTGGAGTATATTATCGTACATGAAATGGTTCACTTTCTGGAGCGCAACCATACGGAGCGATTTGTTGCGTACATGGATAAATTCATGCCTCTTTGGCGGAATCATAAACAGGAACTAAACCAATTCCCTCTTGCTCATGAAGATTGGTCATACTAAATAAAGTAGTATTTTATATAAATACTATAAGTAACAGATATACAATATATTAAGCATATTCTAAATAATGCTTTTATCCGACCCAAACTTGGTTTTAAATGCGACCCTGAACTGCAGTAACTTGCATCGAAAAACAACCTGCAATACACACATATAGGGTTGATATGCTGTAGGTTATAACTTGTCAAGGTCGCTTCACAGGAAAGGTTAAGGTCAATAATATGGTATAGGATGGTGTGATAGTTTAGGATGAGAATGAATAAATAAATATATAATTAGGCAAAATATTAGTTAGTTAACAACATAGGGGTAGTGTTCCAATCAGTGTGTCTGGGGTAGCAGGTCTTCATCGAAGTTTTACATCTTAAAATTACACTTTTCAACTCAATTTTCTGGATTACGAAAACAATCCAACTAATTGTTGAGTAAATCCAGAAAATTGCCCGAGTCATCAGGGAATAATACTTTGTCCCTTTCAATCCCAGGTAATGCTCTGAAATATGCCTTTTTATCCATGGCTGTTTTTGCCATGAGAACGATAACAGACTCTTCCGTAGGCATAGCTCCACGCATGCGCAAAACTCTTCTGAAGTCTCTCTGTAGCCGCTCGATCCAGTTAGTCGTATAGATCATACTCTGAATCCTCGGATGATAGTTCAAATACGTGAAGTAATACCTGTAAAAGGGGTCATTACCCAGTCGCTTGATGCTACGGTAATCTTCTCCCCATTTGCTGCAGAGCGCCTGCCAGGCTTCCCATCCCTGCTCAGGGGTGTAGTGAGGATCTCCCGTGTGGAATACCTCTCTGAGGTCTTCTGCAAGTTCTCCTTTATCTCCGTGACGAACCTTGGCGAGCATATTACGCTTGAGGTGTGTAACACACTTCTGGAGAGGGGTCCCCGGGAAGATCTCCGTCAAAGAATCTTCAAGATATCTTATACCATCGGCAACAAGCAGACCTATATTTTCTACCCCTCTTTGCCTCAATGCCATAAACATCTCACCCCATCCGGTTGCGCTCTCACTGGGACGGTTGAATATGCCAAGTACCTCCCTGCTCTTGTCTTCCTTGACGCCCATGACAACGTAGAAAGCCTCATTCTCAACGCTACGCTTGCGGTGGACTTTGACATGAATGGCATCAACAAAAACAATAGGATAATAGGCCTCCAGGCTACGCGAGAGCCACTGCTGAACATCACCTCGCAGATACTCAATCATACGGCTAATACTCGCTTTGCTGTACTGCTTGCCGTATACTTCTCCAAATACTTCTCCTACCTGAGACTGCGTAAGTCCCTTGCAATACAGGCTGCTTGCCAGCAGCTCACACTCTTCTTCCTGATCTCGCAGAAGAGCCAGGATGGTAGGATGAAAGTTGCCGTACCGGTCACGAGGTACCCTGAACTCAAGTACTCTTCCCTGGCCGTAACTGCGGCCACGGCGAAAACCGTTGCCCTTGTTCCCTTCACTTTCGCTAAGAAACTCACGGCGCTCGGCCATCATCATACTCTCGATCATCAGTTCCATCAAATCCTGCAAGCCTTTTTCACGGTCCAAATGCTTGACAAATGCTTCAGAAAGCTGTTCCTTTGTAAAATCCATTGGGTCTTCTTTTTTG
>JAKQLB010000359.1 GCA_029567375.1 Bacteroidota bacterium | reverse complement strand
TCTCGGTGAAACTTTCAACATTAATGCAAAGTTGGTAGCAGTAGTTCTGGCAATTTTGGTGATGCTGGTTATTGTTTTCGGAGTCAAGGGTATAGCTAACGTTTGTTCTGCCCTTGTCCCTTTTATGGCCATTGTATATGTGCTGGGATGTTTTGTAATTCTCGCCTTTAACTGGAGTTATCTAGGTGAATCACTCTCACTTATCTTTAAGTCTGCCTTTACTGCCCGTGCAGCCGGAGGCGGATTTGTAGGCACAACAGTGTTGATGGCTTGCCGTTACGGTATCGCCCGCGGACTCTTCTCCAACGAGTCCGGTCTGGGTTCTGCCCCCATCGTAGCTGCTGCCGCGAAGACCCGCAATCCCGTGCGTCAGGCTCTCGTTTCCTCTAGCGGTACTTTTTGGGACACAGTGGTAATATGTTTCATCACAGGTCTTGTGCTTGTGAGCAGTATTATCGCCTATCCCGATATCGACCATACACAGGGTGCTGCTCTGACCCAGGCCGCTTTTAGCAAAATACCCGTTGTGGGTCCTTTCATACTTGCGTTTGGCATTTTTACATTTGCATATTCCACCATACTCGGATGGGCCTATTATGGCGAGAGGGCTATAGAATACCTATGCGGTCACAATTTCAAGTTATCACGCATTGTGATATGGGTCTATAGGTTTGTGTGGATTGTGGGAGTCTATATTGGTGCAGTGATGTCTCTTAATCTTGTTTGGAACATCTCAGATATCACAAATGCCTTTATGGCCATACCCAACCTGGTTTCAGTCTTGCTGCTTTCGGGTGTGATCGTCAGGGAGACTAGAAAATATCTTTGGGAAGATCGTCTGGATGAGGAGGACAATGACGAAATACCCGAGATCTGATATCAACAGGGATTATTCTACGATATAAACGGTTTCGCCTTCTTCCAGAAAGTAGTATTTTTCGCGGGCGAAACTCTCAATGGAATCTTTCTTTGACTGGAGAGTAGTTAGTTGCTCTTCAGTCTGTTTTATTTCTTCACGGTAGGATTTGATCTGGCGCTCCTGGGAACGGAGGGTTGATCCGGTCTTGAACCATTGTGCTAAGTTATTAGTATCCAACAGCAAGTAAAGTAGGAAAATAAGGGTAACTATGGTGTACTTGCTGAAGACTATTCTCCACACCTTGTAAGACAAGACCCTTTGTCTGAATTCCAGGAAATTATTCCACAATCTCATTGCTGTTTCTTTTTTTGCAAAAGTAGTCAAATAATACTAATTTTGAAATAAAAAAGAGATGACACAGACACTCCGGAACCTGCGTTATTATGCTCCTTCCTTGAGGCAGAGCTGGCTTTTAGTACTTATTTTTGTTGTGTTTGGAACGATTTTCGGCGCTACTCCGAAGTTGCTTGCCGGTGACTCGGTTTTCTGGGGATCGACTTCTGTGATGTACTTGTGTACGATGATTCCCGTTTTCGTTTTTATCTATTTCAAGGCGATGATGGAACATCAAAGATATGAGGTTACAGGGATGGCTGTGCCATTAAAAATAAATTTTCCCTCATTTGGTTCTTTGCACCCATTGTTGGTTTTCCTCCTTGCCGGCCTTGCCACACTTTGCATTTCGGTACTTATTGAGCCTTTAACTAACCTCATTCCTATGCCGGACAGTATAAGAATGATATTCGAGAAGTTTTTAAGCGGTTCTTCTTTGGTGGATTCTCTTATCGCCACAACTGTTCTTGCGCCACTTTGTGAGGAGTTTCTCTGTAGAGGAATGATGCTTAGAGGTATGCTGGAGCATCTTTCTCCAACTAAAGCAATTCTATGGTCTGCATTTCTGTTTGCGTTGATACATCTCAACCCATGGCAGGCGATACCGGCTTTTGCTCTGGGAGCATTTTTTGGTTGGGTTTATTGGAAGAGTCGTTCTATTTGGCTGGTCATTTTTCTCCATTTTGTCAATAATTTCTCAGCTATACTTCTGGCCAGACTTTTTCCGGATATTCCCATTGACACGGAACTTTCGGAGGTTCTTCCCACTGCCTGGTACGCATTGTTATATGTTGTTGTGCTGATTCTTTTTGCCTTAATCATTATATTGTTTCAAAAGAAACTCAACTTTACAGATGACAAAAAAACTCTATCCGCTGAAATTCCAGCCGATTCTCAAAACTAAAATCTGGGGCGGCAGCCGCCTGGTCAAGGAATATTCCAAATATTACGATCCTGAAGAGGAAATCGATCCCTCTCATATCGGGGAGTCCTGGGAAATAGTTGACCTGGGCGATGACAGTTCCGTGGTTAGCGAGGGCTTCCTTGAGGGAAATTCTCTCTTTGATATCCTCGAAACCTATCTCGGCGATCTTGTAGGAGATAAGGTATTTGAAATGTACAATCTCCAGTTCCCCGTACTTGTCAAATTACTTGATATTAGTACAAATATTTCCGTGCAGGTTCATCCCGACGACGAAATTGCCCTTGAGCGCTATGATAACTATGGCAAAGAGGAGTTTTGGCATGTCCTCGACGCAGATGAGAATGCACGAATCTATCTCGGATTCAAAAGAAAGGTTACTGCTACGGAATTTTACGATAGGTGTAAAGACGGTACAGTGGTTCAACTGCTCAACGAGATTCGTCCCCGTAAGGGCGACAACTTCCATATTAAGCCGGGCACCGTTCATTCGGCCTCAGGTGGTGTCAGACTGGTGGAAATTCAACAACCCTCGGACATTACGTTCCGTCTCTATGATTGGGAACGTGAGTTCGACTCCAATACTGCCAGGGAAATGCATCTGGAAGAGGCGATTGATTGTATAGACTATTCCGCCTCAACTCCTTCATCGCTGGTAATACCAACAGATACCACTCACGGGCCATTGTGTGAGAGTGATAATTTTATAATCACAGCACTTGACCTGAAGGATACCCTGCATATCTATACAGAACATTTTGAAAGCTTTATCATCTACATATGTACGCAGGGTTCGGCATCATTCCAGGTAATTGAAGGTGGAAAAAAAGTCTCATACGACATCTCGAGGGGAGAGACAATTCTAATTCCGGCCTCTCTGGACGATTTCTTCATAGTTCCTCTAGAAAAGAATACATTGTTGCTGGAGGTCTGGCTCAGCCCTGCTGAAGAGACAGATGACTATATTGACGAAAATGTCAGCGAAGATTGCGGTGATGATGATTGTGACGGGGAGGAAGAGGAGCACTGCGGACATAACCATAAAAATTGATATCATGGATGCCACACGCATAGATAAATATCTTTGGGCCATCAGAGTCTTCAAGACCCGTGCCGATGCGACCGATGCTTGCCGAGGCGGCAGAGTGACAGTCAATGGTAACGAGGCCAAGCCTTCTAAAGAGGTTAAAACAGGCGACACCATATCCGTACGTAAAGGTTCGGTTCACTATACATATAAGGTTCTCAGCCCGCTGGATAAACGTCAGGGGGCGAGGGAGGTTGAAAAGTATGCTCAAAACCTCACTCCCCAGAGCGAACTGGATAAACTCAGAGCGCCTACGGAGACATTTTTCATAAAGAGAGACAGAGGAGCAGGAAGACCCACCAAGAAGGAACGTCGTCAGATGGACGAGCTCTATTCTTCCTTCTTTGTAGATGATGATAATGGGTGATTGAAGAGAGTCATCGCCTGATCGATGCCCTCCGTGCCATAACATTTGATGGCATTAATTGCTGCATCAAGCACGGTTTGCAATTGGCGTTTCTCCTCAAGAATAAACTCTCCAAGTACGAAATCCACCTGACCGCCTTCGGCGAAACCACCGTTGCCAATACCTATTCGCAATCTGGCATAATCGTTGGATGCCAACGTGTAATCGATGTTTTTCAAACCATTGTGACCACCGTCACTGCCCTTTTTCCTCATGCGCAGTGTGCCAAAAGGCAATGCAAGATCGTCCACCACTACTATGAGATTCTCTTTGGTCAATTTATTCTTTTGGAGCCAGTAATTGACAGCCTTGCCGCTTAGATTTACATATGTGGAGGGCTTTAGCAGTATGAATTTCCTGCCTTTGAATGATATTTCGGTGACCGAGCCATAGCGGTCTACCGTAAATACGGCATTGGACGCCTGAGCCCAGGCATCCAATACCATAAAACCTATATTGTGGCGGGTTCCGGCATATTCTGCACCGATATTGCCCAATCCGACAACTAGATACTTCATAGACTATATCATAGACTATTCTTCCTTGGCAGCTGCTGCTGCAATAGCTGAACGTGTCAACCTGACAGCACAGATAAGAGTGTTCTTCGGAGAAACGATCTGAACTTTGTCGAATGAGAGGTTTCCTGCATAAATCTGCTTTCCGAGCTGGAGATGTGTTACATCCACTTTAAGCTCATCTGGAAGCTCGTTTATTAAGCCGCGAACGCTGAGTTTGCGTGAGTGTACCATAAGCTTACCACCCATTTTTACACCTTCAGAGCTACCTGTGATTACAATGGGAACATCTATGGTTACCGGTTTATCAGCTGAAATGGCGAGGAAGTCAACGTGAAGAGCCTTGTCAGTAACGGGATGGTACTGTACTGCATGGAATTTCGCGAGTTGCTTTTTTCCGTCGATGTTGAGATTGATAATGTAGGAATAGGGAGTGTGGGTGATCGCCTTCAGATCCTGAGCATCAACTGAGAAGGATGTATTCTCTACTCCCTGTCCATAAAGTACGCAGGGTACTCTTTCTGCTCTGCGGATGCTTTTGACATCTGCTTTTTTGCCGGTGGTTCTGAGCTCACCTTTGAGTTCAATCTGTTTCATTGTGTATAAAAGTTAAAATGTGTTACTCAGTCCGGTCT
>JAKQLB010000330.1 GCA_029567375.1 Bacteroidota bacterium | reverse complement strand
CACCGAAAGACCCTGAGGTGATCCTTCAAGCGCTTCCAGAACCTCACGTGCTTCTGCGCGCGATGGGAAGGCGCTTTCGATGAAAAAATCGATTATTTGCGTATCTTCAGTTCCACTCAGCAAAACCCCATAAGCAGCAGGCAGTGCACGTCCGGCACGCCCTACCTGCTGGTAATAGGCTACCACAGATCCCGGTGCTTGATAGTGAATGACAAATGCCAAATCCGGCTTGTCGAAACCCATGCCTAGAGCAGTAGTTGCCACAAGTGCCTTGACGCTGTTGTCAAGCAAGGATTGTTCGAGCTTTTCCCTCTCTTCGGATTCACTGGTATAGGCCGCGACATTCATACCACACGATTTTAACCACTCTGCAACCTGAACGGCATCACGAACAGTCAGGGTGTAGATAATGCCATGGCCTGGGAGATTCTGCACTTGTTCAGCGAGCCAGGCTAGTCGCTCGGCCTGACCGGGCAACTGAATGGTCTGCAAAGCCAACGAAGGCCTGTTCAAGTCGCCCCGCGAGAGGAGCAAATTTGGTCCAAGCACATCGTGCAGATCATTCAGCACCCGACTATTAGCCGTAGCCGTTGTCGCGAGCAGGCGAAGATTCTGTGGCAGAGTCCTTAGGATTCGTTCGATCAATCGATAATGCGGCCGAAAATCATGGCCCCAATCCGAGACGCAGTGGGCTTCATCGATCACCAGCAAGCTGAGGTGTCCGGCGATGCCAGTCAGGACCCTCTCCTGGAATCGTGTATTTGCCAGTCTTTCAGGTGATATTAGCAGGATGTCGATGTCATCCCGTCTGATGGCAGACTCAATCCCATCCCATTCAGTTTCATTATCAGAATTGATTGTCTTGGCCCTGACGCCCATGCGCTCGGCAGCGATAATTTGATTGCGCATTAATGCTAATAGAGGGGAAATTAGCAATGCTGGTCCCATTCCTGCCTCGCGCAGCATCTTGGCAGCAATGAAGTAGACAAAGCTTTTCCCCCAGCCGGTTTTCTGGACGATGAGCAGCCGCCCGCGGCCTTCATAAACATGCCGGATGGCTTCCTCCTGGCCTTCACGAAAGCTGGCGTCAGGATTGCTTGTGCCAAGCCGCAAGAGTGTGAGGGCGCGATGGGGATTATACATTATCTATATATTTCCTTTAACTAAAGGCTTACAATAATTTGTTCCAGCCATCAACAAAAACTGGGTTTGTTTACAGACTTTCAAAATAGCTTCTGATTTTCCCTGCCATAAGCTTGCGGCGATTTTCAAGGAAATCATTGTACTCGGGTATATTCCCATCGAGCAAACTCTCGGGGATGGCATGCGCAAGAAGATTGTTGCGCATTTCTTTCAGATTGGTGATGCCCCCATATTTCAGAGTGCCGCCCTTGCATTGGATAGCCAGTTCTTTGAAATATACCTCTGGAGCGCGATCCCCGATTGCGATGTTGATCTCGCTCTGGGCTAGTACAAAGTTGGCAATCTGGTTATATCGTCCGCGTCCAAATCCTTGCTGTTTGAGATAATTTCGTGGATAGATGTGATGGACATCGCTTCTATTGAGCAATAGATCACGAACAGTAATCGCATGAGATAGGAAGCCCAAGTCATTTGATTTGACTTGTGAAGCTTGATATACAGTAAAATAAGGGCTCATTGACGATGAAGTATCCATTTGTTGGGGGAGAAGTGTCTTCCAAAAGCTGTCGGACAACTCGGCTGCAATGACAGCCTCCAAGTAACTTTGCAAACCCTGTGCTTCAATTTGACGAATATCATAGTCGAACTGGGTTTCCGGATTACCTGAATAACGCTGCCGTAAAAGCGACATCACATACCATCGACTAACCAGTCTCTCCAAATCTGCTGCTTTAATACCTTCCATTCGGCCGCGTAAATAGACAATATATGCAAAATTGACAGAATTTTGACCGCCTATCAGGGAACTGCTGATAAAACCCGCAGACCGCAATATCATTGCTAGTCGATCAAAATGGGTTTTATTCATGTATGAGAGGATGCCCTTTTTTAATCGAGCGAAAGACTCTTCGGCAATTGCCTCCTCAAACTGTTTTGTAAGAAAATTACGACCAGAGAGAAGAGCTACGAGATCTTGCAGTTTGCCACGTCCAAATTCTGAAGTGAATGCTACTCTGAGCATATCGGTGTATGAAGGATCATATATATCGTCGTTTACATCCTTCAACCACACCATCTTTTGGAAAAAGTCAGATTTTGTAAATTCGGCATCATGCTTGGCAATCAGATTAAAGAATTCAGGAGCAATAGCCAAATGACAAAAGTAGTCGATGGCTTTTCGAAGCTGGTTGCCACCAAAACTCTCGTTAGCGGCAATTTTAGACATGGCAAAATCGGCTTGTGATAATGCTGCTCCTGCTGAATTAACACGGATAAAGATTTCAGTTACTGTTTCAATATCCAAGTCCTCGGATAATTCGATCACACCCACATGGTTATTTACAATTTTGCGTAATCTTTCCAGGGTTGCAAACAGTGCGTCTTCATCAACACCTGGGTTCGATGCTGCATATTTTTTTGTTATTTGCAGCAGTTTCGCATTAGGGGAGAAAAGGTCTGCAATATCCGGGAGCCAGGCATGGTCCTTTTGGATAGCCGGATTATTTACCTCGAATTTCTCCTCTAAAGGATGAAAAGCTATTCGGATACGCACGACCTCATAATCTTTAGTCAACACCTCATACCCCAATAAGGCAGCCATTAATGCGGTAATACGTTGCTGACCGTCAATCAGGATGCGTTTTCCTGCTGAATGAGAGCCATCTTTGAGCCGAATAGTCGGATTGCGCCATGTGATGAGATAACCCACTGGAAATCCGTTGTATAGGGAGTCGAGGAGATTCCTTACCTTGGTCGCTTCCCAGACAAAAGGCCGTTGTATTTCAGGAACGGCAATTTCAGCGGATTTTACCCAGGTCAGAAGCGTTTCGATAGGATGAGGCGTAACAGAGTAGCGTTGTGTAGCCATGGCTAGTGATCCTTTCCTGGAATTGTGTTAGCAGACCATGGAACAAATATAAGCACACTCTTGTTAAATTATGTAGAGAAGAAAATTTTTATTGCTTTTTATTCAATTTTAATGTACATATAAATAGAAATCTGTTTGTGACTGGCTGGTTCCATATGAATCAGTACAGCCACGAAAAATCCCCGGTGTCTCACCGGGGTTTTTTATTTCCGCACGATCCCGCATTCATCTTCCAGACTGGCCTGTTTCAACAAGATCGGCTCCAGATAGTTAAAGTATTTATGCACGTTATACTTTCTGAGACTTGTTTTCTGGAATTCCTTGCGATAAAGGCAATGTGCTATAACATCTACTGATTGGATAAAGTAGGATTGAGAGGATTCTCTGAGAAAAGGATCTTCAACGATGCTGTCAGTAAGTCTTTGATAAGAACCGCCAAAATGCGATGGGATTGGATTGAAAACTCTCATTTTTCGCAGGAGTTTTGCTATCTGCATTTCATTAGTCGTATCGGGGATAACAATTCCCTGAGCATTTTCATGTTTTAGAAAAGTATCATATCTCTGTAAAAGCCGGTTCCAAGCTTTATCAGAGTAGTCGATAAAGCCTTCATGGCTGATTTTTTGTTTGTCATAGCATATGTTGATGATCTTTCCAGTAGAAAAAATGTTTGGCAAGGCAGAAATATATGTTTCTAGTAATTTAAGTCGCTGGGTCTTCCTAATTTTTGAATAAGCTGTCATCCGGTGAATGCGAATTAATTCAACTGAATGAACTTCTGTCCTCACCAAAAGTCCAAACTGCTCTCGCAATGCCGCGCGCAAGTTCTTCAGCCGCTCAAGGCATCTGTTCCAATCTGAAATAGGTAATATAAGCCCAGATAGAATGAAGTGGCGAGAATTAATTCGTCCCGGTTCGCTTATGTAATTGCCAGGATCACCGCTTTCATCTACATACATCAAGTACATATTAGTCAATTCTCCTGTACCATATCTTTCTAAGACAAGATCTCATATTACAAGTTTCTGGATGGTTTGCTTCTTGTACCTTTATTCGAAGCATCACCGATGTTAAATTTCATTCCATCACCGCCTTCATCAGCGCATCGCCGGCGTCGGCATAGAACTCGATATTGATTTTTGTTGCCAGGTCATCCGGCAAATCAAAGAGCTGCTTGCGCGAAGAAATGGGCATGAGCAGGCCCGAGGCTTTTTTGTCCACCGCCAACTCGGCCAAGGCGACCGGATTGGCGATCATCTCCACCGAGCCGCCCAGATTAAGAGCGCCGACGATGATCAAGCCGCCCTTGACGCTGCGCTCGATCAGGCTGCCGCAGAGCGCAATCAG
>JAKQLB010000329.1 GCA_029567375.1 Bacteroidota bacterium | reverse complement strand
TTGCCATACATGTCGAAGATTTTCTTGTTATTTTTGCAACACTAATTTAAGTGAATCTTCTGACATGGCAAAGTACTGGGCAACATTTTATTGCTCAGTACTTTAAATAATTATTTTAATAAAGTGTTGCGGAATTAAGGTATATCAAATTTTTCCACAACAAGATATTCTATCGCCATACCTATGTGGTCAACAAGGAGAACGTTCCAGAAGACGGGATTCCCCTCCTGATTGTCTCCAACCACCAGAATTGTATGAACGACCCGCTCTGCATCGTCTATTCATTTAACCGAAGGAAAGCGGACTTCATCGCCAGGGCAGACGTGTTCAAGAACCCGATAGCCAACAGGTTTCTGAGGTTCATAGGTCTCCTGCCTGCCTTTAGACTCTCCTATGAAGGGGAAGACTCCCTAAGCAAAAACGACGCAACTTTCGAAGCGGCAGGACAGGAACTTATGAATGGACGTTCCGTCATTATCTATCCGGAAGCCGGACATCAGGACAAGAGATGGCTAGGCTCTTTCTCTTTGGGCTACACAAAACTCGCCTTCGAAGCAGCTCAGCGTGAGAACTTCAAAAAGGAGATATTCATCCTTCCTTCGTGCAACCATTATTCCAGCTACTTCGGAATGCAGCAGGACGAGCTTGTCAAATATGGCACACCTATCTCCCTTGCCCCCTACTACGAGCTCTTCCAGACAAAACCAAGGACGGCCCAACGGCAGGTAAACGAGAAGGTGCGTGAACAGACAAAAGAGCTGATGCTCAACATAGAAGACTTGGAACACTACGAAGCCCTGGATTATCTACGGAACTCCTATGGCGTGAAATTCGCCAGAGAGAACGGATTCAGGCCGGAGCTCTTACCGGAGAAACTATTGGCAGACAAGCTTTTCATCGAAAAGATGGCACAATTCAAGGAGCGCAACACCGAGCTGATGTCCAACATCTGCGACAAAACGCTAGAAATGAAAGCAGCAACTCTCAATGCAAACATCAGAGATTGGAATTTCGAGAAACCATTCTCTTTCGGACGTTTACTATTACAGGGAATTCTCCATATTCTGACATTCCCCGTATTCATCTGTACAATATTCCCGAATTGGGTCATCTACTTTGCTCCAAAGTTGATCACCAGAAAGACAAGCGACAGAATGTTCGACAACTCCATCAACTTTGGCCTGAGCGTGCTTCTTACCATACCCCTATTATATCCACTCTCGTTCATCCTCTGCTGGATTATTTCCGGTTCACTTTGGATGGCCGTGATATATTTGCTAACACTGCCACTCTTCGGTCTATTTTCCTTCCTTTATTATAAATCATTCATAAAATGGAAGAGTGAAATAAGATTCCGGCACAGAAAGGATAGGGAAAGCACAAAAGCACTTATCAATCTAAGAAGAATGATATTTTCCCTATTGGACAAAGAGATGAAAAAATAAAAGAAGTTTAACAACATACGAGAATAAAAAAATGGAAAGACGAGTTGTGATAACCGGAATGGGCATCTATTCATGCCTAGGAAAAACACTTGAGGAGGTAAAGGAATCCCTATACAACGGGAAGTCGGGTATAATATTTGACCCATCACGAAAAGAGATGGGATTTCGTTCGGCTCTGACAGGGAACCTTCAAGTTCCGGAACTGAAAGGCATACTCAGCCGCAACCAACGGGTATATATGCCGGAAGAGGCGAAATATGCTTACATGGCCACCGCTGATGCGATCAAGAATGCGGGATTAGACCCGGAATACATTGAGAAGCACGAAATAGGTCTGCTCTATGGAAACGACAGTAGCGCGGACGCCGTTGTAAAGAGCGTAGACACCATGCGCAACAAGAAGGACACGACCTTGGTCGGTTCCGGAGCCATCTTCCAGTCCATGAACTCCACGGTAACGATGAACCTCGCCTGCATATTCAAGCTACGAGGCATCAACCTGACCGTTTCCGGCGCCTGCGCCAGTGGCTCTCACGCCATCGGGCTGGGCTCTCTCCTCATCAAATGGGGATTGCAGGACTGTGTTGTATGTGGCGGAGCTCAAGAGGTCAACCCATTCTCGGTAGGTAGCTTCGACGGGATAAGCGCCTTCTCTACCCGCGAAGGCGAGCCTACGAAAGCATCCCGTCCTTTCGACCGTGACCGCGACGGACTAGTACCCGGAGGAGGTGCGGCAACCATTGTCATAGAGAGCTACGAGTCGGCCATCAAAAGAGGCGCTCCCATCCTGGCGGAGGTGACAGGTTATGGATTCTCATCCAACGGCGACCACATCTCCGTACCAAACGTAGACGGCCCTAGCCGGTCATTGGAGATGGCTATCCGTGAAGCAGGCATCGACCTCCGCCAAATAGGTTACGTAAACGCACACGCAACCTCCACCCTCGTCGGCGACCAGAATGAGGCAAAGGCCATCGCCAATGTCTTCGGCGACTACAAACCGGAAGTCACCTCCACCAAGTCGATGACCGGACACGAGATGTGGATGGCAGGCGCCAGCGAGGTGATCTATTCTCTGCTGATGATGCAGAACGACTTTATCGCTCCAAACATCAACTTCGAAAATCCGGACGAAGACTCCGCAAAGCTAAACATCCCTGCAATAAGGGTGGAAAAGAAATTTGACACGTTCCTTTCCAACTCCTTTGGATTCGGAGGCACCAACTCCACTCTCATTGTAAAGAAATTCAAATTATAAAATACAGAACAAACAAGATGGAAAAACAAGAATTAATTTTACAGATTAACGAAGCTCTAGCAGAAGAGTTCGAAGTAGAAGTGACGGATATCACTCCAGAAGCCAACATCAAGGCTACTCTCATGCTGGACAGTCTCAGCCTGGTCGACATGGTAGCCTTGATTGAAAACACTTTCAACGTGAAGATAAAAGGAACGGAGTTGACTTCCATCCTGACATTCGGCAGCCTATACGATTTCGTCTACGAAAAAATGGGCAACAAATGAGTAAGGAAAATCCCATCTGCCAGGGAGAAGAGATGAAGAATCTCATTCCGCAACGTGATCCTATCATCCAAATAGACTCGCTCTACAACGCCGACGAGACGACGTGCGAGACGGGACTGACCATCAAGGAGGAGAATATGTTTTGCGAAGATGGATTATTTACGGAGCCGGGACTGATTGAGCACATCGCTCAATCAGCTTCGGCTTTTGCCGGATACACAGCTATGAAGAAGGGGCGCCCTGCCCCCATAGGCTACATCGGAGAGGTGAAGAAGTTCAAGATAACCCGGCTACCACTCGTCGGCGAGACTATCGACACCTCGGTACAAATCATCTCCGAAATAAACAACATCTCCCTCCTATCCGCCGAATCGAAAGTCAACGGATTTTTGGCGGCCAGTTGCCAGATGAAAATTTTCATCAAGGATGAACAAACCAACTAATCTCCAGATGAAACAGGAAGAGACAATTCCAAACAGAAAATTGACCAACCGCATCGAGATAAAAATTCGGTTCAGCGAGGTAGACTCCATCAAAATGGCATGGCACGGCAGCTACGTGAAATATATGGAAGACGGACGGGAGGCCTTTGGCCGGGAGTTCGGACTCGAATATATGCGTATGTTCGACAGTGGTTATCTGGCACCCATCGTCGACATGCACTTGCAATACAAACAATCAGTCACCATCGACGACATCATCGTCGTTGAGACAACCTATATGCCCAGCAAGGCGGCCAAACTGATGTTCGACTATAACATCTACAGGAAAAGCGACCACACTCTTGTGCTGCACGCCACCACGATACAACTATTTATGACCAAAGCGGGCGAGTTTGAAACATCAACCCCTCCATTTCTTGCCGAATGGAGACAAAAATGGAACCAATGATGCTTAAAGACAGCTACTTCAATATATTGGATATGGAGAAAAATGACAATGACATTCTTTTCCATATAGAACTCAATCCCTCACACAAAGTTTACGAGGGCCATTTCCCCGGAATGCCGGTTTGTCCGGGCGTCTGCAATGTGGAGATGATTAAAGAGTGCGTACAAGAACATACGGGCAAAAGACTGTTTCTGAACAACCTGTCGCAATGCAAATTTTCCGCAGTCATCACGCCAACCTACAATCCGTTGTTACTCATCTCTCTAAACATAGAAAACATAGATGGAGAAACAATAAAGGCAAAAGGAAAAATCACAGACCCGGACGGATCAACGACGTTTATCGACTTCAAAGGCGAGTTTCAGACCAAATAATCACTAAAGAAAAACCATCATGACGGAGTTTTCCATCTTAATCTATCATTTCTTTAAAAGACATAAAACCTTGTTTTATGCACTTCTAGTAACCAGCAGCATTTTTTTCATCTATACAGGTTCTAAAGTAGAATACGAAGAAGATATTTCGAAACTACTACCGTCCAACAAAAACGGATCGGAGAAACTAGTTTTCAACAATCTGAAGGTAAAAGACAAACTCTTCATCCTCTTTACCACCAACTCCGACACGGTAGACCGGGAGACGATGATGGGCGTATGCGACGAATTCATAGACAGCCTCGTAGCCAAAGACACCTCCCACAGCATCATCACGGACGCGCTTTGCCATATTGACGACGAAGTCATACAGAACGGCATAGCCACCCTTTCAGAAAATGTACCGATCTTCTTGGACAGTACAGACTATCCTCTGATGGACTCGCTCCTCTCCGAAAAGAACTTGGACAAGCAGATGGAGGAAAACTTCATGACGCTTGCCTCGCCTGCCGGCATGGCCTTCACTGAGACAATAGGGAAAGACCCCGCCGCATTCCGCAGTCTGTTCATGAAGAAGTTGGGCGCCGTCAGCGAGGGCGTCGGTTCCAGCTTCATCCTGATAGACAAGCATTTCTTCTCGCCGGACTCCACATTCGAGCTGGCATTCATATCGCCCAACTTCCAGTCGTTCAACTCAAAGGAGAGCATCAAACTGATGGAGCTATTGGAACAGGACATCGAGATGTTTGCCAAGAAACATCCCGAAATAACCGTCCATTACCATGGTGCCCCAGCCCAGAGTGTGTACAACTCCAGACAGATAAAGAAAGACCTCAGCCTGACGTTGACGCTCTCACTGTCCATCATCTGCATCATCATACTAATCTGCTACAAGAACAAATCCACACTTCCATATATGCTGATGCCGGTCATCTACGGCACATTCTTCGCACTCTCCATCATCTATTTCATAAAGGGAGGAATGTCGCTGCTGGCCATCGCCATCGGAGCCATCGTGCTAGGTGTGGCGTTGAGCTACTGCCTACACATCATCACGCACTACAAATACGTGAGCGACCCCGTCAAGGTACTACAAGACCAATGTCTGCCAGTCTGCCTGGGATGCATCACCACGATAGGCGCATTTGTCGCCCTGTTATTCACCCAATCCGAATTACTGAAGGATTTCGGCATCTTCGCCTCCTTGGCTCTGCTCGGCACAACACTGTTCAGTCTATTCTTCCTCCCTCAGTTCTTCAACCCGGAGAAAAACAAACGATCCGACAAAGCGTTCGCTCTGCTCGAAAAGCTGAACTCCTATCCGTTTGAGAGGAACACAAAACTGATTTTCGCCATCATCGTACTCAGCTGCATATGCTTCGTCACCTCCCGTTGGGTCACTTTCGACGCCGACCTGAAGCACATAGGCTACCACGAACCCAAAGTAGAGGAGTCACAGAAGATGATGGAAGCACAAGTCGACTCCGACTACGTGACACAATACTACGCCACCACCGCCCACAACCTAGACTCCGCTTTGATCTACAACAAACGGATGCACCAGATACTAGACAGCCTGAAGGACGAGCATGAAGTCACCTCCTATTCGCAAACGACCGCCCTTTTCCTCCCTACCGGCGAACAGGAGGAAAGGATAACGAGATGGAACAACTATTGGACAAAAGAGAAGAGACTGGAAATAAAAGATAGGATCATCAAATATGGCAACAAATATGGATTCAACGCAGAGATGTTCGATCCTTTCTTCGAGCAGCTGGAAAAGGAATACAAACCGATTTCTCTTTATGATTCCGGCATTCTGCCATCGTCCATCCTATCCAACATGATAGAATACACAGACAGCTCATATCTCGTATTTACTCCCGTGTTCATGAAGTCCGACGACGTATCCAGAACCAGCAACGCCATTGCCGCCAGCAACGAGAATTTTGTTGTTGTGGATCCATTCTTCTACACGAAAGATATGGTGGAAATCATCAACGGCGACTTCAACGTCACGTTGGGCATTTCATCCCTGTTCGTATTCCTAGTGCTGCTGTTCTCCTTCAAGAGCATTCTGTTGTCGGGCCTCGCCTTCATACCGATGGCGATGAGCTGGTATATCGTGCAAGGTGTCATGGGCATCTTCGGACTTCAGTTCAACTTGATCAACATCGTCATATCGACCTTCATCTTCGGAATCGGCGTAGACTACAGCATCTTCATCATGGACGGGCTGCTGGCCGGCTTCCGCACCCATAGGCAACTGCTCACATACCACAAGACGGCCATTTTCTTCTCTGCCGCCGTACTGATCATAGGCATCGCATCCCTTCTGTTTGCGACCCATCCGGTGGTTGCCTCCATCGGGACATCCACCCTGATAGGCATGAGCACCGTCGTGCTGCTAGCCTACTCACTGCAACCGTTCCTATTCTACTGGCTCATAAAAAGGCCTACTGCCAGAGGAAAGGCTCCCGTCACGCTATACAATCTGCTCCATGCGGAGGCCTACTTCGGGAAACGGGGATTCTCTGACGCACAGAAAATCATCAACAACTACGAGTACAAAGGTTTTGACGTGGAACAGGCCATCAGACACGAACTCAATCTGACAAAAAAATATAGCATCATCACCAAACAAACGGACAAAGTGCGGAATGTGCTCGATTTTGGCTGCGGATACGGATTCCTCAGTTATTGGTTCGCCATCAAGAACTCCAACTGTTCAATAACTGGATACGACAACGATGCCGAAAAACTGGCCATCGCCGAACATTGCCATATGAAACGGGACGGCATCTTCTTCTCCTCCGAAACGGAGTGTTTTTCCGGCAATTTCGATGTATGTATTGTCAACCGCACTCCGATAGCAGACGAGAGAGCCGCCTTATCCGAATGTATTCGGAACGCGCAATTAGTGATTGTGCGGAAGTTGGCCTCCATAGACGAGATGCTATTGGGCACGTTTACCGTGATCGACTCGGACTACGAGTTTGTCATCTATTCCAAATCTGACAAAAAGAGAGTATAGCATGGAAAAATTTGATGTCGTCATCTTAGGCAGCGGACTCGGAGGGATGGAATGTGGTTTCATCCTGGCAAAGAACGGATACAGCGTGTGTGTGCTCGAACAAAACCCCCAAATAGGAGGATGCCTACAGACCTTCAGAAGAGGTGGAAATACGTTCGACACCGGATTCCATTACATCGGCGGACTAGGCGAAGGAGAATCGCTCAACCGTCTCTTCAACTACTTCGGGCTAATGGGCCTGCCTTGGCAAAAGTTAGACGAGGAGTGCTTCGACGAAGTAATACTGGAGGGCAAATCCTACAAATTTGCATCCGGCCATGAACGGTTCGTGGAGACGCTGGCGCAGGAATTTCCCCATCAGAAGAGTAATTTGAAACAATATTCCGATTTTCTCCGAAACGTGGGCGACAATCTCTTCCATAGCTTCCAAACAAAAGACCCGTCGCAACTGTACGATTCACCGCTATTCACCCGTTCGGCCTACGATTTTCTGAAAGAGACGATCGACGACCCCACCCTGCGCAACGTACTGTCAGGCACCGCACTCAAGATGGAACTGAACGCAGAAAAACTGCCTCTTTATATCTTCGCCCAAATCAACGATTCGTTCATCAGAAGCGCATGGCGCATAAAAGGCGGAGGTTCTCAGATAATAGACTCCTTGGCCGAAAGTATCAAAAAAATGGGCGGCTCCATCCTAACAAAAGCGAAGTCCACCAGGCTGATAGAGACCGACGGAAAAATATCTGCCGTGGAGATAAATGGAGAGGAGCAGATTACGGCAGATTACTTCATATCGGACATCCATCCGGCACGGACATTGGAACTCATAAAAGAGAGCAAAAGGATCCGTAACATATACCGCAAACGCATCGACAACTTGCCCAACACGTACGGCATATTTACCGCCAACATATCTCTGAAGGAGAATCTCATACCCTATCTCAACCGCAACCAATATATCTACGAGAAGGACAACCTTTGGTCTTGCGGACAAAGCCAAGCAAATAGGCGAACAGACCGCGCGTTGGTCAGCTATCAAATGCCGGAAACCGGCACTTTTGCTAAGAATATAGACATACTGACACCCATGTATTGGGACGAGGTGAAACGATGGGAAGGCACTGAAATCATGCGGAGAGGAAAAGACTACGAACAGATGAAAATGCAGA
>JAKQLB010000320.1 GCA_029567375.1 Bacteroidota bacterium | reverse complement strand
TACCGAAGAAGGTGACCATGGCATAAGCCTGCTTGCTTAGCTTTTCCAGATCGCTGAGCGCACCGGTGGAGATTTTACCGTTTATTATCTCTTCAGCCACACGACCTGCAATGGTACTTGCCATTTCATCCTTCAATTGCTCTTTTGTTGTTAGATGGCGTTCATCGGGGAGATACCAGGCTGCACCTAGTGACTGCCCTCTGGGTATAATGGTTACTTTGAGCAAAGGGTTGGCATTAGGTAACAACCAACTGACGGTAGCATGTCCGGCCTCGTGGTATGCAATGGTGCGCTTTTCCTCGGGAGAGATGAATTTGCTCTTGCGCTCCAGACCACCCACTATCCTGTCAATTGCATCGAGGAAATCCTGTCTGTCAATAAAATCCTTATTATTTCTGGCAGCAATAAGAGCCGCTTCGTTACAAACGTTCGCAATGTCGGCACCCGAAAAACCGGGGGTTTGCTTTGCGAGGAAGTCGATGTCAAAGCCGCTGACAAGCTTGAGGTTGCGAAGATGCACCTTGAAAATCTCGAGACGCTCTTTGAGTTCGGGAAGATCCAGGTGTATCTGGCGGTCGAAACGGCCTGCCCTCATAAGTGCCTTATCGAGGATATCCGGTCTGTTGGTTGCAGCAAGTATTATGACTCCGGAATTGGAACCAAAGCCGTCCATCTCGGTAAGAAGTTGGTTGAGAGTGTTTTCGCGTTCATCGTTTGAAGAGTAACCCAGATTTTTGCTCCTGGCACGACCTACGGCATCAATTTCATCTATAAATACGATACAAGGTGCCTTCTCCTTTGCCTGTTTAAAGAGGTCCCTCACCCTTGACGCTCCTACTCCGACAAACATTTCGACGAAGTCTGAGCCTGAAATTGAGAAGAAGGGAACATTAGCCTCACCTGCTACAGCCTTGGCAAGAAGTGTCTTTCCGGTGCCCGGAGGGCCGACAAGAAGTACTCCTTTGGGAATTTTTCCACCTAATGCGGTATATTTCTTGGGATTCTTGAGGAAATCCACGATCTCCATTATTTCAACTTTCGCCTCTTGCAAACCTGCTACATCCTTGAATGTAATCTTAATGTTGTTTTCCTTTTCATAGAGTTTAGCCTGAGATTTGCCGACATTGAATATGCCTCCACCGGCTCCACCGCCCATATTATTACGCATCGGACGGAAAAGCAGGAACCACATGAGGATTAATAGCAAGGGAAACATCAGCCATTCCAGGGCTCTACCCCAGTAGTTGTGTTTTTCCTCCACTACCACATCAAATTTTCGTCCCTGAGCGACGAGTGACTCTCGTACGGCCTCAAGTTCTACTTCAGCATCAAATTTATCAGAAACGAGGAAGTAGAAATGGGGACCGGACTTAGGTTCCTTACCTCCGAAAATATTTTTGTACTGGGAAATGCTGTCCTTGGAGATATAAATCTCGCCTCTATGCTCATTGCGAATGTATACTACCTTATCTATATCTCCGCTGGGAAGAATCTCCTCCTTAACCTCGATCCATTCCTTCTTGATGGGTTCAACCCCGCTACTGGTAAGAAACATATAACCTAGTCCTACAAAGAGCAGAATATAAAACCAGAAGAGCCAGTTGGGTGCTTTTCTCCTGTTAGGTTTGCCGGTCGGTCTGTCGCCGCGTGTATTGCGTGTGTTACTAGCCATATTAAACCTCCTCATAAACAGTTTTCAGAGCATCGGCCCAAAGGTCCTCCAGTCGATAGAACAATCTCTGCTCTGTCTTGAAAATATGGACGACAATATCTGTATAGTCGAGAATAATCCAGAAGCCATGTTCCCTACCCTGCTTCCTTACTGCAGGTCTGTCTGCCTCTTTTTCCATCATCTCCTCCACATGGTCGCTTATGGCAACAACCTGGGTGGGCGTATCGGCATTACAGATCACAAAATGATCGGTAAATGCCGTATTGATGCGCCTCAGATCTAGGGAGATGACATCATGTCCTTTTTTCTCCATCATAGCATCGGCTATGATATTTATCTCGTTGAGATCGGTTGCAATCTCACTTTTATCAACTTCTTTGGTTTTCTTCATCTGAAAATTACTAACTTGGTGCGACAAATATACTGCAAATTTTTAGCCAACCTATAATTATAGAGAGATTAATGATCGGCACACCCAATATTAAATGGTTTGAAGAGACGGATTCCACCAATACACAATTGCAGAATGACCGCCCCAATCTGGAAAATCTTACTGTATATGCAGCCTATTTCCAGACTGCGGGAAGAGGTCAGAGAGGCAATCGCTGGGAGAGCAAAAGAGGCGAAAACCTCACATTTTCAATACTTTTTAAGCCGGAAAACATCGCTGCAAAAGACCAGTTTGTCATATCAAAGGCCGTGGCTCTCGGTATTGTTGACTATCTGGCACAAAGAGGCGTGGATTGCCGTATAAAATGGCCGAATGACATCTATTATAATGACCTTAAGATATGTGGAATCCTCATTGAAAATGGTATTTCATGTGACAAATTGGCATATAGCATCGCCGGTATCGGTATTAATATTAATCAGGAGCGATTTGACTCGAATGCTCCAAATCCTACTTCCCTGAAACTCATAACCGGTAAAAAATATGACATTCAGCAGGAACTCCCGAACATTGTCTCATTGATTGCCGGACGTTACAACCTGGCCATTACGGGAAAGAGACAAGAACTCGAAAATGATTACATGGCGCTACTTTACCGCAAAGGAGAATTCCGAAATTACATTGACTGCACTACCGGAGATAGTTTTGAAGCACGTATCATCGGCCTGGACGACCAGGCGCGTCTGAAGGTAGAAACTCGTAACGGCAAAATTAGAGTTTTTGCCTTCAAAGAGATAGGTTACGTAATTTAGCAATCATGGCAGAAGGATCTTCTGCCGTAAAAACGGAATTACCCGCAACAAAAGCTTTTGCACCGGCAGCAGCCAAAGAGGCCATATTAGCCTCATTGACCCCACCATCCACCTCAATAATGCAATCAGGATTTGACTTTTCTGTCATTGCATAGAGTTTTGCCACCTTATCTATTGTAGTCGGTATAAATGACTGACCTCCAAATCCGGGATTAACAGCCATCACCAATACATAATCACAATATGGGATTATCTCCTCAAGAGATGAAACGGGAGTGTGGGGATTGATGGCGACACCTGCCTTCATACCGGCGTTTTTAATGTGCTGAACCGTCCTGTGGAGATGAGTACAGGCCTCATAATGAACACTGAGCCAACTCACTCCCACTTCCGCAAAACGGTCTATATATCTGTCGGGATTCATAATCATCAGATGGGCGTCAAGCGGCTTTTCAGCAAGCGCGGCAATTGCCTTTACAACAGGAAAACCATACGAGATATTGGGCACGAAGAGGCCATCCATAATGTCGAGATGAAACCAGTCTGCCCGGCTCTCGTTGACCATCCGGATATCATCCGACAGATGTGCGAAATCTGCAGAAAGCATCGAAGGAGCGATAATCAGTGACATAGCAATGTTTTTTTACTTGATGGATCTCAATACTTCGAGCAGCAAAAGCCAGAATTTATCGACCGAAGCGAGCTCAAGTCGTTCTCCCGGTGCATGGACTCCCCTCAAAGTGGGTCCGAAAGAGATCATATCGAGATTAGGATAGGTGTCGAGGAAAAGACCGCACTCCAGACCGGCATGAATGGCTCGAACTATCGGTTGTTGGCCAAACAGACGTACATAAGCATCTACACAAACATCCTTTAGAGGAGAATTCATATTGGGTTTCCATCCCGGATACTCAGACTCATGGGCCACCTGAGCTCCGGCCAGCCGGAAGACAGCTGCAAACCTATCACCGGCAAATCTACGGGCGGAATTAATGGAGCTGCGCTGACTTGACCCGATACGGATGGTATTCCCTTTGCCCATCTTGACAGATGCAAGGTTGGAGGAGGTTTCCACAAGACCCTTGAGTTCCGCACTCATTGCAAGCACTCCGTGAGGAGCTGCCACAAGTGCAGACACAAGCCTCTTGGCAACACCGGCGGGAATGGCATTCTTCTCCCTGGCTACCGGCTCCGCTACTGCATTAACAGCAGGATCAGTTACTGCATACTCACTCCTGATTTCAGCTGCAAATTCATTAAATAGAGCAATAACCGCATCTTCGCTCTTTGAAGGGATAGCAACTACTGCAGATGCTTCGCGTGCAATTGCATTGCGCTTATTGCCGCCATCAATGGAGCAAAGATCGATCTTGAATTCTGCAAAACACCGATTCAGGAAACGTCCGAGGAGTTGCACGGCATTGGCTCTCCCCTTTTCTATGTCGTCACCGCTATGCCCTCCCATGCCTCCAAGCACAGTAAAACGGGTATAGACTTTAGAGGGGTCAGCCTTCTTGGGTTTATATTTGAAACGTGCGGTAGTGTCAATGCCACCGGCACATCCTACGAAGAGTTCTCCTTCATCCTCGGAATCTAGATTAATGAGGATATTACCGGTTAGAAAGCCCGGTTTAAGCGCCTTTGCACCATCCAATCCGGTCTCTTCGGCAACGGTGAAAAGAGCCTCAATCCTACCATGCTCCAGCGAATCATCCTCAAGAATGGCCAGCTGTGCGGCAATTCCTATACCACAGTCAGCTCCCAGAGTTGTCTCTTTAGCAATCATCCAGCCATCCTCTATAACATATTTGATGGGATCTTTTGCAAAATCGTGCGTAGAGCCCGTGTTTTTCTCACAAACCATATCGGAATGGCTCTGGAGAATAACCGTGGGGCTATTTTCATACCCTTTAGAGGCCTCTTTTATTATGAGCACATTACCCACTTTATCGGTTTTGCACTCCAGATTATGTGATGCCGCAAACTGCTGCAAATATTCTATAATTTGCTCTTCATGACCCGATTCACGCGGAATACGGGTTATCTCTTTAAAAAAAGATAATACCTTTTCGCTAACCATATTTAATATATCTATATTTATTTAACGTCTGCTAGTCGATCACCGTGAGTTGCTTCTCGATATCTACCACATACTGACGGAAATTGCGGTCTGTATCCATAAGGTCGCATACGGTATTGCAGGCATGGTGCACAGTAGCGTGATCCTTTCCTCCAAGTTGTGACCCGATGGAAGCGAGAGATGTTTTGGTAAGATTGCGACTAAGATACATCGCAATTTGTCTCGCCTGCACTATTTCCCTCTTCCTTGTCTTGGACAAGAACTGATCAGCAGAAATATTGAAATAATTGCAAACTGTATTCTGGATACGGTTTATGGTAATCTCAACCTTGTGGTCGGTAACTATCTTGTCGACAAGATTGCGTGCCAGTTCCAGAGTAATCTGCTTGCGGCCGAATGTAGCACTGGCAATCAGCGAAAATAGTGTACCTTCGAGTTCACGTATGTTAGTCTTGACATTTTTAGCAATGAAAGAGAGCACCTCTTCGGGGATATCCACTCCTTCTCTATCGCTCTTCGACTTGAGAATCTCCAAACGTGTGTTGTATGAAGGCATTTGAAGTTCCGCAGAAAGTCCCCATTTGAAACGAGACAACAGACGCTGCTCAAGCCCCTGCAGCTCCACAGGCGGTTTATCCGATGTCAAGATAAGCTGTTTGCCACTCTGATGGAGGTAATTGAATATGTGGAAAAAGGCATTCTGAGTTCCCTTTTTGTCTGCAAATTCGTGAACATCATCGATAATCAGCACATCAATAAGTTGATAGAACCTTAGAAAGTCGGCAACTCTTGTATTGTTGTTGTTGCTCTTTGCCGAACAGGCTGCTGAAGTATACTGGTTCTGGAAAATATTGGCTGAAACATAAAGGACTACCTTTTCGGGATACTTCTCCTTAACGGCAATGCCGATGGCCTGTGCAAGATGGGTCTTGCCCAAACCGGGTCCTCCGTAAATAAAGAGCGGATTGAATGTACTCCTACCCGGATTGATGGAGATATTCATGCCTGCAGCACGTCCGAGACGATTGCACTCCCCTTCAATGAAATTGGAGAATGAGTATTGAGGGTTGAGCTGAGGATCGATTTTAAGCTTTTTCAGCCCGGGTATCATATAAGGATTACCGTTATAGTTCTGTCCCACCTCAGGCACGGGAATCTCGTTGTTATGATAGGTCTTGCTATTTTGCTCCGGAAGACGTACCTGTTCCCCTTCTACCACAGTTACCGCATACATCAGAGTGACCTGAGGTCCAATCTCACGACGTAACACAAGATTTAGTACATCTAAATAATGCTCTTCAAGATATTCTCTGAAAAAATGAGAGGGAACAGCAAGAGTAATTGTTGAATTCTCGAGTGACACAGATCTCACAGGGTGAAACCAGGTGTCATATTGCTCCTTCGGGATAATGTCCCGTATAATCGCCAGACATCTGTTCCATACATCTATGTGATTGGACAAACTCATTTAAAAAAATAATAGGATTATTCTACTCTTGTGTTTAGCCGTCGTTAGGGCTTACAAAATTGGTAAAAAAAAAAGTAATAAAAAAAACTTTTATCCATTGTTTTTTTGAAAACTAATACAACTTATTCATTATCAACGACAAAAAAATTAAAAAAGGTTAAATCACTGTGACACAAGAACTTAACCTGTATTACATTTCTATTACATTGAGAATGATATGATTATAATTTAGAATTATTATAAAATACGATTATTCTTATCAACATGGACGATGAAAGCCCCTTCAAACTTTTTCCGAAGCTCCGGAAGGGCTTTTACTGCCGCCTCTCTTGTAGCATATCTACCTGTACAGTACTTGTAGTAGCCATTTTGAAATATTTCTACACAATTCTTTAGACCTTTGAAGTCGGGAGCTCCCGGCTTAACCTGTTTTTTTGAAGCAAAAATCTGAATCATCCACCAATCTGAAGAATCGGATGAAGAAGATGCGGATTTCTCTTTTTCTGAGGAAATAGCAGTCGAATTGGAAGAAACGGGCTTCTCTTTTTCCGACGAAAGATCAGTCGAAATAGAGGGTGTGTCAATCTCCATGCCGGAGTGAGAATCGTAATGTTTCTTGAATTCGGAGAAGGCTGTGAAGAGTCTTCCGGCAATCTCCTTGCGACCTGACTCGGAAGCAAGCTGCTTTCGGTCTGCAGCATTTGAGAGAAAACCGATTTCTACCAACACCGAGGGCATTGAGGTCCTCCAAAGCACCAGCAGAAGGGCCTGTTTTACTCCTCTGTCTACTGTAATGGGACCTTTTCGGAGTTGTTCCTGGATTTTTGATGCCATTATCACACTTTGTTCAAAGTGCGCATTCTGCATCAGATTGAAGAATATGAAAGATTCGGGTTCGTTGGGATCATAGCCCTGATAAGTGGTGGTATAATCATCTTCAAGCAGAATCACGGAGTTTTCCTTCTTACATACCTCCATATTGGAATGACTCTCGTCCGTACCCATTATATAAGTTTCACTACCGCGTGGCTTGGAGCTTGGAACCGAATTGACATGGATGGAGATGAAGAGGTCGGCCTGGTTGCGGTTGGCAATATTGGTTCTCTGAGCCAATGTGAGATAGGTGTCTTTTGAACGCGTGTATACTACCTTGACATCCGGATAGGCATCCTTGATGCGCTGGCCGAGCTTGAGTGCGACATCCAGAGTGATTGTTTTTTCCCGTATTTTGTTGTCTGATGAGATGGCTCCCGGGTCTTTTCCGCCGTGTCCTGCGTCAATCACCACTGTGCGAAGTTTCATGTCCGGGTTGTGTCCGGCGCAAAGCGGCTGATTCAGGAGTGCCGGTATCACAAAGAAGAGGAAAAACAGTGCTCTATTTAGTCTGAATGGCATACTACTTGTTAAAATTTTACTAATTTTGTCACTTTGCAAATATAGACAAAAAATGCATTTTTGGTGTCAATGTCACTGAACAAACGAATAACATACCTTCTGTCGACCATATTGCTCATAATGTGCGGATGCGTAACTCTGTTTGCCCAATCCCCCGACTCACTTGTGCAAAGACAGATGACATTGTCCAGAGACTCCATATTGGCACTCCGGAATGCACTGAGAGATACGCTGACAACTACTCCACCCGACTCTCTCGCTATCATGGATATTAAGCGTGACTCCACCCTCATATCTCCACCGGATTCTATTGCAGTCACAATGGCTGAGACCGACACTACAGGCATCAGTCAGCTTGAAGATAAAGTCAAGGGAATGCTCGAGAGACCTGCTTTTTCAAGTGCCAAGGATTCCGTTATAGAAGATTTTACAAATGGACGCAAACTTATCTACTATTTCGGTGATGTGACTATGAAGTATGGCGATCTGTCACTCAAGGCGGACTATATATCCTATGACATGGACAAGAATGTAGTCTATGCCAGAGGCACCAGAGATACCATTACGGGAGAACTCATCGGAATACCGGAAATGACCGACCGAGGCAATACTTACAGGATGGAGGAGGTCTATTACAATTTCACGTCAAAGAAAGCCAAAATCAAAAATATGACCACCGAGCAGCAGGATGCAAAACTATTAGGTGAAAATCTAAAGATGATGCCTGACCAGTCGGTAAACATCTCCAGTGGAAAATATACAGTATGCGATCTTGAACATCCACACTACTATCTGAAACTCACCGCTGCCAAGATGATTACACAACCGAGTCAAAAGACAGTTTTCGGGCCTGCCTATGTGGTTGTAGCCGATGTGCCGCTACCTATCGTGCTTCCATTCGGATTTGTACCAGAGATGCCTGACAGGGCCAGTGGAATCCTCGTTCCCACATACGGAGAGGAAAACGCCCGCGGACTATATCTCAAAGATTTCGGTTATTCGTTTGTGATAGGTGACTATTTCGACCTTGCGTTGACCGGAGATATCTATTCATATGGATCGTGGGCCGTAAGGGCAACCTCCAGATATAAGAAGAGGTATGCTTTCGATGGTTCACTCGCCCTCACCTACTCAAATGACGTTACAGGAGAGCGAGGAGAGAGCAATTTTTTCCAATCAAAGAACTTTGGTGTCATGTGGAGCCATTCCCAGGATTCCAAAGCAAGACCGGGAACCTCCTTCAGAGCTTCAGTCAACTTTTCCAGCCCCTCCAACAGTAAATACAACTCCAGAGATATATCGCAGAGCCTGCAGAACCAAATTTCCTCCTCAATATCCTATTCCAAACAGTGGAGCGGCCTGAGTCTATCAGTCAATGCACTACACAGCCAAAATTCGCGAGACAGTTCATATTCAATTACACTGCCGAACTTAACTTTCTCCGTCAACAGGTTTTTCCCTTTCAAAAGAAAAAACAGGGTAGGCAAAGAACGGTTCTATGAACAGATTTCATTCAGTTACAATACCACATTACAAAACAAAGTCAACTTCAAGGCGAGGGAAATCACTGAGCCGGGATTCATCAACAAGATGCAAAATGGTATGGCTCATAACTTCCAGATTGGCCTTCCCTCTTTTACCCTGCTCAAATATTTACAATTTTCTCCCAGCGTCTCCTACAGTATGAACTGGGTCTTCAGGGAAAACCGGGTTGAATATGATCCTGAAAAAAACCAGGTGGTCACTACAGTCTCCGATCAATTCAGCACTTTAGGCGTAATGCAGAACTTTTCTGCGGGACTCTCGATGAGCACCCGACTCTACGGTATGTTCAATTTCGGCAAGAGGAGCAAGATAGAAGCGATCAGACATATGATAACTCCCTCATTCGGATTTAGTTACAAACCCGAACTCGGTACGCCTATGAACGGCTATATGACCTACGAGTACACCGATATTAATGGGGTAGAGAGGACTTATGAATACAACAAATATGCAGGTATGATGTACTCTCCTCCCTCAAAGGGTAAAACTGCTGCCCTCAATTTCAGTTTTGCAAACAACCTGGAAGCGAAAATCAGGGACGCCGCCGACACAACAGGCAGAGGTACCAGAAAAATCAAGTTGATAGACAATCTCAATCTCACCGGATCCTACAACTTTCTTGCGGACTCCATGGGAATGTCCAATATCAACATCAGCGCCGGCACTACCATATTCCAGAAACTCGGCATCAACGGAAATATAGCACTCGACCCTTATGCCATCGATCCGACAGGAAAGCGCATTAATAAATTCCAAGTGCTACAGACCGGAAAACTTGCACGTCTGGTCAACGCAAGTGCTTCACTGAGTTTTTCACTCAATGGGGAGGGTCAAGGTAAAGGGAATGACGGTGTAAAAGATGCCGGAGCGAAAAAAAAGGATGCAAACTCCTACGGATATGTCTATTATCATCCGATAACCGGCGAATATATTCCGGGAGGCTGGCTCTACTATATGAATCCCAGCTCCCCATGGTCAATCAGTTTCAATTACACTTACTCCTACGGCAGGAGTTACAGTTATGCCAACGAACAGCTCCAAACCAAACATACTCACACCCAAACACTTGGCATAAATGGACAAATACGTATTACACAAGCACTCAACATAAGCCTCAACACCGGTTTCGATCTCACGAAAATGAAACTCACAACTACTCAGTTGAGCGCGACCTATGACCTTCACTGCTTTGCAATTTCCGTATCCTGGGTACCTACCGGCCAGTGGCAAAGCTGGAGCTTTAGAATCGCAGCAAAAGCATCCGCACTTGCAGACCTTCTCCAGTTCAAGAAAGCCTCCAGTTTCTGGGACAATTGACGGAATTATTCTTAAATTTACATTAATATTAACACTATAATACTAACATTATGAAGAAGACAATAGCCTCACCCCTTGCTCCCGCAGCAGTGGGACCCTACAGCCAGGCAATAGTTGCCGGCAACACCATTTATGTATCAGGACAACTCCCCATTGATGCCGCTACCGGCGAATTTGCTCCGGGAGGAGTAAGGGAACAGATCCACCAAATTTTCAAAAACATCGGATACATCCTCGAAGAAGCCGGCTACGACTTCAGCGATGTAGTTAAGACGACGGTTTATCTCACCGACATGAAAGATTTCGCCGTGATGAACGAGGTTTATGCCGAGTATTTCAGTAAACCCTATCCTGCACGCGTAGCATATGAGGTAGCAGCTCTCCCGAAAGCAGCGCTCGCAGAAGCTGATGTGATTGCAGTTAAATAAATTTCTACACATTTTTTGCAAAGTAGATAAAAACCGCTAACTTTGCGGTGATTTCATTGTGGGAGACAAATATTTACGGTCTTCACGCGACCGATCACTTATGGTCTCCCATTCCAAAACCATTATAATGTACGACATACTACAATTACAGAGCAAAAGTCTAGAAGAACTGATTGACATTGCAGGGAAGCTCAACATCAAAAAGCCTGAATCGAAGCACGAAGATCTCATTTATCAGATACTCGATGAGCAGGCCATTCAGGGTACAGGCAGACCGGGGCCCAAACCGGTAAAGAAAAAAGTTGTTAAAGAAATAAAGGAAGTAACCGGTATCACCGTCGAAACAGCCGAAGCGCAGCCCAAGAAACGGGGACGTAAAGCAAGCAGCAAGGAGAGCGATACCGAAGCCAAGACCGAGTCTAAAACCAAGGCTGCGTCGCCGGCAACCTCAATACAACCCGGTGAATCTGAAGATAAGAAGAGCGTAAAAACCGCTGCCGAGCCCAAGAAACCCGGCAGGAAACCTAAAAAGCAAAGCGAAGAGGCTCCAGCTGATAAAAAAACCGTAAAAGAGGAACAACCTGACGACAAATCAGAGACAAAGTCCTCTCAGGCATTAGTTGAAGTAAAGACCGAAAGCGAAGAGAAGCCGAAAAGAGGTACTAGGCCAAGGCAGATTATCAAGAAGGAACCAGTACGCGTAGATGTTGAAAGTATCACAGATCAGGAACAAACCGAAACAGGTGAGCAAATATCTGCAGAAACGGTAAAAGAACCGGTAAAGGAAAAGTCTCAAAAACAAGAATCAACTCAACGCGAACAGCGCAGCAGAATCCAGAAAGGGGAACAGAACCATCAGCATCACGACCAACATAACCATCAGAACGCAAAGCCTAAAATTGAGTTTGAGGGCATTGTAGAAGCTACCGGAGTTCTGGAAATCATGCCGGACGGATATGGTTTCCTCCGCTCTTCAGACTACAACTACCTCAACTCTCCCGATGATATCTATGTTTCCCAGGCACAAATCAAGATGTTTGCACTCAAAACGGGAGACACAATATTCGGCGAGATTAAACCTCCTAGGGAAGGCGACAAATATTTCCCCTTGGTAAAGGTAAACAAGATCAACGGCCGTTCACCTGAATTCATTCGCGACAGGGTACCTTTCGACTTTCTCACCCCTCTTTTCCCGGACGAGAAATTCAACCTTACCGGAAAGGGACACAACGACAATTTCTCCATTAGAATAGTGGATCTTTTCACTCCTATCGGAAAGGGACAGAGAGGCCTGATTGTGGCACAGCCCAAAACAGGTAAAACAGTGCTTCTGAAGGACATTGCCAATGCGATTGCCGACAATCACCCCGAAGTCTACATGATAGTGCTTCTGATTGACGAACGTCCCGAAGAGGTGACTGATATGCAGCGCAATGTAAAGGCCGAAGTGGTAGCATCTACATTTGATGAACCTGCGGAAAGACATGTCAAAGTTGCCAATATGGTGCTTGAAAAGGCAAAACGTCTGGTTGAATGCGGTCACGATGTGGTTATCCTCCTCGACTCAATCACCCGACTTGCAAGAGCCTTCAATACGGTACAGCCCGCATCCGGCAAAGTGCTTTCCGGCGGTGTTGACGCCAATGCACTTCACAGGCCCAAGCGCTTCTTTGGAGCTGCACGTAATATTGAGAATGGCGGATCGCTCACGATCCTCGCCACCGCTCTGACAGAGACCGGTTCGAAGATGGACGAGGTTATTTTCGAAGAATTCAAGGGCACGGGTAATCTGGAGCTCCAGCTTGACAGGAAACTTTCCAACAAGCGTATCTTCCCCGCAGTAGATGTGACTCTTTCCTCCACCCGTAGAGATGATCTTCTCTACAATCCCGATTATCTCAACCGCATCTGGATTCTCCGTAACCATCTGGCAGATATGAACTCCGTCGAGGCTATGGAATTCATGAAAGTAAGACTGCAGAGATGTGCCAATAACGAAGAATTTCTGGTTACAATGGCAAATGGAGAATAATTATATACATTTAATATGAGTGCAGTCTCACTTCTAATACTCTACTTGCTTCTTGCACTTTGCGTGTCGTTCCTCTGTTCGATAGTCGAAGCTGTCCTGCTGTCTACCCCGATTTCCTTCATAACTATGAAGGAAGATGAGGGGTTGAAAAGTGCCACCCTCTTCAAGAAGTACAAGACAGATATTGACAGGCCAATCTCTGCCATCCTCACACTCAACACCATCGCACATACCGTCGGTGCGGCCGGAGTAGGCGCACAGGCGGCTGTCATCTTCAACAATTCCTATTTCGGACTGGTTTCCGCCATCACTACATTTTTGATACTGGTCTTTTCCGAAATTATCCCCAAGACCCTCGGCGCCTCCTATTGGAAGCGCATGACCACCTTCACAGCATATACGATACGCGTGATGATTTTCGTTACCTATCCGCTGGTAATCCTCTTCGAAAATCTGTCAAAAATACTCTCCCCCAAAGAGCAGGAAGTAACTATCAGTCGCGAGGAGGTTTCCGCAATGGTGAATGTCGGTGAGGAGGAGGGTGTTTTCGAGCAAAGTGAGAACAAGATTATCCAGAACCTCATCAAGCTCGACAGTATCAAGGCCTATGACGCTATGACCCCTAGAGTTGTTTCGGCCATTGCCTCTGAGAACATGACGCTAAAGGAGTTTTACAAAGACTCCACCTACCTCCACCACTCGAGGATACCGGTATATGCCGACTCACCCGAGTTTATTACCGGCTACATTCTCAGAAGGGAGGCTCTTGAGTATCTTGCAGATGATAAGTTTGACGTCAAACTGGGAGACATCCGCAGGGATATCCCCTATTTCAATGAAGAAGCCTCAATCAGCGACATATGGGAGGCACTTCTTGAGCACAAAGAGCAGATTGCCCTCATCATTGACGAGTATGGCTGTTTCCAGGGAATCCTGACTCTCGAAGACATAATCGAGACCATTCTCGGTCTTGAGATTATAGACGAAATGGACGAGGTCGGAGACATGCAGCAATATGCCCGTGAACGCTGGGAACAGAGACAGAAAAAATACAAAGAAATAACTTTACCGGAATAAATTGTGACCGCAAAATAATGATTGCGATATTCTTAACGCTCTCTTTCGGTAAGTGACATCAACGCAGTCTTGCAAATAGATCCTTGAAGTATCTCTTGATTTCATTAGATACATCAATTCCACCAATTGCTGCCATAAAATCTTTATCAGTAATTCCCATTTCCCTGCTAGTCATTAGTTCTAACAGACTAACAAACTTGCATAATTTTTTAAAAAAAATTTTTTTATTGAAAATAAAATCTTATGTTGCGATATTGAGTTTCAATCGGTTGAAGTAGGGAACTTCATAATATGCTTGTGACAAAACAGAATATAGCATCATGTCTGTTCGGGCAATCGCACACAGATTCGCTCTATCTTGCTGATATAGAGATATTTAATACCCCCCCCATTCAAAAATAGGTAACTTTTCCAACCATTTTTCATGTTCTGTTTGCCCCTACAGGAGCCGACAGTAGGACTCTTTTACTCCTTGCGACCGTGTTGCGAGGTGCGTGTTATGAGAAATTTACAAGCAATACGTACTGAACAATTAACCAAAAACAAAATAAAACACATAGCTATGAAACTAAAACTATTTATCATTGCACTTCTCGCTCTATTTGTGGCGAGCTGCACCCGCGAAGTTCTCCCCGATCCTGTTGATCAAGGTGAAAAGATTGTTACCATAAACGCTACTATCCCGGGAGAAACCCGCGTAGCATACGAAGACGTAAATCGCAAACTCACGTGGGAAGAAAACGACCAGCTCTTGCTTGCCGGATGTGATGCTAACGGAAATTATATAGGAGAAAGCTCTCTCTTTACTTGGACCGGAAACGGCAACAGTTTTTCCGGAATACCGGTAACAGGCGCTGACACCTACAAGGCCTATTATCCCGCAAGTGCCATCACGTTGGATTCTTACGGCAATTTGCAACTTAACGATAGCTTTTTGCAACAGACACAGGACGGAGACGGTTCGACAGCACATCTCAGCGGCAAGTTACTCTTGATTGATGAAATAGCCAATCCTCTATCTGAGACCTTTGTCTTGGAATTGAAGAGCAACATTTTGAAATTTGTACTTAGTGGCATATCGTCCGACGTTGGGACAATCACGAAACTGATTTGGACAGTTGAGAGCACAACTGGAGGGAAAAACAAATGGTTGCTCCTCAACGTTACCGGTGTAAGTCCCGGCACAACCAGTTTGACTGCTTACCTCGCTTATGCCCCTGCCGCAATGAGGATTGCCCCCGGCGACAATTTTAAAATACTGTTGATAGGCGACAAATCATACGTGTGGAGAAAAGCCATTCCCAACGGCAAAATCTACTCTGCCGGAAATCGCTATACCGCTACCGTAACAGAAGGTTGGACACAAACACAGGCTATATTCCGATATACCATTAAAATCAGTAACACAAGTGAGGATTACAAGATCATGCAGAGGACTACCGGCGGCACCAGCCCCGCAAATCTTGTGATCGACTGGGGAGATGGATCTTCTTCCACACCTATCAATAAAGACGTTCCGCTTCCAAACAGGACCATTGCTTCACATACGTACAACACGGGTACTTACACCATCACCATTATATCCGATCAGGAAGACCCCTCCCAACAACAGATACCGCAACTCATATTCTATAACAGTGACGGTACCTACGGAGATGGGAGACTGACGACCATACTTGATCCCTTCCCAAATATGGGAGCAAACGCAACCGATTTCACTAATCATTTTCACGGCTGCACCCAATTAACTTCTATTCCGGCAGAGCTCTTTAGGTACAATTCGCAAGGAACGAATTTCGGGGGTTGCTTCATCAACTGCACCCAATTAGCGTCTGTCCCGTCAGATCTCTTTAAGTACAATTCGCAAGTATTTAATTTCGATCGTTGCTTTGAGAACTGCAACCAATTAGACTCTATTCCGGCAGAGCTCTTTAGATACAATACACAAGTAACGAATTTCGAGAAGTGCTTCCAGTACTGCACCAAATTAACCTCTATTCCGGCAGAGCTCTTTAGGTACAATTCGCTAGTAACGAATTTCGAGAGGTGCTTCTTCAGATGTGGTCAGTTAGACTCTATTCCGGCAGAACTCTTTAAATACAATACGCAAGCAACGAATTTCGTTAATTGTTTCCACGGCTGCACCAAGTTAACCTCTATTCCGGCAGAGCTTTTTAGGTACAATACGCAAGCAACGAATTTCGGGGGTTGCTTCTACGACTGTTCCCAATTAGACTCCATTCCGGCAGATCTCTTTAGGTACAACACACAAGTATTTAATTTCGATAATTGCTTCTACAACTGCACCAAATTAACCTCTATTCCGGCAGAGCTCTTTAGGTACAATACGCTAGTAACGAATTTTGCGTATTGCTTTAGGCACTGCACCAGATTAGCCTCTATTCCGGCAGATCTCTTTAGGTATAATACGCTAGTAACGAATTTTTTGCAGTGCTTCGATGGCTGCGTCGGATTAACCACTGTCCCAGCAGGACTGTTTCACTATAATACAGCAGCAACTGTTTTTAGGCAGTGCTTCCTCAATTGTAGCTTATTGGTTTTAATCCCGGAAATATTTCCGGATCCGACTACAAATAACAACTTTTTTGCAGGGAGAGCGATGAATTTTGAGAGTTGTTTTCAAAATGTAGGTACGAATTCTGCAACACCGGGCACCGCTCCAAGACTATGGGAGTTTTACCACACCGCCGGATTGAGAACTACCAATTGTTTTACCGGCGCCACCACTTTAACCAACTACAACAATATACCCAGTGCTTGGGGAGGAGGAGGTATTTAACGCCATACTTTGAGCAAATAACCACCTCGCCGATGAGGATTATTGTAGTCATGAGTTACGAGTGATCGCAACCACTACACACTACACACTACACACTACACACTATTTACTGGCCTATCATTTTGCCGGCATATTTTTCAACTTTTTCCTTGGCGTATTTGAGCGAAATGGTCATTGACTTACGCGAACTTGTCGGTGCGTCAAACATAGCATCCAGCATAATGGTTTCACAGATGGAACGAAGTCCCCTGGCGCCCAGTTTGAACTCAATTGCCGTATCCACTATGTAATCCAGTACCTCGGGCTTGAATGAAAGCTTGATGCCGTCCATCGCAAAAAGATTGACATACTGCTTGATGAGTGCATTCTTGGGCTCTGTAAGGATGGCTCGCAATGTCTCTCTGTCAAGGGGATTGAGATGCGTAAGCACAGGCAAACGTCCGATGATCTCGGGAATAAGCCCATAGGCTCTCAGATCCTGCGGTGCTATATACTGGATAAGATTGTCTTTGTCAATTTTTGCGCGTTGTTCCTGTGCCCCAAAGCCTATTACCTGCGTATTGAGACGCTGGGCAATGTGCCTTTCAATGCCTTCGAAAGCTCCTCCGCAAATGAAGAGGATATTTTCGGTATTGACAGCTATCATTCTTTGTTCGGGGTGTTTGCGGCCACCCTGAGGGGGAACGTTGACTATACCGCCCTCGATGATTTTCAGAAGAGCCTGCTGCACTCCCTCTCCCGACACGTCACGGGTAATCGAAGGATTGTCGCTCTTGCGGGCAATTTTGTCTATCTCATCGATAAAAACAATACCCATCTCAGCTTTTGCAACATCGTAGTCCGCATCCTGGAGAAGACGGACGAGTATCGATTCAACATCCTCACCCACATATCCCGCTTCGGTGAGCACTGTGGCGTCAACTATGGCAAAGGGAACATTGAGCATCTTTGCAATGGTACGAGCCATAAGAGTTTTGCCCGTACCGGTAGGACCGACAAGAAGTATGTTTGACTTTTCAATGGTGTCATACTCCTTATTGTTAATCCTCTTGTAATGATTGTAAACAGCCACTGCAAGCGTCTTCTTGGCTTCCTCCTGGCCTATGACATACTGGCTCAAAAAGTCGGTTATCTCCTTTGGTTTCAGCAAAACGGGGTCACCTACAACCTTTCCGTTGGTCCTAATATAATTTCCTGCAGGATGCAAAAACTCTTTTGCATATTCGTATGCAGAAAGAACGCAATCCGAGCAGATTGAGGCATTTTCAGCCGAAATGAGCAGTTCCACCTGATCCTGACCTCTGCCACAGAAAACGCAGTGTCCCTGTACCGGTATGCCCTCTTTTTTCTTTGCCATACAATGTTATAGTTTTGAGTTTTGAGTTCTGAGTTTTGAATAAGTTGTTAGTTATCAGTTCTGAATGATTCTCTAGTTTTAGCTATTAGCAGTAATAACCCTCAAATATCAAACACCCTACCTTACACACTACACACTACATACTACATACTACACACTACACACTACACACTATTTCTTCTTATTCCGTGATACGATCTCATCCACCATTCCATAGTCAAGTGCCTCTTGAGAGGTCATCCAGAAATCCCTGTCGGCATCCTTAGTAATCTGGTCAAGTGAATTACCGGTGTGATAAGCAAGAATGTCATATAGTTCGCCTTTGAGTTTTAAAATCTCGCGTGCAGTGATTTCAATGTCGGAGGCCGCTCCTTCCGCGCCACCGAGAGGCTGGTGAATCATCACCCTCGAGTGCCGGAGAATGGAGCGTTTACCTTTAGTACCGCTCGCCAGCAAAATGGCAGCCATCGAGGCAGCCACGCCTGTACAAATGGTGGCAACATCCGATTCGATGGTCTGAATTGTATCATAGATACCCAAACCGGCATAGACTCCTCCGCCCGGAGAATTGATATAGAGCATTATATCAGAATCCGATCCGGTTGAGTCGAGAAACAGAAGCTGTGCCTGGATAATGTTTGCCACGTCCGGGTCTATTGCACAACCTAGGAAAATGATCCTGTCCATCATAAGACGGGAAAACACATCCATCTGAGCCACATTGAGTTGACGCTCTTCTATAATCATTGGGTTGACATATCCGGCATAAATGGAGTTGATCCGGTGATAGGTCATTGAGCTGATACCGCAGTGTCTGACTGCAAATTTTTCAAATTCTGATGCCATAATAAATCTCTTACGGGTATGTTATTTTGTAAGCTCGTGGAGCTTTTCGATTGTAATTTTCTTATTGTCGAGAGTTACGACACCTCTTATCCAGTTGAGCGTCAGATCATCCTCGACCCTTTCGAAGATGCGGCTTGCCTGCTGCTTATCCGAGAGCATTCTGTCTGCAAATGACTCGAGATGTTCTTCAGGTACTTCATTCATGCCGTACATGGCAAACTGGTATGCAGCCATAGCCTTTGCCTCTTTCATTATATCCTCTTTCGTTACCTTTATTCCCTGATCTCTCATAATAGTGCCACGGATAAGATTCCAACGGAAATCCTTTGCAAAGAGGTCATATTCTGCCTCGATCTGCTCCATTGTAAACTTTCCTTCGTTTGTAGTGTGAAGATATCTCTTCATAAAAGAGTCGGGAAGAGAGATATTCGCCTTGGCAATCAGGTATTCCTTGCAGTCAATCATAAAGCGGTAGTCCGCCTCCTGTGTATACTCCTTTAAAAGTTGCTCTTTAATTCTGGCGTCAAACTCCTCTTCGCTTTTCACATTGCCTTCACCGAAGATTTTGTCAAAAGTCTCCTGGCTGACGGTTGCATCCACAAAGCTTTTCACCTCTTTTACGGTAAGTTTCCATATGGGGTCCATTTCCGCCAATTCCGATTTATTCATCTTCAGCATAGCTGCTCTGTCACTCTCATTTTCAAAAACCTCGTTTACATTTATATCCATCACGAAACCGGCTTTCAAGCCCACAAAATTAGTTTTCTGTTTCTCATCCTTGATGCTTCTCAAAGCCACATATGCACCTTCAACTCTGGTTTCACCCTGCTCGAAATCGGCTATTATGAAATCATCTTTTTTAGCGGCCTCTACTGTGCGAAGTTCTCCATATTGCTTGAGTATTTGACTCTTACGCTCCTTTATAGCCTTAGCTGTCGCAGTCACGGTATAATAGGGAATCTTGTCCTCAGCATTGATCTCCATTTTCACTTCGGGAGCAATGGCCATATCGAAATCAAATCTATAGGATCCCTCCTCGAGTGTTTTGCTCTCTATATTCTCTGAAGGAAGGGGCTCACCCAGGATATTGAGTTTGTTGTCCTCGATATATTTGTTAAGTTGCTCGCCAACAATGGTATTGAGCACATCGGCAAGCGAACTCTCACCATAGTACTTTTCTACGAGAGCCATAGGGGCCATGCCCTTGCGGAATCCTTTGAAATCTGCCTGACGGCGATAATTATTTAGTTTTTTCTTTAATGCTTCTGCGTAATCCTCTTTTGCAAGTTCAATAGTGAGGCTGAGATTGAGATCGTCAATTCTGTTTTCTGAAATATTCATG
>JAKQLB010000279.1 GCA_029567375.1 Bacteroidota bacterium | reverse complement strand
TCTGCCCTATCTGCGGGGCAGAAACAAAATTGTTTTTGTATGCTAGCACCGTTGACTGGTGCTGGCAGTCGCAGTGCTTGGTCTGCAACGAAACCTTCAAGTATAATCCTCAGACTGGGGAGTCAACGGATGACTTTCCAGATCTGAGAAATTAACCATATGTCCTGAGCATTGACGTAAAACTGCTCGAAGGAGTTAGATATGAAAAACGTGTTATGGATGTTCAGCCAGCCAGTCGATAAGACCGGCAAGTCAACCTTAACGGTTGGAGACCTCAAGAAGGTCTTTGACCAATATGAACTGGATCCGATTCCAGTTCCAGTTATCTGCAGTCTGGAACTGGACGATAGCGTCATGTCTGAAGAGGGGCTTGTGTCTGCTAGTATCTATAAGGAAAATGATAAACTCTTCTTCCACATGGAGCTCGCAAAATTCGAAATGATGGGGTACGCTACATTTTGGGAATACACAGAAGAACTGCCGAGTGAACCCGTCCAAGTCCTGCTCGGGATTTTGCCGGAACTTGGTTATAATCCTGTTGCTCCACAATTCGGTGCCTTCAATTACAAGTTCGAAGGGGCTGAACTGGAATGCTGTGCAGGTGGATATCATATCTTCCGACATCACGGCAGTGAATTACCAGTCAACCTTCTGGAAGTGGTTGGTGCTGCTGTCGCAGCTGAGGAAGCTGGGTTGTTTATACCGGCTGCATTTACCATTATCAGCAGCCGTTATGCAACTTTCTTGCTGTTGTTCTTCATCGAAGAGCACGGCTATTCTAGACATTTGTCTCCAGTAATGGAGGCATATCAGGTCGATCATGTTGCCGGCAATACCTACAAGCTCGGCAACCAAGTCGAGCTAACCCAGGTCAAAGAGATGCTGGACACTTTGTCCGGTATCTTCGGAGACCCCGAATCAACCCTTTCAGTCTGCGGACTGATCGTGGAATAAATCCTCTTATACTGCCAGTTGAAATATGCTGGCAGTATATTTATTGATTTCTATCTTTAAAATTTACATGTCTGACTCCTACCTCCTCACAGTGGAGCGGCATTCTATGGTGAGGGCATTCTATGTAGAGTCTGTATTATATATGGAGGAAGATATGAAAAGATTACTAATTAAAGCAGGGCGTATAGTCCTGTGGAAATAAAGGAGACAGATCATGGTTAATTCTACTATCAATCCAGTGTTGCTTGAAAAGGCAACAACCAATGTTAAAAAGGTGTTTCCGTCGACAGACACCTTTGACAACTATTACGAGGTGTCGACAGAAGCCGGCTTCGATATGTCTGAGCTATTTCATGACAATGAGGTCGGATGTGTAATCGAATACGTCGAAGAGGCTGACTTGCCAAAACTCTATGCTGAAGTTCCAAAAATGGTAAAAGAAAGAGATCGTGAAGGAATTCATGAGATTGCAATTCTGTGGTTCTTCGATGCCAATGGTGAGCTCACCAGAGCAAGACCGATGCCAATTGCAGTGTCCAATAATATCAAATTCGATCTCACAAACGGAGGAATGACTCCGTATCCGGATTACATTCTGGAATAAATGCCCAGACCTAATCGGGGGGCAGTAACTTTAAACAGGAGACAATCATGGCTGGAAAGATAGTTATATCTAAATCCCCATCTGGATTCTGCTTGCCAGAACACGTAATGGAACACATGTATCTCGCCGGCTGTCCAAATGTGGCAAAACGGATAGTTCACTACGTGGGAGTTTCGAAGTATGTTGAACATCCAGCTGGTTTTTTTGACGAACATCGTTGTGACCCATACCTTATAAACGCTGTGGAGGCGGTATGTAAGGGGCGGAATTCTCCTCTTACTGCAGTAGACGCTCCAACGGGAGAGTTCATTTTATTTCATACACCATACCGACCCCCGGAGATAAGGTCTTGCGGAAAGAACCGGGTTCTTTTAGTTGGAAGAGAACATGTTGGAATCCGCGACAGCAGCGGACATAGTATAAAATATCGTGGGAGGTAACCATGGAACTCTTATTCATTATAATCATCTGCGCATTTGTTTTTGGCTCTGACAAGAGCTCGTCAACTCGGATGTTTGGCAGAAAAGACCGGTCTAATACGGTCAGGCCGGCCGATCACACCCCAAAGAGACATAACTGGCTTGAGACCGACTATCACGGTCGGTCCAAAAGGAGGTAACATGGCACAATTCATTTATACCGGCGAACTTAAGCTCGACCGCAATCACGTATTGAAGTCGAAGCTAAGCCGCCGACTCGAGTCCCACTTCATCCCACCTTCTGAACTAATCAAAGTGCGAGTGAGACATCATACGACTGGCTCGTTCTACGAATCCGGTCATCTTGATGAAATAGCCAAGGCAATGGGTCGACAGATTTCAGACAGTCTGCCGTCCTATAAATTACCCAGCGGCATATTGCTGGAACAAACGTTTAGTCCGGAAGTGAAATATATTCTGGTGAAAGAGGGTGTGAGATACGATTTTATAACAAGGAGGAATAACAAATGATCAAGAAAGTATGGAAACTCGAGATGCTCGTTACTGTTGCGGCTCTTCTGAAGTTCTTCGAAGATCATCCGGAAATAAAGGACATTGATCTACCGAATTTCCCAAGTCTGGATGATTACATGCCAGACAATCTAATGGAAATTCGTCTGGCAATATTCGCATCCGATAGTGGCGGATTACTCCTAACTCTCACAGTAGAGTATCAGACTCCAGTCGACCGTGTAGGAATATACCAAACCTCTATCAATCTTTCTGAGTGGACAGGTAATCTCGGTGAACTTGAAAGGGCGTGGGAGTTATTGGCCTTCGATAGGTTACATCCATCGATGGTGGAAGTTGCTGATTTTGGTGCCTTCCGCGTCTGCAACCTGGAAGGTCCAAATTACGGACAAGGGCTCGAGCCGGTAGTCGAGAGACTGCTCGAGCAAAATGGTTCATTTATCCCTACTTGTTTTACCGTTTTCGAGAACGGTAGTAAACTATCTGCCGTAATCTTCATGTCCTCAGTTAATTCGAATGGCGTGAGCCTAACTCCGTTTGTCTACTGGATAGATAATGTTGAGCACGACTGGGAATTAGGGCAGACCCATATAGAACAGATGGAGGGTTTCACCTCAGACTTCCTATCTCAGTTCGGTGAGATAGTGTCAAGTGGAACTGTTGAGTGTGAGTTTTAACACCTACATGTCCTGAGCATTGACGTAAAACTGCTCGAAGGAGTTATACATGAATAACACCCTTATCGAAACTCGAGAACTCTCATACCGTGAATTCTTCCAATGGTATTTCAGAGTTAAATCGGGACATGTCTTTGATGCAGAATTCTACAGACATGGTGCTGCGCTCCAGAATTCTCAATACGGAATGAATTTCACGAATAGTCTAGACGCATTCATATATGAATGCCAAACGCAGGACAGTTTTCAGCAGAAGATAACAGGCTGTTACGAACGCATACCAATTCAGGTATGCGTTGATGAAATCTTTCCAGCAATTGACTCAGAAGAAATCACAACCTTTGAACTCCGTGGAGACGAATACTGTTTCACTCTACCGTCCGGTAGAGAGCTACAACTATGTTGTCAAGAACGATATAATCCAGATTGGAGGTAATATAGATATTATTCGTTAACGAGCGGCAGTTGTATGCCGGCTGCCACTCAACTTTAATTTATTAAAGTCTGTTTTTTATATATATAACTTCATAATATACTATGGATAATAAAATCAGATATGATCGTAGTATATACTATGTGTATTTCACAAGTGCATATAACACCTTATATACATATAGTATACTTAAATTTAATATCTTTAAAACGATCAAAAAAATAAAATCTGATTTTATATTATGAATTTTCATTATATTATATCACAACAATGAGTATCCCATGTTTTATAGAAAAATTAGTTTTTATCTTTAAACAACATAGTGTGCACTTCAAACACGGGATACGTGTAAGTGCACCAACATACCAGTCTGGGTGAAAGGCCCAGACAGTATGGCCATAAAGGAGGACCCCATGGCCAAACTCAATACCCCTAAACTTGAAAAAAAGGTGCAGCAAGCCCCCATGCTGCAGCCCGAAGCCCCCGCTCCCGCTCCTACCACCCCGGAACCGGTTGCTGAATTCAATCCAGTAACTATCTCCCCAGTTGATGCCATTCCGGAACTTGCAGATTCCGGCCTTACCGGTAACTGCGTGTTGATCAGAATCAACCCCAAAACAATCTTGGATGTAGGTGAGCCGGACAAGCTTTATGAGCATGCCCGCGCTGCGTGGTCCGGAAAAGAAATTCCGTCGGCGGCTGAATATTCGCACGTAGTGGTCATGACCAAGGAGTTGGTCGAGGTTACGCGTGACGGAAAGAAGGTCAAGGAATCAAAGACCTCTGTCCTTTGCGTCTATGACGTCGAGGAATTCAAGGCATTTGGCGAAGCTGATCTCGCTGAATTCACGCATCGTGACCGTGCGTCCTTCTGCCAGCGTGATAAAGACGGTCAGCTGACCGATTCCCTTCTCGAGAAGCGCTGGATGTTCAAGGGTACGCTTAACGAGCAAGCTACCCGGGCTT
>JAKQLB010000112.1 GCA_029567375.1 Bacteroidota bacterium | reverse complement strand
CCAACGATTCTATTTAGGGAACATTTTAGATGAACTAACACGGAGCCTTGACAGTCTGAGAACTTTGCTTAAAATCAGAAAAACTTCCACACAAGGTTTGGTATGTAAGCTCACAATATTACTGTAGTAAAATTTACAGTGACTGTCAAGGCTAAATAGAAATGTCCTAATGCTGGCAATTTAGAAATGTCCTATTCAGTTGATAAAGTTGTCAAGATGGGTTTGCCATTGATCTTCTTGCCATAGTTCCTCCAGGGGTGGTTATTAGCAGGAGCCACGGGTTTAGCTTCAGCAGACTTTGAAGAAACAACAGTCCCTTGTTTCAGTCTCTTTTCGATTTCTTCCAGGGTGAGCCGATTCCCATCCAACCAAGCTGAGACTGCCCCAGAAGCGTCATAAGTAATCAAGACTTCCTGTTCGGCATAGTAATATGCGGGATGCTTGGCTACGATTTGATAAACCTTTCCCGCAAAGTTGATCAGTAGGGTTTTGGTGATGATGCGGAAGTCGTGCACAGAGAAAAGGAAGTCCAGGTCTATGGTTTTATCCAAAGGGCGATGGCAATCACGGTCAGAGCTGGGTATCACCGCAAACCTGCGGTTATAGTCCCGAATAAACTCGGGGAGATATTGGTTAGCTTGGTCATAGTCACGGATGCCCAGTAATCGCATTTCTTTGATCAGACGGTCCTGCAAGGTCTCATTTGCCCTCTCCACCCGTCCCTTGGCTTGAGGTGAATGAGCACAGATGAGCGCAATGCCCAGGGCTGTCAGCGCTCTTTGAAATTGAGTAACCGGTTCATCGCTCAGATTTTCTTTGTGATTGTCGCGGAATACACTGAAACGGTCGCTATAGAAGGCGATAGGCAGTCCCTGCTCCCTAAAGTAACGTTTACATAGGTTCCCATAACCAAAGAAGCTCTCCTCAGGCACAAATTCAGCTGCTAAGATCTCACTGGTGGCGTCATCTATAAATACCAGCAAGGTGGCTTTGGGACCGCGTTCTTCCAGCCAGGCATGTTTTGAGCCATCGATCTGTACCAGCTCACCCCGACGCGCCCTCCGCGGTCGGCTATAGTGTGGTTCGATTTTCTTTTTGCTTTTAGCCTCCCAGACACCACTGTCGATCATCAGCCGACGAACCGTTTCTTTGCTCATGCGGATGCCCTTGAGTGTCTCTAGTTTCTCAGCCATCAAGGTCGGCCCAAATCCTTGCATAATGGGTTCACACACAAATTCTCTCACGATATCCTGGGTCTCTGGGTCTGTCTTGCGGTTGCTCGGCTTCCTGCGTTTCCTTGAAACTAATCCTCCATCTCCTTCCTGTCGATATCTTCGCAGGATGCGTCGAAATTGCCGTTCACTGATCCCTAGCTTTGCCGCTGCCTCCTTTTGGGTGATCCGGTGATCCAACGCCCGTTCTACTTCTGTCTTACGGGCTAATTCCTTACTTGTCATTTCGATTGTCCATTTCATAGCTCCTAATCATAATTAGGACATTTCTATTTTGCTACTTTAGGACATTATCACTTTGCCAGTACACTTTCTTTTTTTTCGGCTATTCCAAAAGCCAATAGACTATAATATCGCTATGGCGGATATTTCC
>JAKQLB010000240.1 GCA_029567375.1 Bacteroidota bacterium | reverse complement strand
GGCAAGAGGGAACTCAACAATTCCCATTGGCAGTTGGAAAGACCAATGAATTTTCCTGGCATGGTATCACCTCCATGCCAAGATGGTACCGTCAAGGATCCGAAAGTACAACGGTCAATCATATTTCTGGGATAGGTTCATTAACGTATTTATTCAGGAAGTCCGAGGTAACCAACTGAAGGAAGTCTCTAAACTCTTTTGAGGTTGCAGAGTCGTCAGCCAGCTTTCCCTCGCCCGCAAAGCTAATGATTTGTTGAATTTGTTTGTCGGCAAGCTGATCAGGTTGGTCATTCCACATTGAAGAAAGGGACACAAATGAACTCCTTTCAAAATATATCAATTTGAGAATTCTCGAAAACCATGATGAATGTAGGTAATTTCGAGGATGAAGTGATTTTTCGATTTCAACCGAGGTGATTCTCCCGGCTGTTTGCCCCCACCCGATAATTGGTGGAGGGTGTAAACATGAACGAGGGGCGGATTGTACTTTCTCAGGTCATGGATTTCCTGCGCGGAAAAGATGCGCATGCGCCGGATTGTGGTCCCGCTCGCGGATCTCGAGGCGGTATTTGTTCCGGAAGCGGTGCTTGGTGGTCATAAAACGAATATATAGAAATAGTTTCTATATGTCAAACATTCTCGAAACCCATACTTGCGAGATGCTCCTGCGCGGCTTTGAAGGAGGCTGGAAAAATATGGACGCCCACGCATTCAAACCTCCATTCGACTTCGAGCAACACGGTTGAGCTGAATTGAAGGATTAGCCCATGCCTGGCGTATGCAAGACCGCTGGCCGGCGTTCAGTTTCCGCTCGAACCGCCTGTTGGGCTCTCGTCAATTTCGTTCACTTCAACCGCCTTTTTTATCATCTCAAGAAGCGTCGATGCCCGATCTCGTGTAAATCTTTCATATTGCTCCTTCGTAAATTCCTTGAAAATAATTTCAGGAATACCATGTGAAGGAAGCATTTTCCTTACTTCAGTAGATACCCTGTTAGCATCTTGTAAATACACACACGGGGCGTCGTTTCCGATGTTTTGATTTGTTAGTTTATATAATGGGGTTCTATTGGCGATAAAATTGACTGTGTTTCCGCGAATACCAGAAGGCTCGAGGAACCTTACCGGATAAATGTGGTGGTCATCGACCTCTCCAGGTAGTAAATCGACAATCTTTGTCCTTGAAGGGCCAAAATCCTCTGCGCCATTTGCAATGAGTAAACTCATAACTCCTCGGTATATTGCATTATCACTTCGTGCAACATCTGATAAAACATATTTGCTTAATGAAAAGTTCTTGACCACCTCAGGAATATTCTTGCTTTCAAAGAGCCAGCCTTCATTTGAATCGGTCCATTCTTTTACGGTTCGAGCCGCTTTTGTATCCGAAGAACTGCTAAAATACTGTGAAAACACACACCTCCAATACCATTTCTTAAGCATGTTCTGGTTTTCTGGATTGGATTGATCGAACTTCGGATGGCTTAAAATAACAGCTATCGGGGGAATCATGTCTGGGAGCGGAACAAATCGAAGGCCAATTGAACCAAAAACCTTCCATACAAGCTCGAGGCTTTTCCTAAGAGCAGACACTGCCTCATCCCATCTTTGACCAATTACCTCAGGTTCAAGTGTTAACAAGTCACCCCGCTTTGCAGAATTCTTATGCATTAATGAAATGATTCTTGGCAGAGCAATTGTGCAAAGTTCTTCTCCCTCGTCATCGTCAAACCTTCTTATGACGGGATCATCGACGGCTTTGATGAGCATTTCTCTGAGCTTTATCTGTTTTGGAAAACATCGTGCAACAAGTAGATCAAAAACAGTTAATCGTTTACCGGTTGTGTTTATTGTCTCGAATACCGTGCATATTACTTCTGGGCTGGTCGCACGAGGAATTGCTTCAAACTGAAGTTGATAGGAGGTTACATTCTCAATTATTCTTTGAAAGGATGCTGTTATAGATGTTAAATGGGCATATTTTTCGGGGTCGTTACCAGCCGCAGAAAAATTGAAACCCGCGAGCCATTGGGTGTAGTCCGTTCCGCGAGGTTTGTCGAAAATGATATCCAATGGAAACAATCCCGCGGTTTGTTCTGCGGCTGTCTGAGAAAGTTGTGCTTGAACCTCGTTCCTTTTTCGAAATACAATATAATCTTCAATTTCGCTACCTGTCACATTTGGAGAAAGAACATACTTTTTATAGTCAAAGAAGTAGCGGCCGGGGTAGCGCGCATCCTTCATTTCTCCGAAGAACGCTTTATAGCATGAAGTTAATCTTTGTTGACCGTCTAAGATTAGTGTCTTGATGGGTGGCTGATTTTCATTTTCGTCTCTTGGGGGGATACCATCAAGGGGCCTTGTCTGATAATCCCCTTCGGTCTCCATGAAGAGCAGTCCCCCGATTGGATACTTGTTTAATATTGAGCAAATGAGCTTGATCACTGCGGGTGGCTTCCACACAAAATCTCGCTGAAAATCAGGAAGCAAAAGATCACACTTTTTCGCGGAAATGAGAACTTCTTTTAGTAACTGTGAAGCCATAATATACTCCTATATATTATACCCAACAAGGCGTTCCAGCAGTAATTGGGGGCCGCGCACGGGCCTTGATCTAGTAAACTGCGTATTCCATTGATTCGTCCATATGTTCCGAAGGAATCCGTCAACATCAACGGCGCGTAGAGACGTTGACCTCGAAACCGTATCATATTGGACGGATTACTTCAAATTCAGGTTTTTAAAACGAGGTCGGTCGGACCAAGTGGTCGCCAGGCTGTTCATACAGAGAGTTTTCTTGATGTCTCTGGATTGCATACGATATCGGCGAACGACAACCCGACCTGATTTGTAATCAGGCCGCTTTTTTGTGTCCGGGCTGGCGTTCGGCCTCCCAGCCTTTGCAGGCAAGGGTGATGTAGAGCGGGACCGGCCTTTCGCCCGTGCCGTAGGCCGAGACGGTTCGCGACGTGATGCCAAGGGCCCGGGCTGCGTCGGCAAGGGAAAGGCCGTTCCTC
>JAKQLB010000108.1 GCA_029567375.1 Bacteroidota bacterium | reverse complement strand
AGCATCCACGTTCAGCGAGGCGATGTCCACCATCTGCATGATCGGGTAAATCATCTGGGACACCGTCGGGGCATCCATATTCCTGCCGACCTCGTCCATGCTCCGTTTTGCACGGTTCAGTGTGATTTGTTGGGAGAGCCTGAGCACCATCAATTGGTAATCGGGAGAGAGCTGCAGGTCGGATCCGAGCACATATTCGACATCACGGAGACCAAGTCCTTCGAAGCACCGCTTGTTGTACTCAGCAAGCTCGCCAACCCGTTCCATGGTACCTTTTCTGTTGAGGAAAGCGTGGAGATCTGCGAGGAGTACGACTACCTCGAAACCGACTTCCTTCAGATCGATCAGCTTGTTGACCGTCACGAGATGACCGAGGTGGATCTCACCGCTTGGCTCATACCCGGCATAGACGCGTTTTTTGCCTTTTTTCAGAAGAGCTCTGAGCTCATCATCGGTGACGACCTCTACGGCATTTCTCGTCACCAGCGAATAAGGATCCATTTACAATGAATGGGTTGTGGTGGGTGTTAATGATTATGAGAGGGAAAAACTCCAGCGTTTATACCAATTTTTGACGATTTTCTCTCTCAACCGGATTCTACCCTTACAGGTATAGATAGATAGAATTTGGATAAAAAAATTCTCCCGGAATGTTTTGGGATAGATATTGGCCGAAAATCCCCCTTGGATATTGGATCTCTCCGGATGGATAAGAGCATCAGCTCCTTGGCACCAAAGGGCATCTGATATATCGGGGATACATTTCTGAATAAGTCCGAAGCCCTCTATTTTTTGTGCATATTCTGGAATGATGAAAATAGAAGGATATAGTGGCAGTTCAACACCCGTTTTTTCACATATCTTCATTTCACATCTCTTAAGAAGGTACAGTGTGTAAGAGACGCTCCAGAAGGTTGCGCCCGCGATGCGATAGAGCATGCTCAAGACTACAAATTTCCTACATAGCTCCTGGTTGAATGGTGAATCATTTTTTTCCCTAGATTTGAAAATTCTGAGTACGGATATTTTACAATGTAATTTATGAGAACGGTTGGTGGTGAAAATAGGGGTAACCCTAAAAGAAGAGTTAGAACTGCACGATAACTGCTTGTGAATCGAGTCTCTGCAAGGGAGGGACACTCCTGATAACAGATCTCCCGAGATGACGGGAAGGTCAGAGTATATCAGAAATGAAAAAGGCTGAATTCTCTTTATTGGCACCTTTTCCTGGACTAAAAAAAAGAAGAGGCAGACCCGCGCTGCTGCTACCCGGTTATTATATCGCAATAAAATTGAGCGCCTTGTTAGT
>JAKQLB010000209.1 GCA_029567375.1 Bacteroidota bacterium | reverse complement strand
GGCCCTTTTGCGGTCTCCATGCTCTATTATGCGACGAGCTTCAGCATCGGATACACCTTGTCTTGCTGCAATTCTGGCTATCCTGTCCTCCAGCGATGCGCTTATAAAAACAGAGAGGCAGCGTGGATGGTCGCGAAGGACATAGTCTGCACATCTGCCCACTATGATACAGGATTCTTTTGATACGATACTCTGCATCACTCTGCTCTGGATTTTGAAGAGTTCCTCATCTGAAATGGCATTGAACCCGGGGAATCCGTCATTGCCCTGCATGGTAGATCTGAGCCCAAAGAAGCGGCCTAAAGGCCTTTTAGCTGCCTTTTCATCCCGTTTTTCGAAGAATTCACAGGCAAGTCCGCTCTGTTTCGAAACCTCCATCAAGAGATTCTTGTCATACATCGGCACACCGAGTTGTTCGGAAAGCATGGAGGCTGTAGCAAGGCCTCCGCTGCCAATTTGACGTCCTATGGTTATTACAAAATTGTTCATTATATAGTGTGTAGTATGTAGTATGTAGTGTGTAGTGTGTAGTGGGTAGTGGGTAGTGGGTAGTGGGTAGTATTGAGTATTGAGTTAAAAATTACTAGTTTGGGGTTAGGGTGCAAGTTATGAGTTATGGATCTGAATGTTGGTTTTACACCCAAATAATTATTCTTTTTGTCTATAATTGTTTATTCATACATTTATCTTTGTCATTCAACTATCTTGCCTGCTGATGGCAAATGGCTGTTTGCTATTGTCTTTTGGCTATTAGCGTTGCTTTCTTTAGTGGTCTGAAGGATGGTTTCAGCCCTGAATGTGCGAATTAAAGAACTCAGCATCACCGCTGCCACTATGGTAGCTATGGCATCTGACACCGGCATGCTCATCCATACTCCGTCAACTCCGAAAAACCCCGGGAATATTGCAAGGCAGGGGATCAAAAAGAGCAGCTGGCGTGAAAGAGAGAGGAAAATCGCCCGCCTTGCAAGTCCGAGACTCTGGAAAAAGTTGGAGGTCACCATTTGAAATCCCACTATCGGAAATAAGCAGACATCAATTCTTAAACCGCGCATGGCAATCGATTTAAGTTCAGGATCTCTTGTAAAGAGTGATACTGCAACGCCGGGGAAAAACATTCCTACCAGGAAACCCAGTGTAGTTATCAGTGTCGCCCAAAAGACCGTCAAACGAAAAACCTCAATCACCCTTGAATAGAGTTTAGCACCATAATTGTATCCCGCTATGGGCTGCATACCCTGCGTAAATCCCATAACTATCATGATGAAAAGATATACAATTCTATTGATTATGCCGTAAGCTCCGATGGCCATGTCGCCACCATGCCTTCTGAGCTGGTTATTTATCAAAATTACGACTAAGGAAGAGGTTATATTCATCAGGAAAGGTGCCATGCCTATCGAAAGTGAACGGAGAGCAATCTTCCAGTCAAGAGAGAATTTATCCCTGGAAAAATGGAGCAATTTCCTTTTATCTGAAAGCATTCTGAAAACCCACACCAACGATACCAACTGGGAAAGGACAGTGGCAATAGCCGCGCCCTGAATTCCCATATCAAAGACGAAAATGAATATCGGATCGAGTATGGTATTTAGTACGACCGTCAAAATTGTAGCCGTCATCGCCTTCTTGGGAAATCCTGAAGCCCTTAGTATGGCATTCGGGCCAAAATAAAGGTGAGTAATGATATTACCTGACAAAATCACGGTCATATATTCCCTGGCATATGGAAGAGTATCGTCGCTTGCCCCGAAAAATCTCAGAATCGGATTGAGGAACGAGAGGGAGAAGATTGTGAAGACCACTCCAATTATGACATTGAGAATAAAGACATTCGCAAGCACCTTCTTGGCCATGTCATAGTTGCGCTGTCCCAACAGGACCGATACGAGCGTAGCACCTCCGACACCTACAAGAGTGCCGAAAGCTGCCGAAAGGTTCATGAGGGGAAACGTAACTGCCAGACCGGATATGGCGAGAGGCCCTACTCCCTGGCCTATGAATATGCTGTCCACCATATTGTAAAGCGAGGATGCGGTCATCGCTATTATTGCCGGTACGGCATATTGTCTCAACAATGTGCTAATCTTTTCAGTTCCAAGCTCTACAGGTATCTTCTCCGCCATAAAAATAAATGTTGTTTCGCGCAAAGATAAGCATTAAGATTTGAATTATTTTTTGTATATTTGAGAATCAGATCCTACGACGGCTAAACGAATAGTATTGATATAGTCCCTGGCAAGGGCCAAAAGTTAATGGCTAATGCCCGACAGCTAACAGCCAATAGATAATAGCCAAAAACCAACGATTAATTGAAATTACTAACAACCAATACCTATATACCATGAAACGACTGATAATCCTGCTCAGCACACTGTCGGCGCTGCTGATTTCAGGATCAGTTTATGCCGGCAGGATGAATGTCCCCCAGATTGAGAATATCTGGCAGGAGAAAGTCATCACCCTTCCCGACCAGTCCGTTCCGGATATTGAGTACTACTTCGACGCCATCGCCAAAGCATTTTCCAACGATGTATTGAAAGTGGCATATAACGTCTACCACGAAATAGAGGTCGCTGGTGACCAAACTGGCTATGTTTTAATGGACAAACGCAATGGCTATATGCGCGCAGGCATTTCAGGTGAGCAGGAGGGCAACCTCCAGATGTGTTACTGGAAAGTGCCGGACGGCAGGCGAATAGTAGGCATAGTCCTTAGAGAGAATGACGAATCACTAAAGATGTTTTACGAACATCGTATTGAAGAACAATCTCTAAAACCACTTCCGGCACTTGCAGCTTCCATTCCCGATGCTACACGCTACTACATAGAATTGCCCCAGAAAGGCAAAGATATTACTGTCTATGTAAGAGGCGAAGAGTATCAGAAAGTCGGCCATCTCGAATGGGACGGCTTCGGTGGATTTGACCAGCTTGACCTGGTTATGGACAGATGTTACTACAATGAACGTTTCGGATTCACCATCAGGTATCCTTTCAACTTCACCGGTCAGGGTGAACCTGAGAATGGAGACGGACAGTTATTCATTTCGGACAACGGACTTGCCAGATTCTACGCCTATGGCGGTTACAACAACATTGTGATGTTCAATCAGACCCTTCAGGAGCATTTTGAGGAAAAATGTGAAGGGTTCAGAGAGATGGGCTACATCCTCGATGATACCTCGATTTCTGAGAACGAATTTTACATCATCGGGCACAAAGATGATAGCTATATCTACAAGAAAGCCATCATTGCTGACGACATCCAGCTCAATGTTGTAATCACATTTGATTCCGCCATTGCCGATGACTTCCTTATGATGGCTCACCAGATTGCAGCCACGCTGATTAAGAGGTAACAAAGGGAGTTCTGAGTGTGTAGTGGGTAGTATGTAGTATGTAGTATGTAGTATGTAGTGTAGCGAGGTACGAGGTGTAAATTAAAAGCTATGCAATTAGGTGTCGTGTGATTAGGATACGGGGTGCTAGGAACCAGATGTGCGATATCCGGCAACGGTACCAGGAGGAATTTTAGAAAAACGAAGGGGGACGATTTTGATGTCATCCCCCTTTTCTATTTGGATAGCCTAACTAGGTCTTCAACTATCAACTTTAGTGTAGTTCCGAGATTATTCTAGCCTAAAACCACGCATCACGTAACTCGAAACCAACTCGTACCCCGCAACACGCAACATTTAACTATACACCTTAGCTTCTTCGCGGCCTTCCAGAACGGCAAATCCGTTCATTGCCAAAGCGGCCATTTCATCCTCTCCGGGATATATTTTGACGGGAGCAATAAACTTGACGTATTCTGTCAAATCATCCATCATTCCCTTGCCTTTTGCGATACCACCTGTAATCAGGATTGCATCTACTTTGCCTTTTAGAACAGCAGCCATTGCTCCTATCGCTTTGGCAACATTATAAAGGAATGCATCGGCAATAAACTTAAAGCGCGGATCATCTGCCATCTTGAGCTCTACCTCATAAAAATCATTAGTTCCGAGATAAGCAACTACTCCGCCTTTTCCGCAAATCATCTTCTTAACCTCGTCAGGTGTATATTTACCGGAAAAACAGAGATCAGCAAGCTGCTGTGCAGGCAGAGTACCGGAACGCTCGGGTGAAAAAGGGCCTTCTCCGTTGAGAGCGTTATTGACATCAATTACCTTACCTTGATAGTGTGCTCCTACTGAAACGCCTCCGCCAAGATGTGCAATAATAAGATTTAGAGATTCATAAGGGACTCCTACTTCACAGGCATAATGTTTGGCAATAGCTTTATGGTTGAGAGCGTGAAAAATGGAGATACGCTTAAACTCCGGGTGACCGGCTACCCTGGCCAGATCACTAAGCTCGTCCACGACTGCAGGATCGGAAATCAATGCACGACAGCCAGGGATATCGGATGCAATAGAATCGGCAAGGATACCGCCGAGGTTGGAAGCATGGTCACCACCCACAGATGCACGAAGATCGGCCAATAGTGCCTCATTAACCTCATAAGTACCGGAATGAATCGGTTTAACAAGGCCTCCACGACCTACAATGGCGCAGAATTCTGATTTGTCAATGCCGTTATCGGCAAGAGTCTTGAGGATTATTTCCTCGCGAACTTTGTACTGGTCAATAACCGATTTATACTTTGCAATCGCTTCCGCAGAGTGCTTGATATTGGTTATAAAGACCTGTTTTCCATCTTCAAAAACAGCTATCTTCGTAGAAGTAGATCCGGGATTGAGGCAAAGAATCTTCATCGTTAGGATTTATTTTGCAGTTAAAGCTGCAAGTGCTATAGAGTTGAGCTTGGTGTAGATGCTATCAGCACGGCTTGAAAGCACACAGGGAGCCTTAGCGCCGGCTACAATTGCAGCCTGCTTCACACCTACGGAGAGCTGTGAATTAACCTTGTAGAAGACATTGGCAGACTCAATGTTGGGGAACAACAGACAGTCAGCGTCACCTGCTACATTGCTCTCAAGTTTCTTGATTTCAACAGCCTCTTTAGAAATAGCTACATCAAGTGCGAGAGGACCGTCGATGTAACACCCTTTAATCTGACCTCTGTCAGCCATCTTGGCAAGCATTGCTCCCTCAACACAAGCGGGCATGCCCTCTAACATCTGCTCAGTGGCAGCGATAGCTGCTACTTTAGGTTTTTCTATACCGAGAGCATGTGCGGTCTGCACCAGATATTTGGTAATAGCAACTTTCTGCTTGAAGTCAGGAGCAGGGATTACTGCCATATCGCCAAGAATAATAAGTTTATGGTAGTTGGGATTCTCAAGTACGGAAACGTGACTCAAAACTGCCTTAGGAGGACGTAGTCCGCGCTCTTTATTGAGAATGGCACGCATATATTTGTCAGTGCTGCAAAGACCCTTCATCAGGATATCAGCTTCACCGGCATTAATCATATCTACTGCCTGTGCAATTGATTGGAGCTCATCTTTGTTATCAACTATGGTAAACATTGAGGGATTAATACCCTCAGCCTTGCAAACATCGTTGATCATATCGGCATCACCCACGAGAATAGCTTTAACGATGCCTTTGTCAACTGCCAGACGAGCAGCAGTAATGGTATGATCGTCAACACCCCAAGCTGCAACAAGGCGCTTTCTGCTTTTTGAACGCAACTGCGTAAAAATCTGTTCGAAATTTGTAATCATTGTTATCAGTGTTTAATTATTTGTTTTTTACAATATTCATTGTGTCCTGTGCAATTACCAGTTCCTCGTTGGTGGTGACCGCTACAACTTTAACTTTGGATGAAGGGGTAGAAAGGATTACATCCTTGCCCCTGACAGATCTGTTAATATCCTTGTCAAACTCTACGCCGAGGAATTCAAGACCTTCGCACGCCTGCTCGCGTGTGATGGAGGAGTTTTCTCCGATACCTCCGGTAAAGACAATCAAATCAAGTCCTCCCATTGCTGCAGCGTAGGCTCCGATAAATTTGCGGATGCCGTAAAATAGCATCTCCTGTGCAAGTGCAGCATTGGCATTGCCACTGCCGGCACCGGACTCTATATCCCTCATGTCTGAAGAGGCCTGCGATACACCGAGAAGTCCGCTTTTCTTATTCAGAATTGTGTTGATTTCGGCTGCGCTGAGCTTTTCTTTCTCTTCGAGAAATGTTACCACACCTGCATCTACAGTACCGCTTCTGGTACCCATAACAAGGCCCTCCATAGGGGTGAAACCCATCGAGGTATCAATGGAACGTCCATTC
>JAKQLB010000170.1 GCA_029567375.1 Bacteroidota bacterium | reverse complement strand
GGTATTTTACCGTAATTCTTTGCAAAGACTTTGATGTAGCGCGCTTCCACTCCAGTGCCCACATTGCCGTAGTCATCCGTAATGGTTACCCCAAGGTCGTGAATCTGAGGTGTGTAATCATTGTCCGCAACACTATGGCCTACCCTGCCGGCAAATCTGTATGTGACTCCATCCATTGAGGTATAAAACTCCACATACCGGGGCATCCATATCCAGGATTTGATATCCTGAAGAAATCCTGCAGCGAGCTTTGTCACATTTCGGGACTCTTTCAGGTCGATGATTGCTTCAAAATCTTTGTTCTGATAGCCTTGCCAACCGCCAAGACGGAAATTGACACCTCCGCGGATACCATCCACCAATCCCAGGTCTCCTCCTGCTGAATATTGTCTGCTGTATTTCTCTTTAATGGTGACATTGTAGGTAGAACTTATCTTCCTGACCACTGATTCGGTAATATGGCTGCGAAGCCAGGAGTCATTCTCACAATAACAGCGGATGCGCGAGGATTCCAACAGAGTAAAAGGTCCAGTATAGGGTTTGAAATCATGAACTCCACTATCTGCTTGACTTCCGTCAAGAGGCTCTACACTATACCAAATCCGGTAATCGGGATCCAATGCGCCGAGGCTTACCTCAACACTCTTTAAAAACATCGGATTGGAAACATTCACCCAGGGATTTTCCACAAAGTCCCCTTCAATGGCCGAGATCGGTCTTACAGATGGGTCAAAGCCAAACTCTTCATCAGGTTCCTCACTCATTTCAAACTCGAATTCCACTCCTGAGAAAATATCATCGTAAATGATATATGAATATGGATAATCTAAACCATCTCTTTTCATTCCACTCACATAAAAATTCTCATAAGAGACATCGGGAGCCAAAAGGGTAAAGTCAGTACCATCTTCGAGATGTATGACGGCTCTCTCAAATAGAGGTGTTCCCAGCACATATTGGTCACTGCCGGGAAGCACGGGGTAAAATCCCAAAGCGCTGAAAACATACCAGGCTGACATTTGGCCGCAATCTTCGTTGCCGCAAAGTCCGTCGGGTTCCGCGGTAAAAAGTTCGGTCATTATCTTATGGGCTATTTCCTGAGTCTTCCAGGGCTTGCCTGCATAAGAGTAAAGATATGCTATATGGTGGCTGGGCTCATTTCCCTGGACATATTGCCCGATAAGTCCGGTCATATCTGCCGAATTCCATCCGGAAATCTCCGTCGAGGCACTAAAAAGGTCATCCAAACGTTTGTCAAAAGCCTCTTCACCGCCGAAAAGATTCATAAGCCCCGAAACATCCTGCGGCACATGGAATGTGTATTGCCAGGAATTGGCTTCGGTATAGTGAACATTTACCTCATTCGGATCGAATGGAGTGAGCCAGATACCGTTGATACGGGGACGCATAAATCCCGTTGAGGGATCGTAAATATTGCGGTAATACTTTGCGCGGCGGATATAGTCATTGTAAATGGTGTCACGCCCGAGAAGATATGCCATCTGCGCAATACACCAGTCGTCAACCGCATATTCGAGTGTCTTGGAGACAGATTCGTGCTCTTTTTCAGCCAGGACAAGACCATTGTTGATGTAAACGTCTATCCCGAATTCAGCTTTGCGCGAACTCTCCACCATGGCATCCAAAGCCGCATCTGCATCAAATCCCCCTATACCTTTGACGAAAGCATCTACAATCACCGGTACCGAATGGTATCCTATCATACAGTTGGTCTCATTGCCGGCCAGTTCCCATATCGGAAGTTTGCCGCACTCGTCGTATATGGAGAGAAAAGAACGGATGAAGTCCGTCGTGCGCTCCCTTTCAATGATGGTCAGCAAAGGATGCAGAGACCTGAATGTATCCCAGAGGGAGAATACCGTATAGCGGTCATAACCTTTGGCCTTATGTACCTTGCGATCCATTCCGCGATATTCGCCGTTTACATCGGAATAGAGATTCGGCGCAATGGCGGTATGATAAAGCGCCGTATAGAACACCTCCATCAGATCATGGTCACCTTCAACTTCAATCTTTGAAAGATATTCATTCCAGGCCTTATCTGCCTTGTACTTGACCTCCCCAAAATGCCACCTTTTTATTTCAGAACAGACATTTGCGCGAGCATTCTCTACCGAAACCGAGGAAATGCCCACCTTTACATAGAGGTCCCTGCTGAAAAACCATTTCTTGAAGGTAAGCAGTGCCTTTGCCCCATATCCCTCTCCCCCAACAATCTGCGCAAGCTTGATCGGACGATTGAATTCCATGTAAAAATAGAGGTCCTGATCCTTAGCCCAGGATTGGCTCCTGCGCCTGCCGCTGATGGCATTATATCCCTCCTGTTTTATATAGGAATCCAGTACCTTGTCCCTATGCTCGAGATCTATCACCAGCTGCGGTTCGACTCCCTTTGGAAACATATATTTGTGCATCGCAGAGCGCCTGCCGACACTCAGGTCGGCCTGTACTCCCCAGCGCTGCAGATAGACTCCGTAATAGCCCGGAGAGGCCTTTTCGTCCGAGTGGTCGAATGGAGACTCATAGTATTCGTTAAAGATATAATCCTGCGGAAAATCCTCCATCTCACGTCCTGCCTCCTCCTCCATCGCCGTCACGAAACCCAAATAATCGACTACCGGCATCACCAGCAGATCGCAATAATCAGCGCATCCCGTTCCGCTCAAGTGCGTATGGGAAAAACCCCAGATGGTGCTATCCGAATAGTGATAGCCCGAGCAACCATCCCAGTTGTCGGTACGCGTATCGGGGCTAAGCTGGATCATGCCGAAAGGGTATGCCGCACCGGGAAACGTATGCCCGTGGAAATCCGTCCCGACAAAGGGATTCACATATTTTGTATATGAAATCTTGCCAAGGTTAAATATCCCCGCGGTACTTCCCAGCGGTATCAATATCGACAACACTGCTATGAAAAATCTGCGCATAAATATTTATATTGATTACAAAACTTCTTCAAGTACGGAGAGCCGGATACTGTTGGAACCTTTTATAAAGATGGAAACTCCTTCGGGACGCTTCTTTTCAAAGTGCTCCTTGAGCTGCTCCACATTGTTAAACAACTGCACCCTATCGGGTTTGAGTTCGGCTGCAGCCTTGGCAAACTCCCTCCCCACCAGCACTATCTTCTCCAAAGACCTCTGACGCCGGAGTAGTTCCACTATCCGCTTGTGCTCTTCCAAGGAGTCATCACCCAGCTCCAGCATATCTCCGAGAATTACCCATTTGTGCTCCAAAGGCAGCTGCAGGAAATTATCCAGTGAGGCGCGCATGCTTGTGGGATTAGCATTGTAAGCATCCAGGATCAGGATGTTGTAGGGGGTTTGGAGCATCTGCGAACGATGGTTGGAGGGAGAGTAGCTCTCTATGGCCTTGCAGATATCGCTGAAGGGTACTTCAAAGTATTCTCCTATGGAGACTGCCGCCAACACATTATCCACATTGTAAGTACCGATCATATTGGTATCTATTATCCGGTCATACACCTTGAGGCTAAGATAGGGTGAATCCTCCTCTTTTCCTATCAGAGAGACCTCATAGCAGGTGATACCATATTTACGAGTCACTACTCCGGGACGATTCGCAAGCATTCCCTTGAGATCTTCATTTTCTTCATTGAAAAAGATGGTTCCGCCATTCTGCCTCAAATAGTCATAGAGTTCCCCTTTTGTCCTCTTGACTCCCTCAAATGAGCCGAATCCGAGCAGGTGTGCTTTACCCACATTGGTCACGATACCGCAAGTGGGCTCGGCAAGCTTTACAAGTGCGGCTATTTCACCCGGAGCGCTCGCTCCCATCTCGACTATGGCTATTTCCGTCTTCTCGTTGATGTTCAGCAGCGTCAAGGGTACGCCGATATGGTTGTTCAGATTGCCTTCGGTGGCCATAGTCCTGTATTTCTGCGAAAGTACCGCGTCAATGAGTTCCTTCGTAGTCGTCTTGCCATTGGTTCCGGTAATCGCCAGCACCGGAATATTGAAGTGAGTTCGATGATAGTGTGCCAGCTTCTGAAGGGTAACAAGCACGTTCTCCACCAGGATGCAATTTCCTTTGCCGACTCCCGGAGAGACGCCATCGAGTGTTGCTCTGTCCACTATCGCACATTTTGCCCCCTGTTCAAGCGCCTGAAGCGCGAAATCGTTACCATCGAAACGATCGCCCTTTAGGGCAAAAAACATGGATCCGGGGGTTATTTTGCGACTATCCGTGGTAACGGAGCCGCATTTTTTATACAATTTATAGAGTTCATCAAGTGTAATCATAATAAATTCCCTCCTTAATTGTTATTTTCTGCCCGTGGAACCGAATCCGCCGGCACCTCGTCCGGTATCTCCCAAAACATCCACCTCCTCCCACTCCACTTTTTCATGACGGGAGATCACCATCTGTGCAATACGTTCTCCCGGGTTGATGGTAAAGGGGTCGGGAGAGAGATTTACCAGCAGCACATTGATTTCGCCACGATAGTCGGCATCTATGGTGCCGGGACTGTTTGTGACCGAAATACCATGTTTCGCGGCCAGGCCGCTGCGGGGTCTTATCTGTGCCTCATAGCCTTCCGGAAGCTCGATGAAGAGTCCCGTAGGAATCATTGCACGGCAAAGCGAGCCCAGTGTCACAGGCTCGGAGATATTTGCCCGCAAATCCATTCCTGCGGAATATGGGGTGGCATATTGGGGAACCTCGAATGCAGATTTATTGACTATTCTGACTTTCATATAGCGGGGGTGTTTTTCTTTTTTCTTTCAAAAATGACCATGGCGGCGATCAATGCCGGATAGAGCAATACAAGCAATGCGTGAACTATGAGTTTAGGCCAGAGAGACATTTCCGGCAGGAGTGTACTTAAAGCGTAAATTGCCAGGGCAATGGCTATCAAGAGGAAAATGCGACCCCACCTGTAAGGGATATAGTAATGTTTGCGGCCCAGCAGGGTGCTGATGAGCAGCATCACCGCATAACTTGCAAGGTGCCCCCATGCTGCAGCATGGTAGGAATATATCGGCATAAATATCACATTTACCGCAATGGTGACGGCAAGGCCGGCCAAGGCGACATAGATGGCATAGCGCGTCTTTCCGGCCAACTTATACCACATATCTACATTGAAAAGCATTCCAAGCACAACATATGCCATCAGCATGATAGGAGCAATCGAAAGCCCCACTCTGAAATCCTTGCCTAGTATGAGTCCTATTTCATCCATGAAGAGCATTATGGCCAGAAAACCAAACATACAGAAGGCAACGAACCATTGCATCACGTCAGCATAGACTTTCTTACTGTCACTCTCCCTCTGCTTCTGGAAGAAAAACGGCTCCGCCGCATACCTGAACATCTGGATAAAGAGCGACATTATCACTGCAATCTTGACTCCTGCCTGATAAACACCAAGATCTGCTCTCCATGTGAGGGGATCTGCGTTGAGAAAACGCATCAATATCCTGTCAAGGAAATCATTCATCACTCCGGGAAGACCGGCAATCATAAGCGGGATGGAATATGCAAGCAACGGTTTCCACAACTTGCGATCTATACGCAATCTCAGATGCATCAAGTCCGGCAAAAGCATTACAACAGCAAATATGCAACTGATGAAAATGGCGAATATCGCATAAGTAAAGTCGGGAGTGGCACTCACAAAATTGAGCAGCCAGTGATTGGGATTTGCCGCAAAACGAGCCGGCATCACCAAATAAAGGATAAGATTGACACCAACCTCGGTGAATATCTTGAGAGTCTTGATAATGGCAAACCTCAATGCCTTGTGCTCATATCTGAGCTTTGCGAAAATAATCGAAGTGGAACAGTCGATGGCAAGGATGGCAGCCACATAGATTATGATATTGGAAAAGCCTTCATACCCCAGTCCTGAGGCTATATCGCCCGCAAAAATGGAAATACCTATGAAAAAGAGGAGTGAAAGAAGGCCGACAATGACAAATGCCGTAGAAAAGACAGAGCGCTTGTCAACCCCTTCCCTGCTGGCAAAACGGAAACAACCCGTCTCCAGACCAAGCACAAGCACCACCTGAAGAATGGCAATATAGGCCATGAACTCTGTCACCACTCCATAATCCGACTGGACCAAAACCCTGGTGTAGAGTGGAACCAGCAGGAAATTGACTATTCTGGCCAATATCGTGCTCAGCCCGTAAATCGCCGTTTCGCCCGCAAGCTGTTTCAATGGATTCGCCATCTGACAACAATAAATAATTAGCAAACTTACAAAAAAATCGCTAATTTTGGGATTCAAAAACCCATAAAGATCATGCAAAAGAGATTATTACTACTTTTCTGCGCAGTAGCGCTGATTATAGCCGGCTGTAAGGGCGGCAACAAATCCGGAAACGACGCTTCAGAGGAGATTCAATCTTTGACCACCCTCTCCGAAGCTGAAACGGACGACACAATTGACAATCAAGATGACATGAACAGAGAAGAAACCAAGCTGCAGGAGGGCGACGATGCTGCAGCAATCAAAGTAAAGTTCCCCGAGGAGCCGATCTACGCTATCAAAACCACAAAAGGCACAATAAAGGTAAAGCTCTATAAGGAGACGCCGATACACCGTGACAACTTTGTCAAACTGGTAAATAAGCATTTCTACGACGACATCCTTTTCCACAGAGTCATAAATAACTTCATGATTCAGGTGGGCGACCCAAACACCAAGGATTCGACAAAGTTTGACAGAATAGGTATGGGCGGTCCCGGGTATACCATTCCCAACGAGATATCCCAGTGTGTTAAAGCCGGCAAGAGCCACAAAAAGGGAGCATTGGCAGCAGCAAGACGCGGTGATGCCGTCAATCCCGGCAAAGAATCGAGCGGATCGCAGTTTTACATAGTACAAAGTGAGGAGGGCTGCAAACACCTTGACGGTGAATATACCATCTTCGGAGAAACCATTGAAGGACTCGACGTCATTGACAAGATTGCCTCTGTGAAGACCGGCAAAGGCGACCGTCCCATCAATGATATCTCCATCATTTCCATCACGCTCGTAAACAAATGATGGATTTCCTCGAGCTTGTAAAAAAGAGCCGCAGTTATCGCCGTTTCCATCAGGAAAAGCCGGTAAAAAGGGAACATTTGCTGAAAATGGTGGAGGCTGCACGCTTTTCACCCTCCGCACGCAATGTTCAGCCCCTCAAATATGCTCTTTACTCCACACCGGAGCAGTGTAAAGCCATCTTCCCTACCCTGGCTTGGGCGGGCTATTTGACCGATTGGGATGGTCCGAGCGAAGGAGAACGTCCCTCCGCCTATATCCTCCAACTTCACGACACCACCATCTCTGACAGATATTCCTGCGACCACGGTATAACCGCACAGAGCATTTTGTTGCAAGCGGTGGAGCTGGGATACGGTGGCTGCATCATTGGCGCTGTAAAACGCGACGAACTTTCAGATCTGCTGCATCTGCCCGATCATCTGAAGATCATCAATGTCCTCGCTCTCGGAGTACCGAGGGAAAAGGTCGTAGTAGATGATATGGAAGAGGGGGATTACAAATATTGGAGAGAACCTGATGGCACGCACCACGTGCCAAAAAGGACCCTCGACGAACTTATTTTTACACCAAAGAAGAGAGATTAAACCCTATGAGATTCACTTTTAGACTTCTGCCACTGATTTTGGCTGCCTTCATGGCATTTTCCTGTGCTCCCAAGCAGAAAGGACCCGATCCGCGCAACCCTTACGGACTTGAAATCATCAACACATACGAGGGATACCTCGAGAGCGTGGCTGCCGATCCCGACATGGAATTGGTGGATCTGAGTACCTTCATTCCGGGCGTGGTGCTGGATATCCGTTATGCTACTGAAAACAATTTCACCGGCACGCAGATTTATACCAGTCCTGAAGCATACGCACGCCGTCCGGTGGCTGAAGCGCTGCTTGCCATTCAGGAAGAACTTGCCACACGCGGACTCGGTTTGAAGATTTTTGATGCTTACCGCCCCTATGCGGCCACCCTCTATTTTTATGAAGTCTATCAAGACACCGTATTTGTGGCTTCACCAACTAAAGGTTCAAATCACAACCGAGGATTTGCCGTAGATCTGACTATCATCAACCTCGAAACCGGTGAAGAACTGGAGATGCCAACGGAATTTGACGAATTTACGGAAGTTGCTGCCGCCGGCTATATGGACCTTCCCGATCTTGTCATCTACAACCGTACCCTACTCTTTGACATTATGGTAAGACATGGTTTTACGCCCTACGATGGCGAATGGTGGCATTTTAACTATAGCAAGGAGAGGGATAAATATCCGATAATGGATATACCATTCGAAGAACTTGACCTGAAGAAATAAAATTTTTACGATTTTTTGCGAAATTTTCGCGAATTTTTTGTTGTGGCACGCGGTTTGCTATTTATTAAATCGAATAGTTTTTTCATAGGTTAAGTTTTAGGTTAATAGAGACCGGCGGTGGCCATTCGGCTACCGCTTCTCTTTTTATAAAAAGCCCTCTCAGAGTAGTCCGGCGGGGATTTCAAGAGTAATATGATCTTCTCCCCACTCAATTATGAGATCGTCGTGCAGCGGCAGGAGAACTTCCTCCCCTTTATGAATAACCGCAATAAATTCGTTGCCGGCAGCGTTGGTATAATCGGTAATTACTCCTATTAAAGCATTATTGCTATCATACACCTCCATGCCGATAATCGATAGAGCATCATCCTGATCTTCGTCAATATTTAAAAAGATCTCTTTGCCCACTATCTCTTCAGCCTCTTCAAAGGTGTCGATATTTTCAAACTTCACGATCCGACGACCCCCTTTTGCCTGGCAGGATTCGATAAAAAAGGGAACCGGCAGTCCATCAAAATAGATGAACACCGGTCCTTCAAAATTGATATCTTTTGGGTCGGATGGGGACAAGTTGATAACAACATCCCCTTTGTCACCATAAGATTTCGCAACCTTCATCTGAAAACTATGCTTCAGCAACAGGTTCTGCGTTTTCCTCAGCAGTAGCAGTAGCTTCGGTAGCGGCAGCCTCAACGGCAGCAGCTTCAGCGGCAATAGCCTCTTCTTCAGCACGTGCGGCAGCTTCTTCAGCAGCCTTTGCAGCAGCCTCTTCGGCTTTCCTCTTGGCAATAGCTTCAGCTCTCTCGGTATTTACCTTAGCCTCAGCGCTGATAGCAGCCTTTCTTGCTTCAAGATCCTGATTGAAGATATCCTGCTTTTTGGATGTAACTTTTTGCTCCTTCGTGGCCTTCCATGCATTCCACCTCTTATCAGCCTCTTCCTGAGAAAAAGCACCCTTGGCAACACCACCCTGGAGATGTTTCCTGAGGAGAACACCTTCATAAGAGAGGATACGGCGAGCGGTCTCAGTAGGCTGAGCACCCTTGTTAAGCCAGTTTAGGGCCTTTTCTCCATCGAGGGAGATAGTGGCGGGATTTGTGTTGGGGTTGTAGTGACCGATCTGCTCGATTATGCGACCGTCACGCGGAGCGCGGGAGTCTGCAACCACGATATGGAAGAAAGCGTAGTCCTTCTTTCCGCGGCGCGATAGGCGAATTTTTACAGCCATTTCAATAAAAAATTAAAGTTAATAATTGTGTTAACTTCCTTATCTTCTCGAGAAAAGGTCTGCAAAGATAGGGATAATTAGGAGAAAACAAAAAAATCCTACGGAAATTTTCTCCGTAGGACTTTCAATCTAAAAAATCAAAATCTGCCGGTGCCTTTCAAAAAATGATAATGACAGCCAGCCGGATTGATAAGACTACCACAAAATTTCGATAAATTTCTTGTAATTATATTCTCTTGTTCTGTCTTGAACACTAAACAAGTCAACCAGCCACCAAATACCACAGCCACCTGCGGTAATGAGCTTTAAGACACCCAATCCAATATCACCAAGCATAAACCGATCAATACCAAGCTGGCCTAAAAAGATGGAAACAAGTAACATGACCGTTGGATTTTTGTATTCGTAAAAACGAATGAGGTCGCTCTTCGAGTCCGGAGTAGCAGCTAGTCTATCTCGAATAGTCTGGATATTAGCAGAAGGGAAATACTCCCCTTTAATAGAAAGAAATGAGTCAATTTTTTGATTTTCCATAACGAAGCAATTAAGTGTTAGGTATAATATGTTAAATTCTTGTCCTTCAATGCATTGGCCTACCGGCCTCAGAATGTGCGAAGTTTTTCTATCAGGTTTAACTGCGAATTTGATGAAATTATTTGTAATATCCAAATCTATTATCTCGTAACCCACTGGTTTGCACGACAAAAAGAGCGGCCTGCAAAAGATCAATTTAGCTCTTTTCAGGCCGCCCATATATGTCTAACGATATAACTATAAATTTTCCGGTAAAAATGTGGTCAGAAATGCTCTTGATCATGGATTCATCAAATCCGTATTCACAAATCGGATGATGTCGTAGATGGATTCTATGGCGGCGTCGGCGGGGCCGTCGGGTTCGATGAGCTTTGCCTTGTTGTAGGCATTGATTGCATCACCCCAAAGTTGCTGGCGACGGTAAATGCCACCGAGCAGATACCAGGCGTGTGCACAGCCGGGGTCTTTCTTCAAATAGTCATTGAGGGAGTCGTAGGCCTTGTCTATTTTGCCGTCCCTCAGCATTGTTTCTATTTCCTTTAATCCTGCCATATCATACTATCCCTGAAAATCCCATGAATGCCATTGCCATAATTCCGGCAACGATCAGTGAGATCGGAACCCCTCTGAAAGCCTTGGGAACATTGTTAAGCTCAAGTTGCTCTCTGATGCCTGCAAAGAGGGTTATCGCAAGACCGAAACCAAGAGCGCTGGCCACGGCATAAACTACCGACTGGCCAAGATTGAGCATATGGGGATCACTACCGAAGGTAAATTCATTGTTTACAACAAGCAGAGCTACTCCAAGCACACAGCAGTTGGTGGTAATCAGGGGCAGGAAAATACCAAGGGCCTGATAAAGTGCAGGACTTATCTTCTTTAATATAATCTCCACCATCTGCACGAGACCGGCAATCACGAGTATGAAGCTCACCGTCTGAAGAAAACCTATGCCGAGGGGAACGAGCACATAGTACTGGAGCAAGTAGGTTACCAGGGTTGAGAGGGCCATTACGAAGGTCACTGCAGCCGACATGCCGAGAGCGGTATTTACCTTCTTGGATACGCCGAGGAAAGGACATACGCCGAGAAATTGCGACAACAGGATGTTGTTGACAAATACGGCTGATATGATGATAATGATATATTCCATGGTTATGCCTTTTTAGCGGTTACTTTTCTGAACAATACGATGAGATATGCGAGCACTATGAATGCGCCCGGAGCAAGTACGAATGCAAGTATTCCATCTCCATCTATGAATTTCCACCCGAAGATCGAACCACTGCCGAGGAGTTCACGTACGAAGCCGAGAATTGTCAGGGCTATCGTAAAGCCGAGTCCTACTCCAAGTCCGTCGCAAGCTGAGTCGATCACGGAATTTTTATTTGCATAAGCTTCTGCGCGACCGAGAACGATGCAGTTGACTACAATCAGCGGAATGAAAATACCGAGAGTCTCGTAAAGGGAGGGCAGGTATGCCTGCAGAAGCAATTGTACTATGGTCACGAATGCCGCAATTACTACGATGTAAGAAGGTATGCGCACATCTTCGGGGATAAGCTTCGCAATTGCAGAGATAGTCATGTTGGAGAGCACGAGCACAAATAGGGTAGCAAGACCCATACCCATACCGTTGATGGCCGATGTAGTAGTGCCCAACGTCGGACACATACCGAGGATAAGAACAAATGTGGGATTGTTCTTTATGATACCGTCAATTATCAATTTCAATTTTCCCATGGTTGCTGCTGTTTTTGAAGTTCAACAAATACCTTGTAAGCCGCATCAACACCTCTGAGGAAACCTCTTGAGGTGATGGTTGATGCGGTAATGGCATCTATCTCTCCGCCATCTTTGGTAACGGTGAGGTTGGAGGAAGCGGGATTTTTGCCCACTATCTGAGTTCTGGTAGGGATTTCACCGGTAATCTTTGCACCGAGTCCCGGGGTCTCCGAGTGGGAAATCACCGATGTATTATATATGGTACCATCCGTCTTAAAGCCTACCATCATCTGTAGAGGACCTGAAAATCCGGAGGCATTGACCTTTATGGCGTAGCCGACGATGGTTCCGTCCATTTTTGCAGGATATACCACGCTGCCCTCCACCTTCATCATCTCTTCCGAAGGGTTGTTGTTACACTCCGGAACAACTGCCTTTATGGCGTTGTTGATTTTGGCCAATTCCGCAGCCTCTATAGGAGCTTTTGTCACGGAATAGACAACTCCAAGCAGGGCAGAGCATACGAGACAGATAACCGATAGAGTTATCACCATATTTTTGAAAGAGGATTCTTTAGCCATGATTCACCTCCTTTGCGTATCTCTTGGGTTTGCAATATTTATTGAGAAGAGGAACTGTCGTATTCATTATTAGAATCGCGAAAGAGACTCCTTCAGGATATGCTCCGAAATAACGGATAAGCACTGTAATCACACCGATACCGAAAGCGTATATGACCATACCCTTGACGGACATCGGTGATGTAACGTAGTCGGTTGCCATGAAGATGGCTCCGAGTAAGACACCTCCGGTGAAAATGTTGAACAGAGGACCTGTATAGATATCGGGGTTGATCATATTGAAAATCCAGGTCATCACAGCGATGGTGCCCACTATAACAAGCGGAATATGCGGTCTGATGACTCTCCTGATTAGGAGATAGATAAATCCGAGAATAAGCGCTAGTGCGGATACCTCACCAACCGAACCCCCGATCTTTACGAAAATCATCTCCTTAAATGAGAATTCATTTGCAGCAAAAATCTCGGGAAGTGTGAGTCCAGCCGCCAGGCCTTCCTTGGTAATCGCCAGAGGGGTTGCACCCGTGAAAGCATCAACGCCCGTCCTGAACCATGACTCCGGTATCGTCCAGTCGGTCATTAACGTCGGGAATGAGATCAACAAAAAGACGCGTCCCACGAGGGCAGGATTGAATATATTTTGTCCCAGGCCACCGAAAGTCATCTTAACGATGCCGATTGCGACGATTGCACCTATTGCAACAAGCCACCAGGGTGAACTTGGTGGAAGGTTGAGTGCCAGAAGACAACCGGTAACCGCTGCAGACAAATCATTGATGGTTACTTTTGTCTTCAGTATGAATTTTTGGATTAAATATTCGACCAAAACACAGGAAATGACACCCACAAGCACCAATTTGATTGCCGAAAATCCGAAAAAATAGATGGAAACCAGCAATGAAGGCGCAAGGGCTATCAGCACATCCCTCATAAGAGACTGTGTATTCTCCTTTACATGCAGGTGAGGGGCACCGGAT
>JAKQLB010000143.1 GCA_029567375.1 Bacteroidota bacterium | reverse complement strand
ACGCCGCCTGGTTTTGCCGTAGAAAAGCGCTCCCGCAGGAACGGTTAAACGTAGCATTTCTTCCAGGCACATTGCCTGCGCGCAAAGCTGAACCTTGTCACTATCATCCGGTTTGGGTTTGCCGCGTTTGTATTCCACGGGGAAAGCTTGCCAGCTTCCATCCGGCTGTCGGTGATATTCGATGACATCAGCCTTGCCGATCAACCCAAGTTTGGTAGAACGAAGCGAGACGCCGCGCTCGATGCGCACATCGCCGCGCGTTTCGCTGCCTTCTTCGTGCACGCGCTCATGCAAAATCCGGCCTTCGGCAGTCAATCGATTTTCCGTCCAGATCTGCTCTATATGAATAAGTGCACACTGCCTTGGGCAAAAGGCATAATGCTGCAAAGCGGAAAGCATGATGAAGTCGTCGGGAGAAACCATGTTATTACCTAATTTATTACCTAATTTACGAATTATTACCTAATTTCCCATTTTTCGCCATTTTGCCGACCGGCCACGGTTGATGCATTCAACCAATCCTTCGTCCTGCATGTCTTTCAGGATTCTACGAATCAGATCAACACTGATACCCGGTAGCTTCTTTTGCAAGTCAGCCACGCTGAAATTGCCCCCAATACTGTTTACGGATTTTCTAACAAGGTCTGTCTTTTCACCCCTGGGCGGGGGAATGTTCCCCAGTCTCTCTTCAAATTCCGTGTAAGCGCCTTTGATGATGAAACACAGGAAATTGATATAGTGCCAAGGATTGTGCTTGCCTTCGTGCCAACCTTCAGAACTCAGTTTCAGCGTTTCATAATATCGTTCTTTATTTTGTTCGATGAGGCGTTCCATACTGATATAGCGGCCAACCTCGATTCCAGAATGATAGCAATGCAAAAGCATCAGCAGGCGGGATACGCGCCCGTTGCCGTCCCGGAACGGGTGAATACACAGAAAATCAAGGCTGTAAGCGGCAAGGGCGATAATCCGGTGCATTCCAGCTTCTTTAACCGCATCTTCCCACGCGATATGTAATCTTTGCATCGCCTTGGGTGTTTGCTTTGCCGAAACCGTTTTAAATCTTATACTGGACGTGCCATTTGGCCGTTTTTCAATGATGTTGCTGTCTTTTTCTTTGTATTTTCCGGCATCCCATATTTCCCCCCGTGTCAGCGCATGCAGTGTTTTGCAGGTCTTTTCTGTGATCGGCAACTTCGACCCCTGTGAATGAATCAGGTTGAGCGCTTCCCGGTAGCCCCGCACCTCTTCCTCCGATCGGTCAGAAAGAAGTGACTTGCCGAAGATGACCGTCCCGATGCGTTTTCGCTCCACCTCGACCCCTTCAATGCGGTTGGAAGAAACAGCGCTTTCGATCAGGGCATGCTCTTTGAGCGCATTGAGCCTCTGGGGTGCTTGCTTTGTATAGAGTTCCTGCCTGCCCTTGGATTCACTGATGTCGGCAAGATACCATGACGTTGTTGCGGGAATACTCTCAAGTCCTGCGATAAACTTTTTCAATGTCATCATAAGTCTGAATCACTCCTTTACCCGCTAAGACTGCCCCACCCGATACCCGCCGTGCGGCGGGATCAAGTTGCATGAACCTGACATAAATGATTCTCTACTCTAATTACACAAACCTATCACACATTTAAATAACACCACCGCCTGCTACAAAAAAATCATCCAATTTTAGCACACCAGCCATATAGCCTAAAAAGTCGGCATCATAATCATATACCCACGAATACATACTATTTACTGATGCAGCCTCAGTAAAAGGCATTATTGGTTCAAGTGCCAACTTTTCGATTTTATGAGCCCAAATCTGGACACTGTATTGCATGATTTCGATCTTTGATACGGATCTGCCATTGCGAATTGCATTTACAAGCGTTTGATCAATTAATACGGTTCGCGTATCCGCTTCTATGACTCTGCACGCTTTGGCAACACTGGGATATTCCATGCTTTGTTCCAATTTCACTAATTCTCTGGCTTTTCTATCAGCGCCCGCTGTCCATTCGCGTTGCATGGCTTTTGTTGAAAGAAAAGAACTTTCCTCTGTGTTTAGTTCATCGTCTGCGAAATATCCGAGTGCGCGCTTTGAAATAGTTATGGTGGGATTTTCTCGAAACAAGTCGTCACGCAGCAGGATGTCCCAGACTTCAGCATCAGGATATTCTGCACCTCGGCTGATTCTTCCTCCAATTTGAATAAGGCTTGCCGTCGATGCGCGTTCTCTAAACCCATTTCTGAAAGAAAAATCCATGCCGGCCTCAACGCAACTCGTAGCAACTAATGTCCAATCTTCAATCTTGTTTCTAAGTCTTTGTTTTATTCTATTGATAATTAAGTCGCGATGGACAGGTGCAAGTGCAGTGGAAAGATGAAGAACGTCATGTCCATTATTTCGCATAGCATTTGCTATAGCGGCAGCGGTCTGAACAGTATTAACGATAAGAAGCCTTGGTCCTTTCTTCCCGGACACAAAATTAACAACACCGGCACAATCAAGCGCTTCTTCATCTTTGCTCCGCCTTCGATATAAAATCCGCCGATTTTCTGCTACCTTAAGTTCCCGCCTGAGCGATTCATCTTCGATCAAATCCTGCACATGTAAAGCGTGCTCAGCGGCGTTTTGTGCCATAAGATTCTGATATTCTTTTAAATCCCAAAATCTTGACATAGAACCGCTGGAAAGAACCAAATAACCACCCCACTCATTTGACCACTTCTCCAACCAACGCCACATTTGCGGCCAGAGATGTGATGGTATTGCCGCATGCATTTCATCAATAAATACGGCAGAACCTGGTAACTCGTGCAATTTTCGTAAAGACGCCGGATGGCTGGCGCCCAACGTCTCGAAAAATTGTACTGCCGTCGTTACAATGATTGGCGCTTTCCAGAGTGTCGCGATGTGGCGAAGATCGACATCGGCAAATTCTGCCCGGTGATGGTGCTCGGCGACAACGTCTTCCGGTCGTTCACCATCCAGAACCATTGCCTTTCTATAAACGTTTACCATCTGTGTAATGATATTTGTGTATGGTAAAACAATAATGATGTGCCGCAAAGGAGGATTGTTTGACGCTGCAATCTTCAGCAGGTGTGCCATCACGGCTGTCGTTTTTCCACTGCCCACGGGCGCATCACAGGTACGGATGCGCTTTTCTATTGACGAAGCCATGCAAGATTGAAATACTTTTCTGCGCAAATTATTTCGCGCCCTTTCATTCTCCGTTTTACCCTCATCCAAACCGTTCACATAGCTTTGTAATGCAGCAAGTCTTTCCTCCCAGCAGCATGCTTTTGGAGGATCAATTTCTCTTTCAGCATAATAATGTTTTGCTGTATTTCCGTGATCCGCATCCACAAGACACGAGAGAGCTATACGGCGTGTCAGACCGCAATTGTGTAGTCCTTCAACATCACTTTTCCCAATAGTTGGACAACCGGATTTGATATGTTCTGACTCATATGCAAACAAATTGCGATCTATGTGATCGGCAACAGGCTCACCCGCTGGCGTTTTTCGTTTTAATTGCCTGAAAGGCCGTTCCTGCTTTGACATCTCCTCATCACGACTGAACAATCCCTCGTGATGGGCAAATGCAAGCACAGCCGATTCTTTCCATTCGAGCTTGTCCAGAAGAGCTGCTCCCGCATCTTCGTGCGCAATGGGCAGGGGCTTTCTTGATGCTACTTTCAGAACGGATTGATTTGCCTCATCGAGCTTTCCAAGATCGTGATATACAGCCGCAGCTTCCACATATTTCTTGAAAGCCTCAGCGCCGTGTTTGCCGCGATAATAACGCACCGCGTTTGCTGCATTTTGAACAGCCTTATTACGCACACCTGTTACATGCTCGCAATAAGTCTGTGCTGGAATCGAACCTTTCGGACTGTGTGCCAGCGGGGGTTTATCGCGCATTTCTTACTCCGTTTTAAATGAATTACACCATTGCGGCAGTTCAACACAAAGATCATACAGTTTGCCATCTTTTAATTTTCCGATGAACGGATTTGATTTGTCATCAATAGTCCTAGGTATGTCATACTGTTCCAGCAAGGGAATGCCGCTAACGGACGGTTCGTTTCTGTTACCACCCATTCGTCTGGGCGTGAGTCTTTCAATAAAATCGAATTCTGAAAAAGAGCCAAGTCCATCTTCATGCTCAGCGTACCAGGCATGTCGAACTTCAACTAGCGGGCGTATATCTGATTTTGTGTGTGGATAAGCATAACGTATTAATTTGAGTAACAACGCAATATCTATTGGTTTACAGCCAGTGCCTTTCATCCCTGTTGCACCAGTTGGATTGATAAAGAAGGGCATAGTGTAAACGGCATGTTCTACTACCCTATGTGCTAAAGGTGCCATTCCACGTGTGGGTCCGGCGGCACCATCACGCCCGCTTTGCGCCGGCGCCAGTTTTGTTTTCGTCAAACGGTGTATTCTGATTGGTGCTACTGACGTCCCTAAAACAAAATGTGCAACACCAGACCTTGTAGTATCTTGAAGGCCCTCTTCTAAGAATGTATTTCCAAAAACACGCGCATCCCAAAATTGATTTTTGAATGCATCGAAATCATCCGTCATAAGTTCATTTATTTCCGGACGGCGAATATCTCTTCTCTCCAAGATATCGAATTGAAGTTCGTCCTTTCTCCATGTTCCATTGTCGTTGATGATTCCTAAAGAATCTGCAACTTTCGGCCAAACAATCTCATCTTTCCGTAAAACAAGGTCGCGTGGTTTTCGCTTAAAAGAAACTCCTGATACCATGCCACGATTATCATGGCTACGGCGGCGGGGATCACTTTCCTGATCAGGATCACCGTTAGGATTGCTGTTTTCAACCACAATAATCAGTAAACCAGTTGCCCTTGGAATACGAATATCATTTTGATCCTTCATTTTTTCCATTTCAAAACCTCCTTTGTTTTAAATTATTCTTGCTCTACTGGGGGCGTCGCTAAGAAGCCAAGTAATAATTGTGCTTTCATTAAGTCGTTAGCTTCTTTCGGCAAAGCAGCATTACCGAGACTATCAGCCAGCGCTTGATATTGTCTCAACCGCTTGCGCGCTTCGTTAATCGCGATTATTCGCTGGTCATCTGCAGGCCAATCACTTGATATTTGTGCGATCTTCGCCCATCTGACGTACTCCATTATACGCTCGCTCAAATCGGCCAGAGCGCCTGTTGGATTATCCGTTGCCCTCCGCATGAGTGACGTGCCTATTAGTGTGCTGGGCATTTGCCCCTGTCTGACAACGATGCAGTAATCCTTATGCAGCGTATCGGCCAGAGAAAGCACCTGTCCGATCTGGAATGCAACATCCTTCATATAGTCCTCCTTTCTGTAACCAAAAGTATTGAGTATAATTCCAATCAATGAAATTGTTTTCAGCGCATATTCACAAGAATCACGGAGATAATCGTAAACAGGCTCGCGAATATTCAGAAGTCTTCTTGGCCCATAAGCATGTCTTGCTCCAAATAATCCAATTAAGAGCGGCATGACGCGTTGAATAATCAGCGTCAGCATCATGTCCGCGGTTTCGCGCCATTTTCCTTCTTTCATTAACAGCAGCACGAGAACATCCGCTAGGCTGGGACCGGGAAGCTCCTGAAATGCTTTTTGCGGTTTTTTGTCCTTACCTGCCGGGGATGCGCCGTCTCTCATCCACTGCCGGGAAAGCAGCCTTACAACCTGATCTGGGTATGGCGCTAGCGGTGTGGCGTTGTCTCTTGCTGCCATGTTTTTGTCAGCGGGCAAGTATATCTTGATGTTTGGAATGTTTGCTGCGCCGTCTTGCCAATTTTCGGCACCATCAAGAATATCTCGGACAGCCAAAGATTCTGATAGACTAACTTGCGCCTGTCCTTTAGAAGCCTTACGTATCAAAAAAAGATTAAGTTTCGATTTGGGTCTGACTCGCTCGATTCCATGTAATGCATCGCACACAGCCTTCGCGTCAACCTCGAACTTTGCTTCCGTTACGTCTTCGCCGGTGCCGAAATAGCTAGCCGTCTTCACGTCAATATCGGGATTTTCTGATAGATAGACGATCAAGAGGTCTTGCTTTTCTCTTTTCTTATGTGTTCTGGCATCCATTTCAAAGCGACCGCTCGGCATGCCCTGCCATGTTTTTCCTTTTCGTGGAGATGCCACAAGCCATTCTAAAGCGCCTGCCATACTCCGGCACTGAGATGACGATAATGGGAAAATTGTATATTCCGTTAATCCGTAGCGCTTATTGCTCTTGGCTTTATCTGCGCTGCTGGCCATAGAAAGAAGAGGAAAACGTGCACCAAAAACAGGAAGTTTGACTGCAAAATATGGCTCTTCAAGCAAAGCATCATTCCCCCCAAATGCAGAAAATACGGCGCTATGACGAAATTCTCTTTCTGCCAATGCAAGATTGGTGGGTAGATGTTCAGACAGAAATTCCCAAATTTCCTGCCGGTGGATGGTTCTGTCATTATCAAGCTCAAGAATGAGGAGTACCGATATTTTCTTATCTCGACCTCTGGCATCCTTGCCTTTCCCAATGAGCATTTCCTGGCAGGTTTTGATTGAGCTTAGGCGGTCTGCTTGAATCTCTCTAACGGTATTAGCAACAATGTCAGCAATAAACGACGTGTCATCTTCCAGTGCTCTTTTAAATCGCCGAGCTATTTCTTTCATGTCCTCACACGTTGTATTGTCACCGATAACATTGCTTACAATATCCGCTTTCCTTTGAGAATCTTGCCATTGCCATCCGGTTTCTGACCATTTTCTGCATTCACCAACTTTTACTGCGTCCTTAATCAAATTTATGCGCGTTTTATCACTTCTTGCTGTTTTGATTCTTTCCCATATATCCGTATTTGCTGGTAATTGGAGAAAAGGTTGATTGACTTTAATAACTGGAAAGCTGCCATCAGCTGCCTTGACTATTCTTTGAACGCCATCTTTTTCTGAATTGTGTACATCTTCTACAAGTATGGCTTTTCCTTCTTTATTGAGTCTTATGCGAAGGATGTTTTTTTCTAAAATAGGTAAGGGCTGAATCAGAGGATTCGGTTCCTGCAATTTAATATTTGCATTCTTCAGTTTTTCCGCCACATGCCATAATTCATTCAGCATAGAGTTCATCCTCCGTAGGGATTTGATGACGATATGACATCACCCCTTTTACAATCTGCCAATTTTGAACATAACTCGGCTGCAATTTACGATTATCCCACATGGAACAGAGAAAAGAAGGAATTACAATGTCATCGACGGACGTTTCCCGTTTGGTTTCTCCTCGAAATGGTCCCACATACGTTGGGGCGAACTCTTTCCATCCCAGGCAGGGTGTGTAAAAGGTCTGACCAAGTTTTAGTCGTTCGTCGAACATTTTCTTAAAACACGGCAGCCAATTTTGACCGCGGCGGTAACGTAACAGTGTTCTTCCTATTGGATTTTTTAATACAGACCAAATTTTCTGAAAGTCTTTTCCATATTCAGCCTGTATTTCTTGTTTATAGTTTTCTAAATCACCATTAGGACGATACTTAGTTTTGCCAACCGGGCGTAACCACTTTTTTGCAATCATTCGTCCACAAATCCGTTCAGCATCCAGCCCTGCCTCGTTAAACTGACCATTTGTTATAATGCTGCCACGTGTGCTCATTTTCTTCATTTTGATCTCACCATAGATGCGATAGCAAACATCAACGAGGATGGTGGCGCTCAACTGATAATTATTGTTTCCTTTGATTTGGCCTTGGCTTCTCAACGGGCCGCCGTAATTTGTGACATATCGCTCATATCGTAACGGCTTGCATATCTCTACACGTAACGGCTTTATATAAATATGAGGCCTTCTTAATACAGTATCAAAGATTCCTTTGACAGCCGAAGCAGTAGGAACGGGGTATGATACCGGTGTTGAGCCAGTATCAGGCCTTGTCCACATCGCGGCAGGTCCTTCAATTTCCAGCGCTAACTCATATTCGTTCATAACAACACCTCATCTTAATGATTGATAATTTATTGGATTCAGCTGTCTTTACCCTTTTCCATCAAAAAAATATATTTGAGCACAGAGACCAGACACTTGCTCCGGTAACCTTCCAGACTTTGTCATTCCCCACCTTCCTATGCCGAAGCGCAACAAATTGGGCATACCCTTCCCTTCTCTGTGGTATGGGCACATTTTCTGATCTTCAAATTCTTTGACTGATTTTGCATGGAGGTCGCCCAGGATCTTTATCGGATTGAATCCGTCATCATATCTGATGACCTGGCCGCTATGTCTGCATGACTTCATACGCCGATTCTCCGCTTAATTCAAGGGCTGCATCAATATTTTTGCTGCATGATGGATTCCCCCCCACCAATCGATGAGGTTTCTACAGATTTTATAAGACCAGAGGACTTCAGATGATGGACATACGCTGCCTCACAGCCGTCATGAACGGGCCTTTGCCGTTATCTGGCACAGAGCGTAGGAGGTTCCAACTGCCATTTCAAGGGCGAAACGACAACCGTAGGTCGCTTTATTTTCAATCTGTGGATTTTTTAATGGATGATCAGAATGTTTTGTCCGGAG
>JAKQLB010000107.1 GCA_029567375.1 Bacteroidota bacterium | reverse complement strand
CAAACCGATTTTCGTAGTGGCGGTAGGTACTTGCGTTTCCGGCGGTTGTTGTTTCAAAGATAGCTACAATATTGTGCCGTCACGAGAAGCGGTCATACCGATTGACCTTTACATTCCGGGCTGTCCGCCCAAGCCGGAAGCCATGATCGCCGCGGTAGCGAAACTGATAGGAGTTTTAAATGAATGAGTACAGGGGAATTGAAATTACCGTAAAAGGGTCGTACTTTCGACAATGAAAGAAAAAATAAGGGAAAACGATGTCTTCTGATAACAACCTGAAAGTCAAGACCGTCATGTCAATCATCTTACTGATAAGTATTCTGCTCTGCGCCATGTCCTGCCGGGAATGCCCGACCGAACCGGAAGAGTATGCGATTGATATCTCCGCTGATTTTGTGGGAGCATCCAGAGTCCGTCTTTTAGTCAGCGTGTCCGATTCTGGCGACGTCCGCGAGTTTGGCATTAAACGGAATGGAGAAGTCATTAGCAAATCTCAAATTGCCGGAAAGGACACTCTAATCACGGATATAACAGCTGAACCGGCAACTGCCTACCAATATCAAGGTGTGGTATATTATGATAGGAAAGAGATCAATGCTTCGGAGGTAATCACGCTTACAACCTTAGATACGACCAGCCACGAAGTGGAATGGACAATATTCCGGTTTGGGTATATAGGCAGTTACTTACGGGATGTATTCATCGTATCGGAAGATGATATCTGGGCAGTAGGATTCATCGAGACCGAAGAGACTATGCATAATGATACACTCGATCCATACAACGCGGTTCACTGGAACGGAGATGAATGGGAATTGAAAAGAATACCATCAAATACAGTCTATGGAACAATTGGTAATTTTCCTTTGACATCTATATACGCTTTTAATTCAAATGATGTTTGGACATTTTCTGGATTCGGAGCTTACTCTCATTGGGATGGTGAACAATGGAAGACGGAATATGTCACAGAAAGATCGGGGGGCGTTGAAAAAATTTGGGGAAGTTCTTCAATCTCAATTTATTTTATCGGCAGTCTTGGAAATATCACACATTTTAATAACGGCAGTTGGAAGGAGATTAATAGTACTACTACTAGGCATTTAACCGATATCTCAGGTATTTCTGATGACTTGATATACATGGTTGGCAGTAATCAGGATAACTGGTCTAGTAATTTTATCATTTATGAAGACGGTCAGATCAGGAATATAGATTTTCCGGATACCTGTATGCAGGCGGTTTATGCGAC
>JAKQLB010000100.1 GCA_029567375.1 Bacteroidota bacterium | reverse complement strand
GCTGAGTGGTCGAAAGCGATCGCCTGCTAAGCGATTGTACGCCCTAAAAGGTGTACCGCGGGTTCAAATCCCGCTCTCTCCGCCATTTTTATCCATACGCGCCCGTAGTTCAGCTGGATAGAGCGTCAGACTACGAATCTGGATGTCGAAGGTTCGAATCCTTCCGGGCGCGCCAATAAAATCAGGGGGTTAACTGAGCAGCGGTTAGCCCCTTTTTCTTTGTCTGCCTATTTAGTCCCACCATAGTCCCACCTTATTTAGGTTCACTTGGGAACCTGCGGGACACAATTTATCATCTTTATACATTTTCGCTCACCTATAAAATGCTCTTTCCCCATTGTTAAAAATCCCCTTCTTATAACCGTGTCTTTTCAACAATCGATAAATTGTTGAGCATGATACGCTGCCTTTTGGAACCTTCGCATATTCCTCAAATTTGTCCTTGATTTCTGTGGCGCTCAGATAAATCATCCCCGTATTTCTGTCTCTCAACGAATTGATAAAATTTTTCTCATCCTTCTCTGAAAGATAACGATGGAGGCCTCCTCCCCTGCCTGGATTCTCGAACGCCTTCTCACCTTCACGAAGAAAGAGAGACTGAACCTTTTGAACGTTACTGGTGCTCCATCCGATAATATCCGCGATGTGCTCTGGTTCATGTCCAAGAATTCGTAGCCATACGCATAGAATACGTCGGTATGTTGATACTATTTTGGCATTTACAAGGTTTTCACGAACAGATTCCCTGTATCGCGAAAAATCGTTCTTAAACCTCGGCATAAACCATCTCCTCAAATCATCAGGTGATACTCTTTTAAAAATTTTTACATTATTTCCCGTATGAACGCAACGCTAAACATATGAAGAGAGATGTTACTAATGTTGAAAGTTAGGTTTGAGATATCAAAAACACACGTACATGCATATCTATATGAAAATACTTTACATTTATTCGCACCTCTCATAGATTGTATCAAAAATCAGGAGGCAAATATGGATCTAAAGGCCCTGGAGGCGAAATTGCCCCCGATGATCGCACGATCTGAAGTGGATCGTCTCCTCGGTGGAGCGATTAGCTCGAAGACCTTGGCTAACCACGCGGCAATGGGAACGGGTCCTGAAAGTTTCCGGGTTGGCCGGAAGATCGTTTACGACACGAGGAAATTGTTGTCTTGGCTGGAAAGGAGGAGCAGGAGAATGTGAACACAAAGCAACAATTTGTAGCAGTGGTGAATAAGCTGAGAGCCGAAAACCCAATTAGGAAAACCGCTAATCTGTCTATTGTCTTGCGGGACTTCATCGAAAGTCGGAGATGCATCTGTGGCTCTGGAATGTTTGAAGGAATCGCCGAAGCCACGCTCTACTCCGAAAAAGTTGTGGAAAATCAGCACAGGCAGCTTGAAAAGTATGGGACAGTCCCACCTCCCTTTATTGATTTCCTAAGTATATTTGGGATCAGGATCGGGAGAGACGAATATTTACGCAAGGCGATGTCCGAAGGCCACCTTGCGTGGCGCCTTATGACCCGGCAATATAGATTCGGTTCCGAAAAGGCAAAATCCACGGCAGAATTTCTGGGGAAAATGATTTTACTCAGCAAGCATCCCGAGTTAAGCAGATCTTTTAGAGTGACACAGGATATGGAAAAGGCCATGTATTTATTCATTAAAGACAGGATCTGATTGCGTTAATATTCAAGAGAATTGAAGTGGCAAGAACGGGGTCGATCTCATTCAGGGATCGGCCTTTTTATTTAAACGCAAAATGGAGGAATCATGAAAGAACCAAATCCAAAGTTTTCAGAATCTACCATGGGTGATTCTGAAAGCATCCCCCAAAAAGGGAACAGCAAAATTTCAAGCATTACCAATAAGTTAATCAACGGAGACCTAATTGACCTTTTCAATGAAATCCCTGATGCAATCGAGCAGTCCAGGTTGCCCTTTCCTGTCCTTGTTCCCATAGGTGAGCGTTATGCTTGCCTTGAGGGCCAGCATCTTCTCAGTCCCGGCATGCAGGTGCAATGTATCATTATCGAGACAACCGACATTTCTAAAAAGGCACTCGCGCTTCTAAAGGTATCCCTTTGGATGACGGGCATTCTGTTAGGTGAACTTAGGTATGTTGAGCAGGCTCGTAACGTACGTATCCTTTACAATCTTCACATAGAGGATAATGGAATAATTACCAACAGGAACGGTGGGGACAGGAGGAGCGAATCCTTCAAGGAGCAGGAAGGCGAACATATCAGGCAATATCTGGCCCGGGCACTAGATCGATCAGAGAACACGATAAGAGTTTATCTCGATCATACACGTTACTTAACCATGGAAGCGATGAATGACCTAGCTCGACGAGGCGCGTCAAAAAGATTTTTCATCGTTGCCTGTAAGCTGCGGACAGAACTTATAACACGGTTACCGGAAAACTCAACAGAAGAGGATATCGCCCTCGAAGTATCTATGAAATTCCTGGAGTGGTTTCCATATTACGACCCAGCAACAGGAGAGATCGTCATGCCTTCTGGTAGCGCTGGAAATCAACAAAATGGAGAACCCACTCAGAGCGATCAGCAGGCGGATAGTAGTGGCAACAAAACCGATGAGACCGACGCAAACGATGTACCTTCTATCGGCTCAGATGGAGATAAGCCCGGAAAAGCGGTTGCTGAACAGGTAGGGCAAACGAAGACTTCCTCTCTTACGAATAAAGCTGGAACGCCAGAAACGGATGAGAAGCAACCCAAAGAAAACGATACGGTCAAGGAGAAGGCCGACATTAAGGGTCTGGATGAAATTGAGGCCGATCCGGAAGAGGAAGCTGCGAATAATGACATAACTACCGGCGGGAAACCAAAGTTGCCAGATGTAAAGTTAGGCAACACCCCTGAAACACCTGTCAAGGACATCTATCAGCATCTGGAAGAAATTAGTAACACGCTTATAGGAATCATCAAGGAAAAGCCAGTGCAACACCAGCTCAGCCAAAAGGTGGGGGATGTTATTCAAGCACTTATGAAGCTGCTTTCCAGCACTCAGAACATGAATGGCGGCTCATTGTCTCAGATGACTTTAGCAGGAGGGGCATGATGGGGATATTTTTACCAGTTTGTAGTGGAGCAGGGCTTAACCTGATGCCGTCGCCATCGCCAGAATCTATCCTCGTGAGTGTGGCTTCCTGCGGCACAGACGCTTCATTGAAATCAATCATGAGGCTTATTCAAGTATCTAAATCTAAAAAGGTATTCCTCGACAACGGGATGTTTACGTTCTTCAGGAAATGGCACAAGGGGGAGCGGGTGATTTTCGACAATGCTCTTCCCATCTATCCTCAGGGTGTGGCGATGAACCTTACAGCCATTCATGCAATCCAGGTAGCTATGGTTCTGAAGCCTAATGTTTTGATTGTTACCGATTGGCCTGTGCCCAGGATCAGGAGGTCGTAATGTCTGAGTGTTATCATGGCGACGAAGAACTACAGTTTATGAGCGTGACCTACCACAATCTCATCAGGGCAAGGGAAGTTACTGCTCTACGGGCGAAATACTGCCCGGAGGTTGAACTCTATTATACCTTCCAGGGATATAACCTAAATCAACTCGAACGGGTTATGAAGGAGTTAAACGGGCTCCATTTTGAGGGCTTCTGCCTCGCAACGAGGGCCCTCCCCTGGAATAAATTAATTTCTATGATGTTATTATTAAAATATTACAGAACAAAAAAGATTCATATTTTGGCCGGTTCCAACATGCCCACTATGGCTGTGGGCGCGTTCATGGCGCGACACATGTTTGACGAGGTCTCCTACGACTCGCATAACTGGTTGTATTACGGTATGAAAGCCACTTTTCGTTTTTATGGGAGCATGGGCACGGCAAGAGCTGTAACGAAGGTTGAAGTGCCGCAACATATCCAGTCGCTGACATGTAACTGTCCACATTGTCAAGGGCGATCTCTGAATGACATCCGGGAAATGTCTCATGGACGGGAAAAACAACGCCTCTTGGCTATGCACAATTTTTACATTGAGACGAAGACGGCGCGAGCATACTACAATCACAGCAAGACACCAGAAATGCTGCGGGACTTCCTCTTAGCGCATAGCCATCGGAAAAAACTGATCATGGAAATGTATGACGCTCTATCAGGGATTTACGAGATGAGAGCTTATCTCGGTGACGACAAGTTCGTGAAAGGACTGGCTGAGTATGTTTTCCAGCGGTTCAAGGCGAGGTAAAGAAATAGGGCGGTACCGAATCCCAGCTCTCCAGATGCCATAGGCGGCGAGAGGAGTGGATTAGGAATTGCGACCATGCCACTGATTCGGACCGCCCCTTTCAACAATTTAACCAGGTGCAGCGGCGGGATCGAGCAAAATGGGCTCAACAGGAGTCGATGCCCAGCTCTCCCGCCGCTGCCCATCAAAAATCATAAAGGAGGTTTATGAAAGTATCATACGGAAATACGATCAAATCCAACCAACTCTGTCTGCTCGAGTTGGATGACGTGACCAATATGATCAGGGGCGACATAACCCTGAAAGCGAAGATTGACGAACTGCGCAAGCTCCAGACGGATCAGGAGCGGCGGGAACTTAAGATTGCCAAATTGCCCTATTTTTCCATGGGACAATTCCGGGATAACATCCGGAAAAAGGAGAACCTGATTTCCATAAAAACTCTGATCCTCGACATCGACCACTTGGATCAGGACCAACTCGAAGCACTAAAAACCCGATTAAAGGCCGACAACGAGATATATTTCTTCTTCACCTCTCCAAGCGGTCGAGGGCTGAAAGTGGCTGTTATGCTGAATCAGGAAGTATCAGAGGCAGACCAATATGAGCGCGTCTATAGGGCCTATGCCCATTTATTCTCGGTGAAATACGACGTCGATGTCGATATGCACGCCTGCGATGCCTCAAGGGCATGTTTCCTGTCGTATGACCCCGACCTTTATATCAATGAATCACCAGATCAGGTCCAGTCCGATGATTTGCTCATGGAATATGAAGTGATTAAGGATCATGGAAATGCTCTGGGCGGTGAAAATATCACCAATTACAAACTGAAGAACATTATCGAGTTTTTAATCACAAAAAATAACAAAACCGGCGCGATCTACAATAGCTATCCAGAATGGCAGCGCCTGGGATTATCTTTGGCATCACTTGGCGAAGCTAGCCGGCAACACTTCCTGAATCTAAGCCTAGGCAACAGCTATTACAAGGACACCGAAGAAGATCTCAACCTCGAGTTTGACAAGCTGCTAAAGCACTATGGGACTTCGGGAAAGGCGAAAGTCGGCATCGGGACCATTGTTTATATCGCCAAACAACATGGGTTTGTCTTTACCAATGATAACGGTAAAGACCATGATGAAATCATCACTCCTGCGACAACACTAGTATCGGCACCGACATCGCCGCCTCAGAAAACCCTGAAAGACGAACTCAGGGAGATTGCCAATCTGGATTCCGAAACCGAGAGGGATATCGCACTCAAGGCTCTTGCCGCTGCCAAAGGCGCATCCGTAAGGTCATTGAAAAATGATCTCAAGACGATCATGGCCGAAGCGAGCAATACCATGATCACTGATGAAAAGATCATCCTTATGCATCCGGCCTATGACATCAAGGATGGCTTCCTGGTCATGGGGTTCAGGGAGACGGTTATTGTCAATAACTTGCCCGAAGATCGTAATCTATTTCTTGTATCTGATGGCAGCAGCTTTCAGATGGTGGGTGAGAAATTCCTCAAACTGGACATGGAGAGGATCATCTTCGACATGCGGGGCCGGGAGCTTATCAACATCAACGACAGGTGGAGTAGGGATGCACTCAATCAATTTCTTGCCGATCCATCACCACCGGATAATCTCTATCACCGTATCAAGGATACTCTGAAGCAACATGTCGATTTCCAGAAACCGGAGTATTATGGAATCACGGCCTCATGGGTCATAGCGACGTTTTTTCACCGATGTTTCTTCGCTTTCCCCTATCTAAATTTCTTCGGGAAAAAGCAAACGGCAAAATCTCGTGCCCTGGAACTCCTGGAACGACTGAGCTTCAATGCTGTCAAGGTGAAAGGAACCTCGGTGGCCAGCTTTGTCGATTCCGTGGATGGTCTGCGAGGGACATTCCTGACCGACCAAGCTGAATCCCTGTCAGATCCAAGGAATGTTGAAATCGTCGGTTATCACGCGGACAGCTACACAGTCGGTGGCGGCAAGAGACGCATCGTCCAGATTGTCAATGGCACCAGAAAGGTTCTCAGCTTCGAAAGTTACTCTCCGAAAGGATATTCTGCTCAAAAGGAACTAGACCAGGACCTTCGAGACCGTTGCATAGTAATTCCGATGATTAGAACGGACAAGGAATTTCCGTATCCTGCAGCTCATCTTCCCATATGGGGAGAGCTGCGAAACGACCTTTATCTTCTTCTCCTTACCAAGTGGCAGGAGGTGCAGAAAATCTATCCTGACACCGGAAAAGACCTTTCCATGCGGATCAGGGAGCTATGGCGACCACTGGAGACCATCATGATCCTGGAAAAAGTTCCTGATCAAGAAATCATGGCAATCAAAAAAATCTTTTTGGAAGGTATGTCCTTGGCCCAAGATGAACTGTCTGATCGTGAAGAGTATCTTTTTGAAGCATTGCTGAAGTTGACGGAGTCCAAAAAGGACGATCCGAATGGAGTGAGTTTAGCGGCATCCGACATCGGCAACCAGATGAAAGCCCTTGCTCAAGCCGCTAATACAGACCTTGGTTTCGATAAAGACCGTGCTTTGTTCACATGGATTGGATTTGCAATCAAGAGACTATCTCTTTTTACAAGTCGAGATACGACGAACAACGCCAGGAAACATCAATACATTTTCCATCATAGTCATGTGAAGGAGATTTTCGACAGGTTCAAGGTAAAGGTTGTCGGTGAAGATAAGAAAAGAGATCAACCTGTGAAAGGGAAAGAATCAGTGGAAAGCAATCTGGAAGAGATCTTGCCGGATCAAATAGGTGAAATATTAAAAAGTATGATGGATAATCAAGGATTTGACGATACGGAAGGAGCACAGATTGTTTAAGAACATGATAGGCAAAGTCGAAAGGAGGTGATTCTATCGAAAGTTAATATTAAAGTATCATAAGAATGTATTTTTTAAGGAAATGGACAACCTAAAAACAACGTATGGTAATGACAGTTGGTAAGTATATATTATTGGAATTATTGTATATTTACAACCTACCAACCTCAACAACCCTTTTTTTACAGAATAAAAAAGGGAAATATTTTATGTAAAAAGTAATTACATAATAACAAAAAAAAATAAAAAATTTATATATAGGTTGGTAAGGTTGTATGGTTGTGTAAACCGTTAAATTTTGTATTAAAAATTTCCCCAACCTCATTTTTGCATGTTGGGTTAGGTTGTCCAAAAATGTTAAATTTTGGAGGATTTACTTATGTCAAATTTGAATGACAATAATTCAGTTGATACTGACTATGATCCTGTGGAGGATTTTTACCTTCATAATATTTTTCCCGGGTCGGCTGTTGAGGACTTCATGGATTCAACATTTTCGTTTCCTAATAACTTCCTGACGCTCTTATCGAATGAGTCGGGACTGTCAGGAAAAGCGGTATGGTCGATCGTCAACAACATCAGGAATCCAGAATATTCTGAAACCATAAAAGATTTAATCACGTTGATAGTTGACAGGTTGGATGTTTCTGACCGGATGGAAATTCTAAATGAGACATTCTACGACAAGATTGAAAAGTTGGTAATCCGTAGCAGACACAATGAGCAGGTTAAAAAGATTGCCGATGCATCCTATGCCTTGGTGGAGAAGATCTTCGAGGATAACGGCAGCACCTTGAGGGCATATAAGTCCATCAAGAAGTGTCAGGTCAAGAAGGTTGTTGTTTATATTCTGATGGTTATTACAACCGTTTACCTCACGCATCATCAGGGGCAGAAGTTTATTGTGTAACACTTTAAGGAAGTCGGCAAGATCATATAGAGTCTTGCCGACTTCCTTTTAAAAACAGAAAGGAAGGGACTTTTATGTCAAAACAAAAAAAAGAGAAGCCCGTTTTCGGAACAAAAGAATGGGCACGTTATAATGAGAATTGCATTGCCGGATGCGCCAATGATTGCAGGTATTGTTATGCCAAGAGCATGGCGATCCGATTCGGAAGAAAAACTCCTGATACATGGGGGAGTGAAGTAATTGATACTAAGAAGCTGACGAAGAGATTTAATAAAAGGGACGGTAGGATCATGTTCCCGACCACCCACGATATTACACCGAATAACCTGAATGTGATCATGACTTTTTTGGAGAATATCCTCAAAGCCGGCAATGAAGTCCTTATTGTCTCCAAGCCACACCCGGATTGTATTGAGGACATAACGAGGAGATTTGTGGAGTTCCGAGAACAAATCATGTTCCGGTTCACGATTGGTTCCTGTAACAACGATGTACTTCGATTCTGGGATCAGAACGCCCCCGGTTTCGAGGAACGGTTGGCATCATTGTCGTATGCCTTTGGGGCCGGGTTTAAGACCAGTGTCTCGTGCGAACCGTTGTTGGATAATCAGGCTGATGGGTTGATCTCCATGCTTTATCCCTATGTGAACGATGCTATCTGGATCGGGAAGGCAAATAAGCTGACCTCCCGGCTTAAGATCAATGGCCATGATGATCCGGAGACGATCCGGAAGGCAGAGGCTTTGATTGAGTCGCAGTCCGATGACTATATCATGGACCTGTATGAGCGGCATAAGTCTGATACGCGAATCAAGTGGAAGGATAGCGTCAAGAAGGTCGTCGGCATCTATATGCCCGTTATCTCCGGGTTGGATATTTAGAAGGGCGGTGAACAGTATGGAAGAACTGAAGGGACAGATCGAACAGATCCTGTTCCACAATAAAGACACCGCTTATACCATTGCGAAGATCAAGGTGCGCGGCCGTCCCGGTACATCGACAGCCATCGGCAATATTGTTAATCCCCTGAAGGGTTCAGAAGTCATCATGAAAGGGAAATGGGGCAGGCATCAGAAGTACGGTCTCCAATTTAAGATCGTTTCTTGTGAGCTACCTGTTCCGACAAGCCTTGATGGGATTGCGAGTTACCTTGGCTCAGGACTAGTCAAGGGCATTGGCAAGAGCACGGCCAGGAGGATCGTGCACGAATTCAAAGAAGAAACTCTGAATGTTCTCGATAATGAGATACATAAACTGATCATTATCCCCAGCATAGGAGCCAAGCGAATAGAACTTATCAAGAAGGCGTGGAATGAACAGAAGGGGATCAGCCAGGTGATGATCTTCTTGCAATCCCACAATATCAGCCCTGTATTTGCCGCCAAGATCTATAAACAGTTTGGGAATAATGCAGTACGGATTGTCCAGGACAATCCATACCGGTTGGCCAATGACATTGCTGGAATCGGGTTTGCTACCGCCGACAAGATAGCCGAGAGCCTGGGCATAACCAAAGATTCGGTAATACGGGCGGAAGCAGGGGTGTTGTACACCCTGACCCAACTGGCAAATAGTGGCGGTCATGTCTATTATCCGTTGCATCTTCTGCTCAACATCTGCAAGGACCATCTGGGCATTGATTCCGGCGTTTCCATGACCGCTGTGCAGAATCTCGCCGCTGAAAAAGAAAACAAAAGGATCTATCTCGAAAATGTCGATAATAGTTCTCTTGGAACTTCGATGGCGGTATATCTTGCACCGTTTTTCATTGCGGAGATCAATGTCGCCGACCGCCTGAAGAAGCTGATCTCTTTGCCAAGATCAATCAGTAATATAGATGCCCGAAAGGCTGTTGACTGGGTGCAGAAGAAACTATCCGTTAGTCTTGCTCAACGTCAGATCGAAGCCGTAACCAGAGCCTGCAACAGCAAAGTCCTCGTGATTACGGGCGGCCCCGGAACGGGAAAGACCACCGCGATAGGCAGCATCATCAAGATATTTTCCGAAGTCAAAGCCCGAATCATGCTGGCTGCGCCCACTGGCAGGGCGGCAAAGAGGATGTCAGAGGCGACGGGCTTGGAAGCGAAAACAATTCATCGCCTCCTGGAATACAGCATTGCCAAGGGAGGGTTCCAGAAGGATGAGAATACTCCCTTGAATTGCCAGCTATTGATTATTGATGAGGCTTCGATGATCGACACCATTCTTATGAATCACCTTCTGAAAGCGGTTCCCAAGGGTGCAACATTCATCCTGGTGGGGGATATAAATCAGCTTCCATCGGTCGGCGCCGGCAGTGTCCTTAAAGACGTGATCGAATCAGGATCTGTGCCGGTTGTCAATTTGGATGAAATCTTCAGGCAGGCCCAAGGCAGTGATATTATCGTCAACGCCCACAAGGTTAATCAGGGTATCATTCCAGAACTTGACAATAGCAACGGGCAGGCAAGTGATTTTTTCTTCTTCGAGCAGGACAATCCCGAATTGATCCCGAGCCAGATCGTTGCCCTGGTCAAGGAGAAGATCCCCCAATTTTTTGGATTGAATCCGATCGACGATATTCAGGTAATTACTCCCATGCACGATGGCAGTGCCGGAACCAAAAATCTCAACATGGAATTGCAGAAGGCGCTGAATCCCTCCGGCGAAGGAATAGCAAAGGCCGGCAGAGCATTTAACGTCGGCGACAAAGTGATGCAAACGGTGAACGACTATGACAAGGATGTCTTTAATGGCGACATTGGCCGGATCACCAGGGTTGATCAGGAGGAACATGAGATACATGTTCGGTTCGATGATCATGAGGTGAAGTATGATTACGGCGATCTGGGTGACCTGGTTTTGGCGTATGCGATCTCGATACATAAAGCCCAGGGTTCGGAGTATGCTGCCGTGGTGATGCCAATTGAGGAGCAGCATTACATGATGTTGCAGAGGAATCTGCTTTATACGGGCATTACCAGAGGGAAGAAACTGGTTGTCGTTGTGGGAACGAAAAAGGCGATGGCTATGGCCGTCAGGAACAATAAGATTTCAAAGAGATTCACGCTACTAAAACAAAGGCTGCAACGTTAAAGAAGTCTATTGGCTGTTTGTGCCGGGTGATCGTAACCTTAATTATTATCACCCGGCATTGTTTTCTCGAATGATGCTCAAAGAAGAGGGATTCATGTGCATCATTACGATGGGTGTGTATTTCCTTACGACCCATGATCATGGTGATTTCATGTTGACCGTATCACTGCGACACGGTTGAGGCAGGCCGGTGCGGGGATTTTTTCTTTTTTACCGGTGATTTGAAGATTTTGATTATTCGTAGAGATCTATATGATTGCTTAAATATCACATGCTTAATGAATAAACCCTATTCATTGTGAGATAGCACTCTTCGAGTCGCAAGCCCTTCGCAATTCAGGGCATGATTGTTACTTGGTTGAAGGAATTGACAAGTATATCTTTATCCAAGCCGCCCGGTAATGGACTATTTCAAGGTCAAGACTTCAGATGGACAAATATTCATCTTGCGGTACGTATCAGATCTCGATGCGTGGTTTGTTCGCGTTTGATGAGCATTTATAGGACTATTCGCCAATATCCTCATCGCTTTCTGGACAGGCTCTAGTTTTTCAAAAAAGCTCCGCCGGTGATGAGCCGTAAATCTCACCTTAAAATAAGTTTTTTTATGCTTTCGATGAGCTTGTCTTTATCTTTTCGCCCATTCGTGACATTTACATCTCCTGGGGTTAAAAGCTTGGTTCTCCTCAAATATTGTTCACATATTTGTTTTACGCGTGCGGCAGACACTCCATATTTAGCTGCGACTTTAACCATTGTTTGGTTTTCTAGCACATCGCAAACTATCTTGATATTTCTATCATGCCTTTCATGATCATTCACGATTTATCCCCACATTTTTTCTAATTATTCCGGGGATGAGCTGAATCTCTTTGACGTTCAACGGCATCGCGAAATAATTCATAATGACGTTTAACACGATCCATATATTTTGAATCGTTGACTAAAGTCTTTTTGAATAATTCAAGTATTGCAGGAGCCAGTTTCGATTGGTAACTCCCGATATTCAGACAAGCCCCTTTTATTGCGGAAATCACATGGGGATCGGAGCTTCGCATCCATTTGGAATAAAAAGAAGGAGATTCCCAACCGTACGATATAACTGCCTCTATTTTTTTTGTTTTCGAAAATACGACAGAATAAATCACTCTCCTACAGTCGCAACCTTGTTCATCGCAGTACATCTCTAGAAAAGCGTATTCCCCCCAAGGAAGATCAAGATTAGCGTCTGGCAAAACCGTTATCGTCCGTGTTTCTTTTTCTGCGAGTGCCGGAAAGTAACTATGGAAAAGAATGAATGACATTTTCCTGACTTTTATCCCATGGGAGATGAAGACTCGTCATATGAAGGATCAGCGAATTTCAGATAATTGGCCATTGTTTCTTCCCATGCTTTGTCCTTTGCCCTGTTGAAGCTTTCCATCATTTCTGCATCATGCCCTTCGAGAAAAATTTCAAGCTGCCCCGATGACTCCAGTTCCTTATACATCATAGGCGCCTTTTCTTTCAATGCCTGGCGGATAATTTCAATCCGCTGCGGCCTTTGGCTTTCATCCATCAGTTCTTTTATTTTTAAGTCCTTTTCATCTCAAAGGAAAGAATCTCCCGTCAATTATCGAGTTCTTGTATAGTGTTCAGGCCTTTATATCCACTGGACGCCCAGTTATACAATTCCTGCACCGTTACGTTGCTGGAACAAACAAACAGCCTTGAACCCTCTGGTTGCTGTCCTTTTTCAATTTGATTCTTGTGAATCTTCAATGATCCGTCTTGGAAAAGGATAATATAATATTTCATCGTTCAATCTCCTTAAAATAACCAGATATGATCAAGATCATCACCGGATTTACCATCAGTTTTCCTTTCCCTTACAACCTGTGCGGGCATCCCGGCAACAAGAGTATTGGCTGGAACGTCTTTTGTAACTAAAGAATGAGAGGCAACTATAGCCTGTTCTCCGATAGTCACACCTGGAAGGATAACGGCACCCGTGTAAATCTTAGCATAATCCTTTATAATCACTGACTTGTATTCCCTTATAATATGCGAAGATTCGGAATGGGTATGTGTGAATATTCTCACATCTTCAGTAATGCAAACATTATTACCAATAATTACGCCTCCCTTTGAATCAATAAAAACGCCACGGTTGAAGAAAACAAAATCACCAACCTCAATATACTGGCCAAAATTGAAACGGAAATTTTCTTCTGAAATGAAACCATCGCCGCACTTTTTGAACAGTCGCTCAGCTACTAATCTTCGGAAAATTATGCCAAAGTTAGCATTCAGACATATGGGAAGCTTGTCGAATGTATCCCAAAGGAAATGGAGATAACGTTGCTCCTGCGTAAAAGGCTTTTCACGCCCCATGGGAAGCAGCTCGCTATATAAGCTCGTTTCCTCCATAAACTGCTTCGAGTAATGAGGGCCTTCAA
>JAKQLB010000093.1 GCA_029567375.1 Bacteroidota bacterium | reverse complement strand
AGATTCAGGTCAAAATCGCTTTCATCCGTGAAGTCTTGTATCTTTTCGCGCCTTCGATATGAAATCAACGAAGTGACTGCCTCCTCCAACCAATCTCTTGTGGTAGCTGAATCCTGGTCTAAAGGTACATCCTGAAGAAGCAAGCATAGAGCCGCTTCGGCATGAGTAGCCAACCAAGCGTGAAAATGCCTGTTTTTAAAATGATAGTTGAAGGAATCCAAAGATAAATCTCGAATTACTTTGTGAAAGCCTATCAGGCTGTTTGCTTCGTTTACTTTTCGGCCATTGGGTTCCCTAAAGATGAATTTTCCAAAGCCGGTTTCGCTTTGCAGCCAGCGCCGAAGCTGAATCGAAAGCCCTGGCAAGTCCTTGTAAAGAAATTCTCCCTCGTTGCTGGACACAATATCTCTGTACATAGGATTGAAGGACTGCAAAAGAAAGGGTAAGCTGGGACTCTGCTTTCGGATATACTGAAGAAGCTGAATACCGCCATTGGCATGATACTCACCTCTGTAATGATAATTTATGTTGCTAATAATGCCGATGATCGAAGGAGCATGCTGTTCATAGAATGCAACCGCACTATGATAATCATGCATTAGCACAATCCGCGGTCGGGCATTCAGATACAGGTTCTTGAACATGCTTTGGTGCTCGTTGCGGATCAGTCCCTGACATAACTGCATGATCTGCTCGTATAGAACCGGCAAGAACTGCGAATAGTAAGGAATAAAAGTTTCCACCACCATAATTATCGGGATATCGTAAACCGTGCTGTCATGCGGAATATTTTGAGTTTCTTCCCAAAGCTTTATGATTGTGAGAAACAGCTTTGAATCGCCATTCCAATAAAAAAAGTCCTGCACCTGGCGTAAATCATCCACATGGTTTTCAATAAACATCAAATCTTGAGGAGCACCCAGCAAAAAATATACAGGCAGTTCAGGATGGCTTCGCTTGATCAATTCCAAGAGCTTCAGTGAGATCAATCGCATCGATGCCAAATGGATTATGATTAGTTGAATCTGCTCCAACTCCAGCAGTTTTAGGGCGCTTTCCAAAGAAGACGCATGAAAGATATTGGGCTGGGTGCTGAGGTTCAATAACCGAAAGTCCTCTGTCACTTGCTCAGCCAGAAAACCATCTACTTCGAAAACAAAGGAATCGTAAAGCGAAGCGATCAACAATATGTGATCGACCTTGTTTGGCATAAGGGATTCCAAAAGAGCGGTTTCCTGTGCCCAAAAGTTTGTGGGAAACATTTTCTCTCGCTTATTTGTGAATCACAGCCAGGCCGGTTTTTCCATCCATCCGTACAACCAAAGGATGTTTGAATTCCAGATGAACGAAGAACTCACCCCTTTCTTTTACCGGTTGCGCCAACAGCCATTCCATATCTACAAAATCTGTCCTGGAAACGAAGGGTATTGTAAAATAACCCACATTCATGGCCACCAGATTGTGAAAGAAATGCGTCCCTTGGGAAGCCTCCACGATAAAATCTCTCAGTCCGGTCTCCAGAATAACCTTGGCACGGTTAATCTGTGGCCACCTGACCGGAATCCCCAGGAATCTATCTCTGGAACCCCAGCGCCCGGGCCCGATAAGGATATAGCGCTTACCATGCTCAGCCATTTTTTGGTTAAAGCGTTCTACCTCTTCCTGCATTTCCTGGGTTCGTGTTTTATCAAAACAAGCGGGATCCAGATAGATCACATCGGTCAGATCGTTAATCACGCCATTGCCCATGCCATGCTCGGTATACATCAGCAGATCGGTTTTTATCAGTTTTGCAGCGTCAATACGATAGGCATCTGCGCTTACGCTAAGCGGACGAATCTGAAGGATGTAAAAGCTGGGTTTAAACTTATAACGCTGGTCATAGTCCAGATTCACGGCAAATTCGATCTCGACAGGTATACCCAAGGCGATTTCGCCAATTTCCAGCAATTCCTCCACGATTTTTGCCAGGGGAAAGTAATTGTGTTTCAGGATATTGGAAAAAGTCAGCACTTTCATGCCCTTCTCTTCAAGGTTATCGGTAAGCCTATAATTCTCGTAGTCCCAAACTGATGCCAGATATCGCAGACTTCCATGCTTGTCTGCTGAACGGACATTGAGTTTCTCCAAAGTGATTTCTTCTCCTTTCTTCAAGTCAAAATCTGCCTTGGAAAGATCTAGTGCATAGAATTCTTTTTGAGATGAACGCATCATTTCTTGTTGGGGAAGCATATCTGTTTGAGGATATTTTGGGCAAAACCGGAAATTCAACTTGCCTTCCACCACCGACTTCCCCAAGCCCAGAGCAATGTTTGCAATTCCGTCGGTATGAGTCATATGAGCCGTAGGGTAAAAATTGTAGCTTTGAGCGACGCCGGATATGTGGGGATAAAAGAAGTGCTCTCCTTTCAGGCAGCCAACCGTTTCCTGGATTATCACCGCCATCTTCTCTTCTTCGGCCTTGAAATTCAAGGCTTCCAGGAATGCTCTGGCTTCTGAAAGATAAACTGAAGCAAAGACAAGCTTGATCGCATCCATCAATTGTCGCAGACGATGCAGCTTATCAGGATGGTTGTTTGGCAGCATAAAGGTTCGGTATACTCCTGCCAAAGGCTGAGCCTGAGAATCTTCCAACAGACTGGAGGAGCGAACTGCAATTGGATATTGCACAACATCCAAATATACTTCCAATCTCGTTACCAATTGATCTGAGAGCTTGCCTGCAATAAAGATGGCGTCGATCTGATCGTCGCTTTTACCTCCAATTTGCCCCAATATATCATTCCGCTCCACAAACTGGTCAAATTCAGCAGTCCCAATTATCGCCGTGCTAGGCAGAGAGATTGAAATGTCCTGGAATTTTTTCTCATAATCCATCGTACATAGAAGTGCATTTAAGAAGGCCAATCCGCGCCCTTTTCCACCCAAGGAGCCTTCGGTCAAACGGATGATCTGATTCATTTCGCTAAGTGAAACAGCATCAAAATTGATAATCTTACCCCGGTTCTTATCAATCCGTACAGTCCTGAATATATGATAAAGAAAGTCACGCAATTCTTCCCGGCTGTCAAAGTCTTCCACTTTCATAGGTCTTATCTTTTTGGCTATCTGCACTTCTCCGTGGGCAATCAGCCAGTTTGAAAAATGGTTGAATTTGCTATGAAACAACAGCGATTCATCTGGGATCTGCAGAATTTTGTTCTCAAATTCGGCGATGTTTGCAGCTTCTTCGATTATTCCTCCGTTTCTATTACGAAATATAAAATTGCCAAAACCCAGGTTGTAAACCATATAGCTCCGCAATTCTGCAAAGAGCTGTTTGGAATTCTTGTTCAAAAAATGCACTCCCAGTTCTTTTGCAGTAAGCTCGTTCTCACTTTCTGAAGACTGGAGAATGATGGGTAGATCTGTATTTTTGCGTTTGATTTCTCGAATCAGCTTAATTCCTGCCTCAGCATCTTCTTCTCCCCCAATTTTATACCGAACGTCAGAAATCACGCAGAGCAGGTACTCCCGGTATTTCTGATATAGCTGGATCGCTTCATCGTAGTCGTGTGCCATTAGCACTTTGGGGCGAATACGCATTCTCAAGCGTTTGTTGATGTCGCTTACTTCCTCTTCGATAAGTTTTTGGGTTTGCTTCATCACTGCTGAATAGAGCGACGGAAGAAAAAGCGAGTAATAGTGAACAGAATCCTCCACTAAAAGGATCACCCTCACCAAACCATGGGTGGTGTCGTATTCCACGTTCATTTTATCTTCCACGCTTTTTACCATGGCTAGAAATAGCTTGGTGTCTCCATTCCAGAGAAAAACGTCGTCGATGTATTGCTTTTCCGCGGCATGGTTTTCCCATATCACATAATCAGAAGCCACATTCAAAAGAAGCAAGACTGGCAGGTCAGGCTGTTTTTCCTTGACCGCCTTGGCCAACTGGAAAGGCCCGATTTCTCCAATCCGCATCATAGTGATAACCAAATCGAAGCTTTGTTCATTAAGCTTCTGGAGGGCGTCTTCGCCAGTAGGGACGCTGGTGATTCGGGGTGCTGTGGTTAGATTTAGTTGTCTGTACTCGCCAAAAATCTGTTCAGAGAGTCTGCCATCCTGTTCAAAGATAAAGGCATCATAAAAAGTGGAAACCAAGAGAATGTCCCGCACCCTTTTTTGCATTAGCTGATGGAATATATCCTCGCCAAACTTGAATTTGTTATAATAGTAGTTCAGTTCTTCCAGTTTCATTACACAACCTCAGTGCTTTTATACAAAGTCATGTTCACGAAAATGCACATATCCTGTCAATCAAATTCTCTATTGACTCCCAGCAGTCAATACGCTATCATTACGCATGAAATACGTATAGAGTCTCACTGAATCCTGCAAATCGTATCACATTGGCTGCAAATCGGCTAAATCTGTAAAAAGCGAGTATCACCATTTCTGCAAATGAGTATCACGATTTCTGCAAAGGGAGTTGCACTGAATTCTGCAAATGAGTTTTCTCAACTACCTGCATACAAGTCCGTTAGATGATTATTGCGATAAATTTGATGTTTATCCCTATCGGAACATGAGAATATCACGATTTCGGCAAATGAGTTTTCAACACGTATCCAGTGAAACATTTAAGTAATCATCCTCCCAATCTGGTATCTTTGAACATTCTGCATTTTATTATGATATCGTGCGGAAAGGACTTGACCACGGTTGCGACGGTTCTATGTAGAACTCATAACTTAACAGTCGGGTAACCGAGAAGGAGATCAAGATGACCAAGCAAAACAAGAATCGCAAGGAGCAGGCAACGCTGGAGCAGATGGTAAAATCAGGCAGCCAGATCGTAATGTTGAGAGAGGATGGAACAGACCAGCCAATTGAAGAGATAATCGAATCCCAGCCCGGATTATGCGATTACCCTTTTGATAAGGACTTCCACTACGATAACTGGTGGAATTAGTTCAGAGGACCCTGGCTCAAGTCAGAGACCATGACCGAGGAACAGATTAGGATCAAGGCAGACGATGCTTGGGAATGCGGAGATTACAAAGATGGAATAGTTAGGATAATGTCTGACACTTGACGATGTACGATATTTGAAAAATGGTGCGCCGAAGAGAGGCGTAGCCGAACGTAGGCGCACCATTTTTCAGCGAATTATAAGGAGTGTCAGTATGACCATGACAGAACAAA
>JAKQLB010000048.1 GCA_029567375.1 Bacteroidota bacterium | reverse complement strand
GGCCGAGTAGCCATCTATTTTTGCGGATATGTTGAGCTGTACAATATCCCCTTTTTCGAATCTACGATAGGAAGACCTCGAAATAGCATGCCTTGTCGAAGCTTCTGAGAATACATACATAGGCAAACCTTCGTACTCGGCGCCATTTTCGTATATTGCGTGTTGAGCTACGCCCACCATCTGGAGCTCGGTCATGCCCGGTTTGATTTCCTTGATTACCTGCTGACTTGCCAGCTCTGCGAGACGATAACCTTCCCTGAGACAGGATATTTCATTTTCGGACTTGATAGATCGAAGTTCAACCATCAAATAGTCAGCCCGAACGATCTCGGCCTCTGGAAAAGCTTTTCTAATTCCTTCCATTATAACAACGGAAGTATCCAGATAGCTTGCGACTCCTATTCTCAGTTTTTTCCCATTTATGCCAAGACCTTTGAAAACATCGTTGAATGTATCGGATTGCAGCTCGGGATAGGCTGGATCGGCGCTCTCTCTATAGTCTTTTAAAACATATAAATTGTCCAATTTATTGCGATCACCGCCAAAAGCTCTGCTCTCCGGGCCAACCATGAGGGCTGCATCCCCTCCTGCGCTTATGGCTACTCCACAGCGCTCGAAAAGAGGCCAAAAACCTGAAAAATACCTCGTGTTGGCATAATCAGCCTCGGTTCCATTGACGATTAGGGCATCTAGTCCATCGCGCTGCAGTAGCGCTGCTGCTTTGCTTACACGTTCTTTGTATTCGTAGTCTGGTATACGGATATTGCCATGCATCTTCATTTCTCCTCTATGCTAGCTATTTTTGCTTTTTGAGATGTAGTTATAATTTCTCTCTTTGTGTTGGAATCTATCAGTACGACGATGATCAGGATGACGCCCTTTACAACCCACTGCCAGTAGGTATTTATTCCCATGAGCACCATTGCGTTGCTGATTACTTGGAGAAACAGAGCTCCAATAACCACCCCAAAGATACGCCCACGTCCACCGGTCAGGGATGTGCCACCAAGCACTACAATAGTCATAACATCAAACAATAGGTTTTCGCCCAAAGATACATTGCCCGACAATGTCTTAGCTGTAAGGCCTAGAGCACCTACTCCACTCAATACTCCAGAAAAAATAAAGGCTAAGATACTTATAAAAACCACATTGATGCCCGAGAGTTTACTTGCTTCAAGGTTGCCACCTACCGCATAGAGGCTACGGCCAACAGCAGTATGTGCCGTGATTATGAACAGGATAATTGCAACGATGAACATTAGAATAACCGGGAAGGGTACAATTCCTATGTACCCGGAACCTAGAAAATTGAAACCATCGGGCAGGCCCGAAATAGGGAGCCCTCTGGAATACAGGTAATTTATACCTTTTATGATATTCATCGTTACAAGCGTGGCTATAAACGATGGCATCTTTCCATAAACGACCAGGATTCCATTGATAAGTCCAGCCAATGCAGACATCAATAATACCAATATAATTGCGATCCATATTGGTATACCCATTTTTACCACAAATCCTGCAAAGAATATGGAGACCATGCCAATGGTAGAAGATATCGACATATCCATTTGTCCAATCAGTATGACAAAGAATTCTCCCATCGCTATTATTGCAGTGAACGCGGTTTGCCGCAGAATGTTCATTAGGTTGTCCGATGTTCTGAATGTGCTAAGGGTAATGCTGAATATGACAACCAGGGCTATGAGAAGGAAAAGCATTATCCAATCTCTAATAAATGACCGCCAGCTTTTCCCATAGCGTTTCGATTTCTCTTCAAAGTTACTCATTTCCCATTTACTCCTAACAGACTGTGGATAATTACCTCTTGTCTTTTTCTTTCACCTTCTACAGTGTCCATAATCATGCCTTCGTAGATGATATAGATTCTGTTGCACAAGCCGATCAATTCTTCGAGTTCGGG
>JAKQLB010000036.1 GCA_029567375.1 Bacteroidota bacterium | reverse complement strand
CTGGAGCCTGACGGAGCAGGATCCGTTCAACAACGTGGCCCGCACCTGTGTGGAGGCCCTGGGCGCCGTGCTGGGCGGAACGCAGTCGCTGCACACCAACGCCCTTGACGAGGCCATCGCATTGCCCACCGATTTTTCAGCCCGTATCGCCCGCAATACGCAGATCTTCATCCAGGAAGAAACCCAGGTCTGCCGCACCGTCGATCCCTGGGCCGGATCGTATTATATCGAATACCTGACCGACCGGATCGCCCGGAAAGCCTGGGCGCTGATCGAAGAGGTCGAAGCCCTGGGCGGAATGGCCAAAGCGATTGAAACAGGAATTCCCAAGATGCGGATCGAGGAGGCCGCTGCACGCAAGCAGGCGAGGATTGACTCGCACAAAGACACTATCGTGGGGGTTAATAAATACCGACTCGAAAAGGAGGCGCCGATCGAGACGCTGGAGGTGGATAATACGGCCGTCAGGGAATCACAGTTGAAGAGACTCCATCTCCTCAAATCACAGCGCAACCAGGCCGATGTCGACCGCATCCTCGAAGCCATTACCCGCTGTTGTGAGACCGGTGAAGGCAATTTGCTGGAGTTGTCGGTCGAGGCGGCCAAAGCCCGGGCCACGCTCGGCGAGATCTCCAATGCCTGCGAGAAGGTGTTTGGAAGATATAAGGCGGTTATTCGTTCGATATCAGGCGTTTACTCCGCCGAGTCGAAGAGCGACGAGAGCTTCCGCCGGGCCTGCGAGCTGGCCGATAAATTTGCCTCGCTCGACGGACGCCGGCCCCGGATCATGATCGCGAAGATGGGCCAGGACGGCCACGACCGCGGCGCGAAGGTGGTGGCTACCGGCTATGCCGACATTGGTTTCGACGTCGATATCGGCCCGTTGTTCCAGACCCCGGTGGAGACCGCTCGGCAAGCGGTGGAGAACGACGTGCACATCATTGGCGTATCGAGCCTGGCAGCCGGGCACAAGACACTGGTGCCACAATTAATTGAAGAGCTGAAGAAGCTGGGCCGCGAAGACATCATGGTGATCGTCGGTGGCGTTATTCCGCCGCAGGACTATGATTTCCTGCACAAAGCCGGCGTCGTCGCCATTTTTGGCCCTGGTACCGTCATTTCCGACGCTGCCATCAAGCTGCTGGAGATCCTGATCGAGGTGAGAAGCTGAGAGTCAGTTGGACAGTTGGACAGTTGGACGGTTGGACCGTTGGACAGTATGTCGTGAGTCCGCCAAAGGTGGATGAAGGATCGCATATCGCCCGTTCGCTTTCCCTTTCGGGCATGAAATGATTACATACGAATAGCCGGGCCATTCTGGAGCCCTTCAAATCTTTTCGCGGCCGTCGTCGGTCTCTTTGTGAAATTTGAGTAAAAAGCCATTAATCCCGGAGAATCGATATGCCGCTTCCCGGACGCTGCATTACGCAATGAAATCCAAAGAAATAAGAAAAAATTCTACCCGATAATTTGGATATATTAAATTCATATCTTTACGATGACCAAATTAATCCGATATGAGAAAGCTCCTTATCCCGCCAGTCTTTCATAAATATCGTTCAATGAACAATACTATCTAAATGAACAGGAGTATATTCAACCCGGAGTTTGATATATTGAAAGTAAGTTCAATGACTATACACAAGCGTTATAAGTAATTTTATAAATTATGAAAACACAATATTTTCTTTCCGCTCTTTTGGTGCTTTTCGTATCATTTACGATTCAAGCACAAACCATTGATCCTGAAAGCGAATGGCGTGTTGACTATCAATACGCAGCACCAGATTTGGTATTTAATAACATATACAGGGATTTTATTGATGGGGATACCATAATTAACTCAATTGAATACCATAAGATTTATTTTTCCGGATACAGTTATTATGGATTTTTCCCTCTGGGTGATCTCTACTATTTTGATCATTTGCTGCATGGTTTCCTGAGGGAAGAGGATAATAAATGGTACACTTTTTATGAAAACAATGATGCGCTCCTTTTTGATTTTACGATGAATGTCAATGATACGGTTTTTTCCTGTTATACTTCTACTATGGGCGAAGCTATTATCGTAGATTCGGTTGATTCAATCCTTGTTGATGGCACTTATAGAAGAAGATTACACCTTTATGCAGATTTTGGAACTGTAGATGACTACATTATTGAAGGAATTGGTGCAACTTCAGGTCTATTTGAAAATATTTATATGTTTGAATGGTACTCAAATTTGATTTGCTTCGCGAAGGATGGAGTGTCGGTCTGGGGAGAATCCACAGAAGAATGTGATCTTGCGGTCAATATTAATGAAAATCAAGGAAATACTGATCCATGTAAAGTATTTCCAAATCCAGCAAAAGATTTCACTTTGCTAACCATTCCTTCCGGTCTTAAAAATGTCACTTTCAAGTTGATTGATCTTGTTGGTGGAATTGTCTATCAAAAATCATTGGAAAGCCCATCCACCAATAAAATTCTATTAAATGCTTATCATTCCGGAGTCTATCTTGCAGTTATTGAATCAAATAGCTTGAAGCAATCGGTGAAGCTTATTTTAAAATAAAACTACTTATAACATGCCTGTAAAACCAATGATGCAATGGTCTGTATTCAAATTGGAAATTATTACGGCACATGGTTTTACAGGCTGAGCGTAACAACTAATTGTATGAAGAAGCTAATTATCATAGGGCTATTGTTAGTTTTAGTAACACAAACTAAGTCGCAACAATATTTTCAAGTAATGGATCCTACGTCTCGATGGATTGAATACACAAATTGGTTTGAAATTGGCTGGGAGAATACATTTTTTGTGTCCGGTGACACTACTATTGAAAATAGAAA
>JAKQLB010000022.1 GCA_029567375.1 Bacteroidota bacterium | reverse complement strand
ACAGCGTCTTTTAGTTCGTCTGGGATGGGATCAAGCAGCACAACCGCGTAAGGTTCAGTTTCTAAGCTGAATACTTCGGGAGCAATGCTCTCACAAACGCCACAAGCAATACATAAATCTTTATCAACAAAAGCTCTCATTTTATCTCCTTAAGAGTTTGGTAATTTTCTTGCCCTATTGTATCATTGATTTGATCGGGTCAATCTTCTTCCACAATCTCAATGGCGCCTTCTGGGCAGTTTTCTGCTGCTTCACGCACAGCGTCTTCTAATTCTTCTGGCACGGGATCAAGCAGCACAACCGCATAAGGTTCAGTTTCTAAGCTGAATACCTCAGGGACTAAACCTTCACAAACGCCACAGGCACTGCATAAATCTTTATTTACTCTAACTCTCATCTTTTTGCTCGCAACCTCCTCTATGCATTGTTCGTAAACCAACAATTTAACCGTGCTGAGTATAACACGTGAGAATCCCTATGAAAGCAATATTACAAAATGTATAATGTATTTAATATAATCTAAATGTGCATATCCAATCTTACTTTCTATATGGCACAAATGCCTGCATTGCCGTTACAATAACGCTCAATACGCCGAAAGCAATCGCTGAGCAGCGAATATTTCATAGACATAGAAAAGGTTAATCACATGATTTATCACATTCTTCTACCCGAGACCTGGAAAACTGCCCAATCTAATCACGGCTATACCCCGCAAGCCTTCTCAGAAGACGGATTCATTCACTGTTCTGATCTCTATCAAGTAGAAAAAACCGCTAACACCATTTTCCATGAAGCTTCTGATTTACTCGTACTAGAAATTGATCCCCAGCGTACTGGCATCCGCTTAGTGTACGAAAATCTGGAGGGCGGTCAGATGACTTTCCCCCATCTGTATGGGAGTCCGCTTCCGCTTGAATCAGTCATCTCGGTCTTTCCACTTCAGCGGGACGAAAGAGGGGATTGGCGCTTGCCTGCCCACATGCAACGGCCTAAACCAACCTTAATCACGGAGATACCGTATGGTCAAGCTGGCTGTGTATACCGCTCGGTAATGCCCGGCAGTAGTTTGTTCGACCCCCATGATGAAGTCTTTGATCTTTATCTGCAAGTTGGTATACAAACAGTGGTAGTACTGAACACATTTGAAGACATTGCGGCCTTTGCCGGTCAAGATTTGATAGCTCGCTATGAGCAAGCTGGCATTGAAGTGCTGCATGCGCCCGTTAAAGACTTTTCCGCCCCGCCCTATGGCAGTTGGGATGCAGCTTTAGAACAAACCGAAGCATATATCCGTGCCGGCCGCAAGATTGCAATCCATTGCCACGCAGGCATCGGGC
>JAKQLB010000019.1 GCA_029567375.1 Bacteroidota bacterium | reverse complement strand
AGGAGACAGTTTCGCGGAAATTGGTTTGGCTATTTGTGATTTGGAATTTGGAGTTTGGGATTTTACTCATTTAGCGGTTCTTGGCGAACTTGGCGGTTTATTCTCTTAAGACCAAAACAAGAAAAATAAGGTTAAGAATGGTCATTGGTCATTGGGCATTAGTAAATAGTAAAAAGGTTGAGAAAAGAGATTGAGATTTGAGTTCTTTATAAGTCTCAGCCTCTTTACTCAGTCTCAGCCTCTCTTCTTGCTGAAACCAATTTCGCCTTGCCTGCGGTCGAGCGGTAAGTGGTCTGGCTCGTCATGCTTCGACAAGCTCATGCTTCGACAAGCTCATGCTTCGACAAGCTCAGCATGACGAGGAAGATAGCGAGGACGACAATGAGGGGAAAGTCTCCGGCACTGCTCTCCGCCTGACTATTTTTGTATTGACAATGAATCGTATATCCTATATATTAAAAGAGTGAAAACACTAATAACTGCGAGGAAGGTATGTGTAAGAAACTATGGCTAATATTAATTCTGATAATCCCGCGGATTTTGTTCCCACAGGAGGAAATCCGCACCTTCGGACATAATTCCGAGGTTAATTCCGTTGCCTTTTCGCCTGATGGCAGGTATCTTGCGACCGGGGCGAGGGATAAGACCGCTAAACTCTGGGAAGTGTCTACAGGCGGGGAAATCCGCACCTTCACAGGACATAGTTCCTGGGTTCATTCAGTTGCCTTTTCGCCTGACGGTAAGTATCTGGCAACTGGGTCATTGGACAATACTGCTAAACTCTGGGAGGTGGCAACCGGCAAGGAGATTCGCATCTTCCGCGGACATAATGACGATGTTTGGTCTGTCGCCTTTTCGCCTGAAGGTAAGTACATTGCGACTGGGTCAAATGATAAGACCGCTAAACTCTGGGAGGTGGCTACCGGCAAGGAAATCCGCACCTTCCGCGGACATAATCACTGGGTTAGTTCTGTTACCTTTTCGCCTGACGGCAAGTATCTGGCAACCGGATCATTGGATAATACCGCTAAACTCTGGGAGGTGGCTACCGGCAAGGAGATTCGCATCTTCCTTGGACATAATAACTATATTTTGTCTGTTACCTTTTCGCCTGACGGTAAGTATCTTGCGACTGGGTCAAATGATAAGACCGCTAAACTCTGGGAGGTGGCTACCGGCAGGGAAATCCGCACCTTCCGCGGACATAATGACTGGGTTTATTCTGTTGCCTTTTCGCCTGATGGTAAGTATCTGACGACCGGATCTAAGGACTGTACCGCTAAACTCTG
>JAKQLB010000089.1 GCA_029567375.1 Bacteroidota bacterium | reverse complement strand
CCAACGCCGCAGCATTTTGATTTGCGTGGATCGCCCTACGCCATCGTTGCCTTCCAAGACAATCAATTTTCCGGTGAGAGGTCCAATTTCCCGATAAGGGAAACCTGCCCCATAAAAAACTGGTTGTTTCATGCCTCACCTCCCGTGTTTCTTGCTTTTGCTTTGCCTTTACTATGCTCTTTTGGGGGCATGTTGGGGTTGGGTAAGCCTTCCCATCCGCGTAAAACCCGCTTGACGATATTGCGTACCTGCTTTTGTTGTTCTTTCACTAATTGTGTGCCGTCCATGAGCGTGAGTCCAAATTCATCCACCATCTTGTCATATTCATTCAGAATACGCCCCTGGAAAAGTTTGAAGCTCTCGTTAATATTTTCCGAGAGGTTCAAGTCCATGCCAGCTTCGTAATACTTAAGCTTAGCCCTGGCAGCGGTAATGCGCTCAACGGCTATATCTAATGGCACACGGAAGTAAAAAGCTACGTCTGGCTTGATAGCGAAGGAGTACATATTGCGTACCCATTCTGGGTCTACTCCGCGAGCTACGTCGCGGGCAAAGGCGGTATAAACGTAACGGTCTGCTAAGACAATTGCTCCGGCTTTGAGCAGGGGGTAGATACTATTTTCCCAGCGGTCTGCAAAATCAGTGCAGTGCAGGATACTAAAAGTGGTGGGGGTGAAGGATTTGCTTTTCTTGGCGGTTTTGGTGGTTGTCTTGACTAAGGGAGAGCTGTTCCATTCGCTGAAGAAGACTGAATACCCTTGCGATTGTAGCCACTTGTAGAGCAGGTCTATTTGTGTTGACTTACCAGAGCCGTCAATGCCTTCGACGACAATCAATTTGCCTTTGGTTGTATTTTCTTTTAACACAATTTCCTCACTTATCGACAGTGCATTCACGTATGCAAAAGGTGAGCATAAAAAAAGGGATTTTTCTCTTTAAAATGTCACTTTGAGGTTATTATAAAGGAATCGCCATCAAATTGCGACTCATATATGAGAGCAACGGAATGATGTCCCAAAGCAGCAAAATAGAAATGTCCTAATAATAAGGAGTTATGAAATCGTCGTTCGATTACGCCAAGTTTATTTACTCAGGAACGATAAAATCATGACGAACAGCGAAATAGAGCCTTTCCCCTCTTACTCCTCTTCCCTTATGGGTGTGCTGAGACGAATCGACTAAACCTCAGCCCTCTTCTAATTCGTCGTCGGTAGAGTCCATCTCGACGAGTTCACCAGTAGCAATGAAGAGAATGCGTTCGCAAATGTTGGTCACGCGATCCGCAGTTCGCTCGAGGTTGTGGATTACCCAGAAAACTTGATTCGACAGGTCGATCACTTCCGGGTTAGCGATCATATTTTGCACAATTTTGCGGTAGACAAGATTATAGAGCTCATCCACCTGGTCATCTTCTTCGGGCAGGCTACGGGCAACGCTGACATCTTCAGCGATGAATGCGCCCAAGGCGCGATGCAGCATCGAGACAGCCATATCTGCCATCATGGTGATCTCTCGGATTGGGATGGGGATTTCGTCATTGGCAACTTGCATTGCCACTTTGGCTATTCCCTTGGCATAGTCGCCAATTCGTTCCAACTCGGTGATAACTTCGAGATCAGCAGCCAATAAGCGCAGGTCGTGTGCCATGGGAGATTGGGTTGCGAAGAGGATCAAGATGCGGTTTTCGATGGCGAAACGTTTATCGTTGATGTAGCGGTCATCGCGGATTACTGCCTCAGCAGCCTGAACATCACGAGTTTTGAGTGCTTCTACGGCATTGAGAATCGCCTGCTCTACTAAACTGCCTAAGAGCAGGATTTCATCTTGAATTTGGCGTATTTCACGGTCAAGTGCCAGACGGGGCATGTTAATTCCTTTGAATTGGTCAGATAATATCACTACCGTGCTTAATCGTCCAGAGGCTGAATCCGCGGGTTTTGATCACTGTGTAAAAGCAAAAAGAGTAGTGAAAGTCCGATCCGCTTTATATGACTATATCACATTCGGATTAAATCGCTGATTCACCTTAGTTAAGCCTATGTGAAGCGGCGTAAAGATCTGTTTAAGCGCAATCATTTTGATGCGATTGTGATAGTGAAAAAGAAACTGCTGCCGTTCCCCTCCTCACTTTCAGCCCAGATTTTTCCGCCGTGTGCTTCCACCATGTGTTTGGAGATAGACAAGCCCAACCCTGTGCCTCCGCCTGTGCGGGCACGGTCAGCTTTATAAAAGCGCTCAAAGATGCGTGTTAAGTCTTT
>JAKQLB010000009.1 GCA_029567375.1 Bacteroidota bacterium | reverse complement strand
GGGAGACCTGTGGAACGGATGGGGAGCCTTCAAAGCGGCGCTGGGGGACATACCGGCGAATGAAGGCGGTTTTTTCACAGGGACGCCCGCGATACTGCCCGCGGGAACCAGCGTACTGAACATGGAAACCGGGGAACTCTTCGACCCGCATACGGGGGAGGGGAACAACGCTCCGGGAAACATACAGTTATCCACCCTCAACTCTCGGCTGATTCGAATGGAATGGGAAGACCGATGCTCGAATGAAACGGGATACGGTTTGCGAAGGCGAATAGAAGGGCAAGCGGACAGCTATGCGCAGTATAGCTCGAATGCGACGCAAGCGTCTTTTGAAATTGTACCGAATGTATTAAACAAATTCATATTGACGATGGACACTCCGGTTGGGAGGTATGAAAGCGAAGAATTAGCGGTATTTACTACGGAACGGGGAACGGGAGAAGGGGTAGCTTTCGAATATGAAGGAGTGAAAATATCGGTCGAAGGGCAATATTTAGGAGCGGATACGCGAGTATCCTTTTACACGTCTCCGGAAGACGGTTCTATTGAGATGGAGTTGGACTTCGGAGAAGATGTTTCGATAGCAGAAGGACGAGACATCGAGATAACCGGATTTCATCTCTTCTTTACCCTACCGATTCTTCTTTATAAGGAAGGGAATGAGGATACAGTTAAGGTCACGGTAACCAATATGCACCAATTGGCTGAGCCTTTGTACAACCTGTTTTTTCCGCATAAAATAACGCAGGAATGCCCAATTTTAGTTAACGAAAAAGGACAAGAGTTCATCTATTTCGGGTATACGAACTGGGCGTTGGATGAGTTAGCCCAGGAAGCTTTCGAGCAATTGACGTCATACCTCCTAAAATCTTCCCGCAAAGTAAAGTTTTCGTTCGAATTTATAGAACGGAGCGAGCAGTTTTATCGTGTGTGTCAATACGAACAGGGAGAGTTCAAGAAGGACTCTTTGAACAAAACTAAAGATAAGGCGATAGTTTTTGTTCATGGGATAGGATATTGGGAACTGGAAGAAATCAACGATTATTGGGAATACTTCTTTAAACAGGAAAATATCAGCGGGATTCCCGGTTTTAACTTTGATGATTACGATATCTACGCGTTTTTTTACAATTCTCAAAACAGCACTGCGAAAGAGTATGGACGATACCTGAGGGATCAGTTGATTGAACAGGGGTTTACAGATTACGATGAAATACACCTGATTGCCCACAGTAGTGGGACGATCGTAACGAGATATGCGATGAATTATGAACAATTCGGAGACAACATAACGAACGCTTTCCTATTGAACGGAGTACTGGAAGGAAGTTTTCTCGCGAACATTACGGATTATGCGCTGAAAGAATCGGAAACGGTTTCGGGTAAAACCTCTGGAGAGGCTACCGACAAATTGGTAAAAGCATTACAAATCCTACTCAGACTGAAAAAAGCAGTCGAAAAAGCGACGGTTGAAGGTGCCTGGGCACTTCTCGAAGAAGCTGGATACTATTTATATAATGATGTTCTTAAACCGTATCCCGGGTATTGTAATGCTATCCTAATAAATGGAACCTTTTTGGAGGAAATACGATTTACACCGAATGCGGGAGGCAAATCGCTCCGTTATACTGACACTGAATTCCTTAAAGCGATGAGTCAAGCAATATGGGGAAAAGAGGATGTGACGGTTGTTAATGAAGAATTGCTTGAACTAAATACTAACGAAAAATATAAGGAAAAATATACGATAATCTCCTCCACGATAGAGGAGCAGGGGTTTCCATTCAAACTGTATCAAATAGGCCTAAGATTTCTTAAAGTCGTTATGGATAAGATTGCTACAGATGCGGGGAAAAGCGAGCATCGTGAAAACGACGGGATGGTGCCGTTATGGAGTCAAGAGATGCAGGGTCACAAAGCAGGAATGGAGGAAGACCAGTTTTGGCACTATGAGAATCTTGATCACGAGCAAATCTTCCAAAATGCCGATACGATTAAGGATATCTATCAAAAAATCGCGAACTCTCAAACCCAAGTTAACCCTGGTGAGATGGTGCTCGTCGAAGGCGGGACTTTCCAGATGGGGGATGAAGTCGGGGATTTGTGGGAAGATTGCCGACCGGTGCATACGGTGAACCTGACCTACGACTATTGGATCGGGAAGTATGAAGTCACATTCGATGAATACGATGCGTTCTGTAACGAGACAAGCAGGACCAAACCGTCTGATGAAGGATGGGGAAGAGGCGCACGTCCTGTGATCAAAGTAAACTGGTGGGATGCGATCGCTTATTGCAACTGGCTGAGTGAAGAAGAAGGGTACACACCAGCGTATGATCAGAACGGAAATCTGCTGGATAAAAACGGAAACGTGACGACGGACATCACGCAAGTGGAAGGGTATCGATTACCGACGGAAGCG
>JAKQLB010000087.1 GCA_029567375.1 Bacteroidota bacterium | reverse complement strand
TACTTTTAGCTTTTGATGAATCTCTTCCTGCAGTTTAGAAATATCTTCAGGAACAGGAACTGATTTATCGGGATAGCTATTTACAGCCGTTAGGATAGCATTTAATCCGTCCAGAGAACCTTTTCCAGCAATAGATAATGCCTGCTTAGCAAAGGAATCGGCAACCGATTCGGGCATATACTTCACTTTCAGTTTATTATCAATTTCTTGAAGTATAGTATTGATTTGTTCATCTTTTGGAGGCATTGGGGCGAATGGGATATCTGTCTTTTTTTGCCATTCCTCCAGCATAGTAAGCATATCCTGAAGATATTTAGCATTGAAGCACTCTCCGATTGTGTGAGTACCAAGACACGCATATATTTCTTCACGGGCTTTATTCCGATCACCATATCCTCGAAGGTTCTCCCTGGAGAACTTCTCTACTTTATTCCGAAGACGGTTCTGCAGGTCAATTATATTTTGCTTTTCCTCTTCCGTCATAAGAGGACTTCTCGGTTTGGGAACAGTGGGTTTGGGAACAGTGGGTTTGGGACTTTCGAGCTGTGGAGCAGGACGAACCGGGACTACACCCTGAGTGAGCCATTCCGCTAATTCCTTCCCAAACTTCTCATCAGGACAATAAATCTCATGATCCTGGAATTTACCAGAACGATCTTTTATGATCGTGGCATAGTGCGAGTCATTGAGTTCCATGAGCATATCGAACTCATACTCTATCCCCTTCCCCTGCTCCGGAGCGAGACCAATTCTTACGGGTTTGGACTTACCGGTTTTTTCATCTTTTCCCGTTTCCCATTCAGTTTTAGATCTCATCGTGGCTATGATATGCATATTGGATTGGGTGATAGCCCGGATGAGTGACTTTTGCTTCGGAGTTCCATCACTCCAAGCCGACCAAGAATTGCCACGATACTTGGTTTTAGCAATCCGATCAATTTCTTCTAATAGCTCCTGCCACCCATGAGACAATGAGTCAATAATCAGGACATTATATCCCGCATTCTCGGCTGACTGAATCGCCTCCAGATAATTTTCAATCGTGGGCTTTTGCAGCGAAGTCACATCAAAATTAAAGGGGACAAACCCTCCAACATAATTCAAACCATCTGCATATCTGGATGCAGAATAATTCTCGGTGTCGATGAAGGCAATCCTGCCTCCGATACCGTGCGCAATTCGAAGGGCGGATGCGGTTTTACCCGCACCAGCCGGACCATAAATAGCAAGCCGAAGCTTGACTTGCTCC
>JAKQLB010000383.1 GCA_029567375.1 Bacteroidota bacterium | reverse complement strand
CAGGATACTTCGCCAGTCTATGATAGGCGTTCATTTTATCCACCCCTTTTTATATTTGGCGTGTTCTTATGTAAAAACGGGTTATTCCGTGCCATTTATGAAATCTGTTTTGTTTTAATAATAGCATGATATTTTTTGAATGTAAACAGAATCATTCCATTTATCAAACTTTGTTTGCTTACATTAATGCCCTTATGGATTATGTCGAGGGCGCAAAAGCAAGGTGATACTATGGGTAAGCTTAAAACATAGTTTTTATAATCCTATCAGAGTGGGTGAATAAATAATAAGGGTTGGATATAACCGGTCCTTTGGTAAAGACTTTGGGTATTATCAGTAAGGCAAACAAGTTTGACACAATTTGTATACGAGTGGTACAATTAGTAAACTTTGGTCTATATTCTTGTATAGACCAAAATATCGTTTTATTCTGCATAATGGGTTGAACGGACGAAGATAATAGAGGTTATTATAAGCAAGTAGAGACAGGGAAAATCGGTCCTTGCCAAAATACAAATCCAGCATTATTTTTCGGGCCAACGAAGGTAGATGGGATTCAAATCCAAGGGCCGACAACGATAGGAGTAGTCCAGCGACCTGTTGATGTCCAAGCTGCTGTCGTATTTACCGGCGTAAAGAAGACCACTCTCATCGTAAACAGATAGGTTAAACCCACATTTTTCATAGCGGCCGTAATTCATGTCCTCCTCCAGCTGAGGTTCTGCCACGGCAAGCCTCTCTCCATCCCAGCTCATTGCGGCATTTGAAGTACGAGGCATTCCTATTGCGTCGGATGCAGGGGTATCCACCGTGAATACCCCTCGATATTCACCGCTATCCGTCGCTTCGATAACCGTAAGCCTCCCGTCACTGACAAAACCGACAATAAACCGGTCAGAATAGAAGGACCAGAGATACACGTCCTCATCACAGTCGATCACCTTCAGCTTTTGCAGCTCCTGGGCCGTTACGGCGTTAAGGGTTGTTAAGTAGTATGCTTCATCTTCACGAGTCATCAGCAGGAGCTTGCTCTCATCTTCCGTCAGCTTCAGCTCTGTAATGTGAACTTGCGGATCAAGAGCATAGACCATCTCCATCTGTTCCAGCGATATGCGGGAGTTCTTTTCTCCTTCCGCCGCCTTTGTGAGAGGAAGGCGATAGAGGCCGTAGCCATCGGGGATGAGGCTTAAATCCAGCAGTTCACCATTCTGTGCTTGATTATTAAATGTGAAATAGCAGGCATCATCCGTCACAAGGCTGGTAGTCCACAGGCTTACGCCGCTGTCGCCTATAGGAGATGTGTCTATTTCGGTAATGAGTCCTTCGTCGTTCTTTGCAATGGAGACCTCCAACCGGTGGTCGTCCAGGACGGGAATACGGAAATAATCCCTTATCGCCTGAATGAACGGCTCGCTACCATCGTCTTGGGCTTGATCTCGTTCGCCAATCTCCTGGCGCATATCCCAATGGTAATCCGGCAAATCAAGAGAAGCTACGAGAGGATAAAAATCGTAATAGTCTTTAAAATACAAACTTTCACGGTGGGTTTGCCCGGCCCCGGTACGGCTTGCTACATCCTTGTATAAGTCCTTCATGCTGTAGAAATAGGATCCTATAAAATGACTGTCATTATCCAAATCGATACCTGCTGAAGCAGAAAACCCGCCACTGTCGGAAATTCCAAATTCAACCCCGTAGTATATACGCTCATGTTGCTGGTATTCTTGTTTCTGTGAAAAGCGAAAATCTGTATTAATCTGCGGTTCAATTCCAAGCTCATAGACTGTGTTCCAGAACAGATGGTTGTTGCAGTGCGTATCGATATCGATCACAAGCCCCTCAGCTGTGACCTTATCACCATAGAGGATGGTTTCATCCAGAACCACTTCATCTTTATTTATGTTAACACCGGCGTGCGCCGCATAGATACCCCCCAAACTTAGAAGCAGGAGTAGCAGTGCAATAACTAAGCTTTTTCGCATGATGGCTCCTCCTATTCGTCCCTTCCGGTCAACTCATCCAGGGCGCGGCTGACCCGGTCGGCACGGTAATGGTAAGTATCTTTAATAAAGCTCATCAAATTGTGTCCCGATTCCTCAAGCTCCATCATGGATACATCCCCAATGATTTTGCCCTGCCGAATCAGCACAGCTCGGCCGATGAATCCGGAGACCTCCTCGATGAGATGGGTGGACAGCATGACGGTCTCTCTGGGTTCGAGAATTCCTAGGAGTACCTTGTAGAAATCCTCTCGGTTGAATACGTCATTACCTGCAAAGGGCTCGTCCATCAGAATATAGTCCGCCCCCTGGCACAGTGACAGTATGACCTCGAATTGGTTTTTCTGACCGGTGGAAAAGTTGCGCAGAGTCTTGTTCATAGGCAGCTCAAAAAAGTCCATCAATCCCTTGAACCGCTTTTCCGAGAAACGGGGGAAGTGCTCAGCGTAAAACTCCTTGTGCCCCTTTGGAGCCAGATTGGGGAAGAAGGAATGCTCGCTGGTGGCGAAGGAGAGCCGTGCGATGTTTTTGCGGGTGATGGGTGAGCCGTCCAGGGTGATTTCGCCACTGTAAGGTAGAAAGCCCAGGATGCACTTCATGAGGGTGGTCTTGCCCGCGCCGTTTTCTCCGAACAGACCGATGATTTCGCCTTGAGGCAATCTAAGACTCACATCCTTTAGTGCCCGTTTCCCCGTATAAGATTTGTTGATGTTCTTAATTTCAATCATAGTAGCACGCTCCATATCTTCTGCCACTGTCCTAGCGTCAGGCACTCCTTTGGTGTGAAAACCATGTAAATTCCAAAATAAATGAGAAGGAAGGCAATGGCGGCTATCAGGCATATGAGGGCAGCCAGCAATGGTAGGGTTATGCAACGCCGATGCATTTCCCACCGATTTGGTAACCGCTTCATAAGGTAAATACTCTTGCTGCCCTGATAGTGGTATGCATAATGGTAGATAATCAACGCCAGCATGCACAGGGCAAGGATCAAGAAGCCCACCAGAGCGTTTTCAAGAAGTACGCCGAAATCCTCTATTATGGCTCCGGGTATCAACACACATTTGTCACCTTTCCAATGATACAGCATGGAGTGGGCTTGCTGGTATCGAGGGAGGAAAATCAGGCTGTAGAAAATGGAACATATTATGCCGGTGGTAAAAAACCGCTGCTCCCTCTGCAGATTTATGCCCAGTGGCGCATGATGTGTCAAATCAAGTTTCATTTGCAGCCTCCTCTTTTAAGGCTCCGTACAATGCCATGGTAGCTGTTGCAATAGAGAAGACAATTACCAGTATGTCGTTCCCCAAGGAACCCATGCTGTGGGAGAAGAAAAGAAGTGTCACAGCCGAAAGGACAATGATTCCCACTCCTGTTCCGCCCCGGCGTTGCCGAATGGGAAAGTAAGCAGAAGCGATGCCCAAACCGAGAATAAGAAATATATTTCGCACATAGCGGCTCATATCTGCCAGGGGCAGGAGACTGTGGAGGAAATCGTTCCGGTAAAAGGCGAGAAATACCGTCTGGTTGCTGATGGCGGGAGGGTCAATCTTTTCCATATATAGCCTGCATAAAGCAAGAACGATAAAGAGTTGCACAGCCCAGAAGAGAAAGAAGCAGCAGATGTTGTAAAAGGCCTGCCAGAGGAATACGCTTCTTTGAGAGACGGACAGCCGGTGCAGCGTATAACCCTGTTTGCCGCTAAATTCACAGCCTGTCAAGCAAAGCAGAGCGGTAACCAGAAGGTATCCCAAAGCACAAACCCATAGAATTCTGCTTTGCTGGAACACCAGCTCCAATCCAACAACCTCCGCAGCAGTCATATTACGCAGAGTCAAATAAAACAGCGTTCCTTCGACGGCAGTCATAATGACGAGTATGCCCAGGATCTTATAAATCGTACTGCGTGACATCAGCATCAACACAGATAAGTGCTTTTTCATATTCCCATCCTCATTCCCAGTACTTGTCGATCATTCGCAACGCCTCATCCTTTGAAATTCCCATCTGCCGCATGGCGTTGACCACGCTTCTGGCATCATTCTCAAGTAGCTCGTCGCGGATTCGCTCAGTTTTTTTTCCGTCCAGCACCATATAACTTTTAGCACCGGAGTGGGATCGGAGCAGCTCCTCTTCCTCAAGCAGTCGATAAGCCTTCTGGACCGTATTGGGATTCACCCCGAGCCGTGCCGAAAGAACACGCCGGGAGGGAAGCTCATCGCCGTCCCGGATGCTACCTGCGGCAACGCCACGTTTGATATAGCGAAGGATCTGCATATAGATCGGGCTACCATCCTCCATGGTGAATTCTTCAAAAGAAATCATGGCGTACCTACACCCTTTTCTCAAACAACTGTATCGGTCAAGTAATACGGTCCTTGACTGTATTGTGCCCATGATACAGTTAGATGTCAATAGAAATCACAAAATATTTTCAGTAGTTTCGTAGTGATACAATGATGACAGGGATTACTGTGGATGAAATGAAATGTAGAGTCTGATATGATAAAATGGTGGTTGCAACTGGAGGTTGCAGAAATTCAAGGTCTGGTTGGTAGAACGCAACCGGATAAAGTATTATGCTTTAGCCATCAAACGAGGAGGTACTATAAATGACATTTGGAGAAAAGCTACAACACTTAAGAAAATCGAAAAGTATGTCCCAGGAGCAATTGGCGGCACAATTGTCGGTATCAAGACAGGCAGTTTCGAAATGGGAGTTAGACGAGTCTTTGCCGGATACAAGTAAACTGTTAGCAATCAGTAAAATCTTTGGGGTTACGACAGATTATCTACTCGACGATAGTCAGGATAACGATGGATTTGAGCAAATTCCCATTTATAATAAAAGTAAATCCACAATCCATTTTATATCAAATTTGATTAAGAAAAAAGGGTATCTTGCTGGGTATATCATTTCCGGATATGCTGCGCTGTCTCTATTGCTTTTAAGATTTGCACATTATGCATTCAAAACGACATTAATGCCGCCGGAAGGGTTTGGTATCACCTTCTCTGATTTACCCACTCAAATGAAACTACCGTTACATTTTATTAATGGCATTAGTATCATTGCAACCATAATATTAATATCGGGCATTGTATTCGCTATTTATTTTAAGAGGAAAGGAGAGGAAAGGAAATAAACAAACCCTGCAATCGTTGAGATGGCAGGGTTTGTTTGGCACTCCCGAGAGGAGTCGAACCTCCGACGCACGGTTTAGGAAACCGACGCTCTATCCTCTGAGCTACGGGAGCATATTGTTTTGCAATTAAGACCGGAGTTATCCCCAGCATGTATTCAGGCGGGTTTCGCTCCGATTCTGTAACAGCTGTTATTTTAGCACACTCCTCCCACCCTTGCAAGTATAGAAAGCCAAATCCGGAGCCGGGTCCGGGGCGAAATTTGACCTTGAAAGTCTGAGAAACAAATCATCACTATGTGGCTATGTCGCAAAAGGTCATTTAGAACCGTCAAACAATTCGAGGCCATCGAATCCAAGGGAACCGCTGATGTTTTTATGCATCGCCGGATTTTTCAGACCAGGCCATTTCATACTGCTCGGCATTCGCGGTTGCGTCGAATGCTTCCTTCACAACATAAAAACCGGACTTAAGCAGGATCTCAACGCCTTTGGTGTTGTTGGTAAATATCTTTGCCGTCAGACATGGCAACAAA